>CAMBQQ010000052.1 GCA_945870035.1 Rhizobium sp. Q54 | reverse complement strand
GAAAATGATGAGCGGCAAGACGACCGAAGCGACCATCAACAGCCGCAGCGGACGCTCGGCGCGGCCATCGGTGGTTGGTGCGGCGGCAGGTTTTGGTGGGGCTGTCAGATAGGGCATGCGCTCTTGCGGCCGGAAGGGCTGGTCGCATAGTCGTACCGAGACGCCGCTTCAAACTCAACTGCACATGCATGGCATGGACAACGACCGCGTGTCGCGGCCATAGGTCGGCTATGGAACTTAGGAACTTTTTCGGGCGTCGGCCAGGTCAGCGCGTGCAGACGATGGCGACCAGATCGTCGCACTTGCCGCCCTTGCAGCCGCCGGTCCCGCCGGTCGGGATGGCACCGGTTACGTCGTCACGATCGACTTTGCTGTAGGAGGCGGCTTCGGCAAATTCGCGGGTCTTGCAATAGGCGTTGGCGGCAGCCGCCCCGCATTTGGCGCCAGTGGCAAGGCAGCGGTCGACGCCATAGCTGCCGGCGTCGTTGGCGATGATGAACAGACGACGCTCGGCTTGCGCGTTGCCGGTGAGCCAGAGGCAAAAGACGGCGCTGAGACTGACCAGAAGTGTCCGCATGAGATTGCCCGCTTTTTGAAAGGCGCCTTTCCGGAACCGTCCGGAACAATGCGAGCGAAATCGTTAAGGGGCGATTAACCGGTGCGGCGGGCCTGTGTTCGGCCCGCGCGGCCGGTTTTAGGGGGTGCGCAGGGGCGTGGGACTTGACGGTTATGGCTCAACTGCGCATTGTTCCGGCCATGAGCGGCCTGAACCCCATTTGCGGCATTTGCCGCGCGATTATTAGCTAGCGTCAACCGCTGGCTAGGCCGTCTTTTATCGAATCGAGATAATAAGGGACGCCCCGGCCAGCGGGATCGCCAGCCTTGGTGAGCCTTATGCATTTGCGGCTTTACGACACCCTGACGCGCGAAAAACGGGATTTCGTCCCGATCGATAGAACACGCGTGCGCATGTATGTCTGCGGGCCGACGGTTTACGACTTCGCTCATATCGGCAATGCCCGGCCGGTCATCGTCTTCGACGTTTTGTACCGGCTGCTGCGCCACATCTACGGCGACAGCCATGTGATTTACGTCCGCAACATCACCGACGTCGATGACAAGATCAACGCGCGGGCGGCGCGCGATTATCCCGGCCTGCCGCTGAACGAGGCGATCCGAAAGGTCACGGAAAAGACTGAGGCGCAATTCCACGCCGACGTCGATGCGCTCGGTTGCCTCCGTCCGACGGTCGAGCCGCGCGCCACCGATTTCGTGTTGCCGCGCGCCGACGGCAAGGCCGACATGGTGACCCTGATCGAGCAACTGATCGCGCGCGGTCATGCCTACGAGGCCGGCGGCGAAGTTCTGTTCGACACCACGTCGATGCCGGATTATGGCGCGCTGTCCGGCCGCAATCTCGAGGACCAGCTGGCAGGCGCGCGCGTCGCGGTCGACGCCCACAAGAAGCACCCGAGCGACTTCGTGCTGTGGAAGCAGTCGTCGGCCGACGAACCCGGCTGGGACAGTCCGTGGGGCCGGGGCCGTCCCGGCTGGCACATCGAATGCTCGGCGATGAGCGCGGCCTATCTGGGCGAAGTGTTCGACATTCACGGCGGCGGGCTCGATCTTATTTTTCCGCACCACGAAAACGAAATCGCGCAATCGCGCTGCGCGCACGGCACGCCGGTCATGGCGAATTTCTGGATGCACAACGGCTTCCTTCAGGTCGAAGGCGAGAAGATGTCGAAGAGCGCCGGCAACTTCTTCACCATCCGCGAACTGCTCGATAAATGGCCTGGCGAGGTGCTGCGCTTCAACATGCTGCGCACGCATTACCGCCAGCCGATCGATTGGACGGTGAAGGGACTGGAGGAAAGCTGGAAGACGCTCGACGACTGGTACTGGGTGGTCGGCGACGCCACCGGTGACCGGATTTCCAAAGCGGTGCTGGCGGCGCTCAGCGACGACCTCAACACGCATCAGGTCATCACCGTGCTGCATGGCCTGCGCAACAAGGCGCAAGGCGGCGACGAGGTGGCGCGCAACGAACTGGCCTGGTCGCTGCGCATGCTTGGTTTCCTGCGTGAGAGCGCGGCGGAATGGGCGGCGCGCCGGCAGGCTGATGCCGATGTTGACGCCGGCAAGGTGCAGGCGTTGATCGATGCCCGAACCGCGGCGCGCGCCAACAAGGATTTCAAGGAATCCGACCGCATCCGCGACGAACTCGCAGGCATGGGCGTCGTGCTCAAGGATTCCAAGGAAGGGACGACGTGGGAGGTCGCGCGATGAGCGGGATGGCTTCCGGCGGCTGCCAATGCGGCGCGGTGCGGTTTCGCGGTTCGAAATTTGGCCGCGCCTCGATCTGTCATTGCCGCATGTGCCAGAAGGCGTTCGGCGGCTTCTTCGGCGCGTTGGTGACGGTGCACGATCTGGAATGGACGCGCGGCACGCCGCGATATTTTCAAAGCTCCAATAGAGTGAAGCGCGGCTTTTGCGGCGACTGCGGCACGCCGTTGACCTATGATTACGGCGGCCCGGTCGAGGTCGCCGTCGGCTCATTCGACAAACCGGAAGTCGTGCCGCCAACGATCCAGGTCAACCCGGCCGACAAGCGCGCCTTCTTTGACGGCCTTTGCAGCCTGCCGACGCGCGCCGGCGGCACCGAACCCGAGCAGGAAAAGTTCAACGCCACTGTCATCAGCTACCAGCACCCCGATCGCGACACCGCCGAATGGCCGCCGCGGGGAGGCTTCTGATGGCGACCGCGCATCCCAAGCTGGCGCTGCGGCCGTTTCTGCCGGTCGATACGCCGGTGCTGGCGGAAATCTTCCGCGAGAGCGTCACCGATTTGACCGCCGACGATTACAGCGAAGCGCAGCAGCAGGCCTGGTTGTCGCGCGTCGACGATCTTGAAGCCTTCGCCAAACGCCTTGGCGGTCAACTGACTCTGATCGCGACCTTGCAAGGCTCGCCCGTCGGCTTTGCTTCGCTCGCCAACAGCCGCGACATCGATCTCCTCTATGTGCATCCGGTCGCGGCCGGGCAGGGCGTCGGCGCCATGCTGGCCGATGCGCTGGAGAAACTGGCCGGCGCGCGCGGCGCGGATAAGCTCAGCGTCGATGCCAGCGACAGCGCGCGCGGTTTCTTCGAGAAGCGCGGCTATGTCGCGCAGCAGCGCAATTCGATTTCGGTCGGCGATGAATGGCTCGCCAACACGACAATGCACAAGAAGCTCGCGGCAAAACAGGAGGCGACATGACCAAGCCACCCGAGACACCGTTTCCCAAGCACTGGAAATATTACATCGTGTTGAAATACGCGGTGATCGTCGCCGCGGCGATGCTCGCGCTTTATGTCGTCACGAGATTCTCATAAAGGCCGGCAAGATGTCCCGCGAGCGTTTGTATCTGTTCGACACCACTTTGCGCGACGGCGCGCAAACCAACGGCGTCGATTTCACGCTCGCGGACAAGCTGGCGATTGCCGCCATGCTGGACGAACTCGGCATCGATTATGTCGAGGGCGGCTATCCCGGCGCCAACCCGACCGATACCGAATTCTTCGCCGCCGATCATGGCCTGAAGACGAAGTTCACCGCTTTCGGCATGACGCGGCGTCCCGGGCGCTCGATATCGAACGACCCCGGCGTCGCCGCGCTGCTCGAGGCCAAGGCCGATGCGATCTGCTTCGTCGCCAAGAGCTGGGACTATCATGTCCGCGTCGCGCTGGAGACGACCGAGGACGAGAACATCGCTTCGATCCGCGACAGCGTGCGCGCCGCCAAGGCCAAGGGCCGCGAAGTGCTGCTCGACTGCGAGCATTTCTTCGACGGCTACAAGGCCAATCCGCAGTTCGCGCTGGCCTGCGCCAAGGCGGCCTACGACGAGGGCGCGCGCTGGGTGGTGCTATGCGACACCAATGGCGGCACGCTGACGCATGAAGTCGAAAGAATCGTCGGCGAGGTGGTGAAGGCCATCCCCGGCGATCACGTCGGCATTCACGCCCACAACGACACCGAGCAGGCGGTGGCCAATTCGCTGGCCGCCGTGCGCGCCGGCGTGCGCCAGATCCAGGGCACGCTCAACGGCCTCGGTGAGCGTTGCGGCAATGCCAATCTGGTGTCGATCATTCCGACGCTCAAGTTGAAACCCGAGTTCTCCGACAAGTTCGTCATCGGCGTCAGCGATGCGCAGCTCAAGAAGTTGTCACAGGTGTCGCGCGCGCTCGACGAACGGCTCAACCGTCCGTCGAACCGCTATTCGCCTTATGTCGGCGAGAACGCCTTCGGCACCAAGGCCGGCATTCATGCTTCCGCCATCGCCAAGGAGCCGGCGACCTACGAGCACGTTGCGCCGGAACTGGTCGGCAACAAGCGCAAGGTGCTGGTCTCCGAACAGGCCGGCAAGTCGAACGTGCTGGCCGAACTCGAGCGTATCGGCATCAAGGCCGACAAGGAAGACCCGCGCATCGGCCGTCTTCTGGAAATCGTCAAGGAGCGCGAAGCCCTCGGCTATGCCTATGAAGCCGCCGATGCTTCGTTCGATCTTCTGGCGCGGCGCACGCTCGGCACCGTGCCGACCTATTTCGACGTCACCCAGTTCGATGTCAGTGTCGAGCAACGCATCAACGCGGTCGGCGAAAGAGTCACGGTCACCATGGCGGTGGTCAAGGTCAAGGTCGGCGACGACAACATGATCTCGGCCGCCGAAGGCAACGGCCCGGTCAATGCGCTCGATCAGGCTTTGCGCAAGGACCTTGGCAAGTATCAGAAATATATCCAAGGCCTGTCGCTGACCGACTACCGCGTGCGTATCCTCAATGGCGGCACCGAGGCGGTGACGCGGGTGCTCATCGAAAGCCAGGACGAGCACGGCGATCACTGGACCACGATTGGCGTCTC
Organism: Rhizobium sp. Q54; assembly: GCA_945870035.1. Lineage (GTDB taxonomy): Bacteria > Pseudomonadota > Alphaproteobacteria > Rhizobiales > Xanthobacteraceae > Pseudolabrys. The sequence goes on along the minus strand of CAMBQQ010000052.1, from coordinate 21,529 downwards.
GGCCAATATCATCGATGCGTCGTTTCAGGCGCTGATGGATTCGATTATCTACAAGCTGATGAAGTCCGGCGCGCCGGCGTGAGACAAGACCATGATCGACCACGTCTCGGTAGCGGTGCGAGACCTCGCGGCGGCAACGGAGTTCTATGAAGCCGTGCTCGGCGCGCTCGGCATGAATAAACTGGAAGTGCGCCCGGAGACGGTCGGCTTCGGCAAGACATACCCTGAGTTCTGGATCAACCTGCGCTCGGACATGCCGCCGCTCACGTCGTCGAACGGCGCACATGTCTGCTTCCGTGCGCGTTCGACCGATCTGGTCGATGCCTTCCACGGCGCGGCCTTGCAAGCCGGCGGATTGAGCGATGGCGCGCCGGGCCTGCGGCCGCATGACGGCGAGGGCGGCTATTACGCTGCGTTCATTCGCGATCCCGACAGTAACCGTATCGAGGCGGTGACGTTCCTGCCGTGAACGGAACGGCGAGTCTGTTTCACCTTCCCCGGAGGGGAGGTGTAGCAAGCTACAGCTTCTCGGCGACCGCGGGCGGCATGTCCTTGGCCGCCTCGGGAACGGCCGCCGCTGCCTCTTGCAGCTTCGGCAGAATGTCTTCGATGCGGTCGGCGACCAACAATTCGAAGTCCATGCTGGCGCGGATGAAGTCGAGCGCCTTCATGTGATCGAGCAAAGCGCAGAGCGGCTGCCAGAAGCCCTTGATGTTGGCGATCAGGATCGGCTTCTTGTGGCGGCCGAGTTGCGCCCAGGTGAGCTGTTCGACCAATTCCTCGAGCGTGCCGACGCCACCCGGCATGGCGACAAAAGCATCGGCCATCTCGAACATCTTGCGCTTGCGCTCGTGCATGTCGGCGGTGACGATGAGGCCGTCGCCGTTGATGCCGGCGCGCTCCTTGTTCAGCAGGAACTCGGGGATGATGCCGGTGACCGATCCGCCGTTGCGCCGGACTGCGTCCGCCACAGCGCCCATCATGCCCATGTCGCCGCCGCCATAGACGAGGCCGATACCGGCCTTGGCCATGGCCGCGCCGAAAGCCGTCGCCGCTTCGACGAAAGCCGGATCGGTGCCCCCGCCGGAGCCGCAATAGACGCAGATTTTCGTGATTTTTGAGATTGTTTCAGGCCGATTCATGCCCTGCATGTGCAATGCGTCCGCCCCATCGTCAAGATGGTTGCCTAAACTACCGCTTTTCCTGAAAGAACCGGCCGCGCAAGGGTGAACAAGCCTGAGAATCCCCCTATATGAGGGGCCTTGTTGCCCGGGATTTGAATGACCGACCACCACGCCCACCGCCCCCATGAGCCGAAACCTGCCGTGTCCGCCGAGAGCGGCTCGCTGCTGCGCACGGTCATCCATCTGTGGCCCTATATCTGGCCGACCGACCGCGCCGACCTGAAGGCGCGCATCGTCGGCGCTATGGTGCTTCTGCTTGGCGCCAAGCTGGCGACCATGGTGGTACCGTTCACCTTCAAATGGGCGACCGATGCGCTCGCCGGCGTCAGCAACGGATCGGCCGGCGACAGCGAATGGTTGCTATGGGTGCTGGCCGCGCCGATTGCCCTGACCGTGGCCTATGGCGGCATGCGCATCCTGATGGCGGCGCTGACGCAGTTGCGCGACGGCATGTTCGCCAAGGTGGCGATGCACGCGGTGCGCCGGCTGGCGTTCCGCACTTTCGTGCACATGCATGAATTGTCGCTGCGCTTTCATCTCGAGCGCAAGACCGGCGGCCTGACGCGCGTGCTCGAGCGCGGCCGCAACGCCATCGAGACCATCGTCCGCATGGTCATCCTGCAACTGGCGCCGACCATCGTCGAACTGGCGATGATCGTCGCCGTGCTGATGTGGCAGTTCGACTGGCGCTATGTCGCGGTGATCCTGGTCACCGTCGGGCTCTATCTGGTCTACACCTATTATGCCACCGAATGGCGCATCGGCATTCGCCGCCGCATGAACGACAGCGACACCGACGCCAATATCAAGGCGATCGACTCGCTGCTCAATTTCGAGACGGTCAAATATTTCAGCGCCGAGGAACGCGAAGCCGAGCGCTACGACCGGGCCATGGCGCGCTACGAGAAAGCCTCGACCAGCGCCTATACGTCACTCGCCGTGCTCAATGCCGGGCAGGCGACGATCTTCACGTTCGGGCTGGCGGCCGCCATGGTGCTGTGCGCCACCGAGATCAGCGCCGGCACCAAGACGGTCGGCGATTTCGTGCTGATCAACGCGATGATGATTCAGCTTTACCAGCCGCTCAATTTCATGGGCATGGTCTACCGCGAGATCAAGCAGGCGATCACCGACATCGAATTGATGTTCACCATCCTGTCGCGTGATCCGGAGATCAAGGACGAGCCGAACGCGAGCCCGCTCAAGGTCACCGGCGGCGCCATTCGTTTCGAGAACGTGCAGTTCGCCTATGAGCCGGGCCGGCGCATTCTCAAGGGCATCAGCTTCGAGGTGCCGGCCGGTAAAACCGTCGCGGTGGTCGGGCCCTCCGGCGCCGGTAAATCGACCTTGTCGCGGCTGATTTTCCGCTTTTACGATCTGTTCGGCGGCCGCATCACCATTGACGGGCAGGACATCGCCAAGGTGACGCAGAAGTCGCTGCGCCAGGTCATCGGCATGGTGCCGCAGGATACCGTGCTCTTCAACGACACCATTCGCTACAACATCCGCTATGGCCGCTGGGAAGCCAGTGACGCCGAAGTGGAAGAAGCGGCGCGGCTGGCGCAGATCGACGGCTTTATCCGTCTGGCGCCAAAGGGCTACGACGCCGAAGTCGGCGAGCGCGGCCTGAAACTGTCCGGCGGCGAGAAGCAGCGCGTCGCCATTGCCCGCACCATCCTGAAGGCGCCGCCGATCCTGGTGCTGGACGAGGCGACATCGGCGCTCGACAGTCACACCGAAAAGGAAATCCAGGACGCGCTGGAGCGGATCTCGAAAGGGCGGACCACTCTGGTGATCGCGCATCGCCTGTCGACCATTGTCGGCGCCGACGAGATCATCGTGCTCGATCAGGGCGAGATCGTCGAGCGCGGCAATCACCATGCGCTGCTCGCCAAAAGCGGACTTTACGCCAGCATGTGGAACCGGCAGCGTGAGGCCGAGGAAGCGCGCGAGAAACTCGCTCGCGCCGGCGAGAACGACGCCGCGCCGAACCGTAATCCGCCACTGGTGAGCGATAAAATAACCGAAGCTGCGACAACGCCGGCGGATGTGCCGGCCACCGCGGCGGAGTAGGTTGGATGCATCGTGCCGTGGCATGTGGCACCCTTCCCCTCTCCCCTTGGGGGAGAGGGTGGCTCGACCGTAGGTCGAGCCGGGAGAGGGGTATGAAAAGGGCGCAGGCTAAGCAGCTTCGCAGTGCGATGACCGATGCCGAGCGGCGCTTATGGTATCATCTGCGCGCCCACCGCTTTCTTGACTTGAAATTTAAACGCCAGGCACCGATAGGCCCGTACATCGTTGACTTCATCTGCTTCGATCAAAAGCTTATTGTCGAAGTCGATGGAGGTCAGCATGCGGATAATGTAAGTGACCGCAGACGTGATGACTGGTTGCGTCAGGAAGGATATCGAGTCCTCAGGTTTTGGAATAACGATGTGTTGAAACGAACCCAGGCTGCTCTTGGTGAAATATCTAGCGCAATAACCGATACCCCTCTCCCGGCGCGCTCCGCGCGCCACCCTCTCCCCCAAGGGGAGAGGGGAACCCAGCAATGCGACTGAGAAATTCAGCCCATGTCGATTTATGATTCGATCCGCAAGCAGTTCGTGCCGATCACGCCGGAGGGCTATCCCTTCATCGGCGCCTTTGCCTTTGCCAGCCTGATCCTGTTCTGGATCTGGACGCCGCTCGGCTGGGTCGGCACGGTGCTCACAGTGTGGTGCGTCTATTTCTTCCGCGACCCGCCGCGGGTGACGCCGGTACGCGAAGGCCTCGTCGTGTCGCCGGCCGATGGCCGCGTCAGCATGATCACGACCACGCCGCCGCCGCACGAACTGGGTCTCGGACCTGCGCCGATGCTGCGCATTTCCGTGTTCATGAGCGTGTTCGATTGCCATGTGAACCGCAGTCCGGTGAGCGGCCGGGTCGAGAAAATCCTCTATCAGCCGGGCAAGTTCTTCAATGCTGATCTCGACAAGGCGTCGCTCGATAATGAGCGCAATTCGCTGGTGATCTCCACTGCCGGTACCCGTATCGCCGTCGTCCAGATCGCCGGCCTGATCGCGCGGCGCATCGTCTGCTATGTGCGCGAAACCCAGCCCGTCGGCGCCGGCGAGCGCTTCGGCATGATCCGTTTCGGCTCGCGGCTCGACGTTTACGTGCCGGAAGGCACCACGCCGCTGGTCGCGGTTGGGCAGACCGCGTTCTCCGGCGAGACCGTGCTGGCCGATTTGCGCGTGACCGACGAGGGGCGCGGCTTCCGGGCCGGCTGATCTGCTGCTCGCCAAATCGTTAAACGGGACGTGGAACTTGCCTCTGGCGCCGTGGCGCCGCCGTCATTAAGCGTCTATATTGCGGCCATGGTCTTTCAACCCATCGATCCCACGCAGTCGCCCCGCCGCCGCCGTTTCAAGGCGATCCCGGTACGGACGCTGCTGCCCAATCTCATCACGCTGCTGGCGCTGTGCGCCGGCCTGACCGCGATCCGCCTCGCCATCGAGGGCAAGCTCGAGTTGGCGCTCGGCGCCATCGTCTTTGCCGCCGTGCTCGACGGCATAGACGGCCGCGTCGCGCGCATGCTCAAGGGCACGTCGCGCTTTGGCGCCGAGCTGGACAGCCTGGCCGACTTCGTCAATTTCGGCGTGACGCCGGCGCTGATCCTGTATTTCTGGGGTCTGCACCAGTTGAAGTCGATCGGTTGGATCGTGGCGCTGGTGTTCGCCATTTGCGCGGCGTTGCGGCTGGCGCGGTTCAACGTCATGATCGACGATCCGAACAAGCCTAACTGGGCCGGCAACTTCTTCACCGGCATTCCGGCGCCGGCCGGCGCCTTGACTGTGTTGCTGCCGATCTACCTGTTCTTCCTCGGCGTGCCCAACAGCCTTTTCACGATCTGGCTCACCTTCTTCTACACGCTGACGATCGGGCTGCTGATGGTGTCGCGGCTGCCGGTGTTCTCCGGCAAGCGCGTCGGCAAGCGGGTGCCGCCGGAAATGGTGCTGCCGGTCTTCGTCGTCGCGGTCCTGATTTTCGCGCTGCTGATCGCCTATCCGTGGGAAGTATTGTCGTTCGGCGCGGTGGTCTATTTGATCTGCCTGCCTTTGGGCTGGCTGTCGTACCGCGATTATGTCCGCAAGGACGCGCTGGCCGGCGCCGCGGCGGGTGGCGATGGCGCTGCGGCTGACTTGCCGAGCGACACCGTTCCCGGCGCTGACGGCGACCGCAATCGCCCAACTCACCTGAACTGACATGGCCCGCGCGACAGGCGTCATTGCCGCAGCCCATCGTCACGGCCGCCCCACCGCCGATACCGTGATCCTTGGCTATGCCGCACGTAGCGGCGAGCCGGCGAGCGTGACAAGCGTCAAGGGCAACGCCATTGATATCTATGTGCCGGGCGCGCCGCGCCTGCGCACCGACGATCTTCTGATGCTCGACGACGGTTCTTTGGTCGAAGTGGTGGCGGCGCCGGAGCCTCTGCTGGAAGCGCGCGCCGCCGATGTCTCGGCGCTGGCGCGGCTGGCCTGGCACCTCGGAGACCGGCACGTTGCGGTCCAGTTATTGCCGAACCGCATTCGCGTCCAGCGCGAGGCCGCGGTCGAAGCGTTGCTGTCGGCGCTCGGCGCCAAGGTGACGCCGATCGACGCGCCATTCGAACCGGAAGGCGGCGCCTATGCGCCGCAGCCGGCGCACGATCATGGCCATCATCACGACCATCATCATGACCACGGTCATGTGCATGACGCGCATTGCGGTCACGACCACAGCCATGACCATGATCATGCCCATCACGGCCACAAGCACGACTGAGGTCATGTTCCGTGTTTTTCTTTCTTCGTCATGCCCGGCCTTGTGCCGGGCATCCACGTCTTGGCGACGAAGAAAGTCGTGGATGGCCGGGACGAGACCGGCCATGACGAGCTACTTGTTGCGATAGCCTTGCGTGCCGAAAGGATAGCCGGGCATCAGGTCGTAAGGATGCGCCCAGCCGGGCAGGGCTTCCATGCGCTTGAGCCAGGCGCCGATCGCCGGATGCTCCTTGGCGATATCGAAGCCAAATTCTTCGGCCGGGTAATACAAATAGGCCGTCATGGAAATGTCGGCGATCGTCGGTTTGTCACTGACCAGGAAGTCGCGGCCGGTCAGGCGCTTGTTGACGATGGCGAGGTTGTTGTCGATGCGGCCTTTCAGGAACGCCAGCACGGCCGGATCGCCCGGCGGCTTGGCCAATGTCTTGAGAAATCGGTACGGCCCGAGAAAGCCGTTGACCTTCTGGTTGTCGAAAATGATCCAGCGCAGCGATTCGAGTTCTTCGTCTTCGCCGACGGGGAGAAACTTACCCGACTTGCGCGCCAGGCAAGTCAGGATGACGCCGGACTGGGTCAGCTTCTTGTCGCCGTCGACCAGCACCGGCACTTCGCCCATTTCGTTGACGCCATCGCGGTAATCCGGCGTGCGCTGCACGCCGCCGCCAAAAAAGTCGATCCACACCGGCTGCCACTTGGCGCCGATCAAATTGAGCATTAGCGCGGCGCGATAGGCATTGCCGGACTGGGCGAAGCAATAGAGCTTGTAATCGGACATCGGATGGCAGCCTTTTTTTGCGGCGAATGTTTAAAGCTTGGCGTGTCAGCGCGATAGCGTCAGCGGCGTGCCGCTCGTCGATTTCCCCTCAAAACGCTCGCCGGTAAAAGTAAACTGGCCGAGCGCATTGTTGTCGTCGTCGCTTACGGTGAGGGCGCTTTGTTGAAGTGTCCAGCGGCGGCTTGTGAAGAAGCGTTCCGGGCAGCCGCCCTCCGGCGCGACGCTGCCTTCGGTCGCGCCGGGCCTGGCGGTGAAGTTCAGGCCGCAGGCCGGCGCGTTCGGCGCCGCCAGCATCCAGCGCCCGACGACCGTCAGGTCGGCGGCGCCAGGGGGCGGCCGGTCGGACAGAAAGGAAGACGTGCCCGCGCCGCCGGCACAGCCGGCAAGCGCGGTGGCGAAGAGAACGGCTCCGGCGCGCCAGACGCTCATGCGGCGGCGTCCTTATTTCATCGTCGGGATCGAGAATTCGGCGCCTTCTTTGGTGCCGCCCGGCCAGCGCGCGGTGACCGTCTTTGTCTTGGTGTAGAAGCGCACCGAGTCCGGACCGTGCTGGTTGAGGTCGCCGAAGCCGGAGCGCTTCCAGCCGCCGAAGGTGTGATAGGCGAGCGGCACGGGGATCGGGAAGTTGACGCCGACCATGCCGACCTGGACGCGGTTGACGAAATCGCGCGCGGTGTCGCCGTCGCGGGTGTAGATGGCGACGCCGTTGCCGTACTCATGCTCGTTCGGCAGGCGCAGCGCGTCCTCGTAGGTCTTGGCGCGCACCACCGACAGCACGGGCCCGAAGATTTCTTCCTTGTAGATCTTCATGTCCGAGGTGACGTTGTCGAACAGGCAGCCGCCCATGAAGAAGCCGTTCTCGTAGCCCTGCATCTTGAAGCCGCGGCCATCGACGGCGAGCGTCGCGCCTTCCTTGACGCCGGTATCGACATAATCCCTGATCCGATTGAGCGCCGCCTTGGTGACCACCGGGCCGTAATCGGCGCCGGCATCGCTCGACAGGCCGATCTTCAGGCTCTCGACGCGCGGGATCAGCTTCTTCATCAGGATGTCGGCGGTCTTCTCGCCGACCGGCACCGCCACCGAAATCGCCATGCAGCGTTCGCCGGCCGAGCCGTAACCTGCGCCGATCAGGGCATCGACCGCCTGGTCCATATCGGCATCGGGCATCACGATCATGTGGTTCTTGGCGCCGCCGAAGCATTGCGCGCGTTTGCCGTGCGCCGCGGCGGTCGCATAGATGTATTGCGCGATGTCGGACGAACCGACGAAACCGACCGCCTGGATGCGGCGATCGGTCAGCAAGGTATCGACCGCTTCCTTGTCGCCATTGACGACATTGAGAATGCCGGGCGGCAGGCCGGCTTCCAGAAACAGTTCGGCGATCCGCATCGGCACGGACGGGTCGCGCTCGGACGGCTTGAGGACGAAGGCATTGCCGCAGGCAATCGCCGGCGCACATTTCCACAGCGGGATCATCGCCGGGAAGTTGAACGGCGTAATGCCGGCGACGACGCCGAGCGGCTGGCGCACCGAATAAAGATCGATGGAAGGCCCGGCGCCTTCGGTGAATTCGCCCTTCAACAAATGGGGAATGCCGCAGGCGAATTCGACGACCTCGACGCCGCGCTGGATGTCGCCTTTTGCGTCGGGCACGGTCTTGCCGTGCTCGGACGACAGCAATTTGGCGAGGCTGTCGTTTTCCCTGGCGATCAGTTCGAGAAACTTGAACATCACGCGGGCGCGGCGCTGCGGATTGGTGGCGGCCCAGGCCGGCTGTGCGGCTGCCGCATTGGCGATGGCCGTCTCGACCTCGGATTTGCTGGCGAGCGCGACCTTGGCCTGCACTTCGCCGGTATTGGGATCGAACACGTCCCCGGTCCGCCCGGAGGTCCCCTTGACGGTCTTGCCGCCGATGAAATGGCCAACGTCACGCATGGGCTACCCCCTCCGGTTAATGCTTCTTTAAAGGCACCAGGTGCGCCAATCGCACTTTGATACCCTTTCGCAAGAGTTTTTACAGTACCCCCGGCGCTGGATCACAGATTTTAAGGCGCCGGTCGGCCAGATTACTTTCACGATGGGTTAGCCTTTACCCTCCCTTAACAGCGGCGGTCTCGGGTCTGTGAGCGTCGTCGATATGTGGCGATCGCGAGTTGTTGGTAGGCGTTGGTGGGGTAGTTTTATGGATATCGCGACCGGTCTAGGGCTTATCTCCGGCATCGCCGTTCTTCTTACGATGATTTTGATGGGCGGCAATCTGGGAATGTTCCTGGACATGCACGCTTTCATCGTCATTTTCGGTGGGGCTTTTGCCGCCACGCTGATCCGTTTCCCGCTCGGCGCAATCTTCCATGGCATGCCGCTTGGCATGAAATATGCGTTTTCGATGCGGCGCACGAGCCAGCGCGAACTGGTCGATGAAATCGCCGGCATTGCCGAAGTCGCCCGCAAGTCCGGTCCGGTCGGTCTGGAAAAGGTCGAAACCGACGATCCGTTCCTGGCCAAGGGCATCCGCTTCGTCGCCGACGGCTATGACACCAATTTTATCCGCGACAATCTCGAGCGCGACCGCGACAACTTCCTCACCCATCTCGATGAAGGCGGAAAGATTTACCGGGCCATCGGTGACTGCGCGCCGGCCTTCGGCATGGTCGGAACCTTGATTGGCATGGTGCAGATGTTCGCCAACATGACCGACCCATCCAAGCTTGGCCCTTATATGGCGTCGGCATTGCTCGCCACATTCTACGGCGCGACCGTGGCGAACCTTTTCTGCTTGCCGCTTGCCGACAAGCTGCACGTCAAATTGGTGGACGAAGAAATCAATCGTTCGCTGATCATCGACGGCATTTTGATGATCCGAGAAGCCAAGTCACCGACTTTGGTGCGCGAAATGCTGCTGGCCTATCTCCCGGAGAAGCATCGCCACCCCCTTGAGGACGGCGTGCCCGAACCCGCCACGGCTTGACGGACCACCGGTATGGCCAAAAAGAAACGCGGCGGACATGAAGGCGGTCACGGCTGGTTCGTGACTTTCGCCGATCTGATGGCGCTGTTGGTCGCGTTTTTCGTGATGCTGGTCGCGTTCTCGACGCAGGATGCGGCCAAGCTTCAGGTCGTTGCCGGCTCGATGCGCGAGGCCTTCGGCGTGCAGGACAAGGTGCGCTATTCGGGCGTCATTGAGGTCATGGGCCTGCCGACGCGGCCGAAACTCAAGAGCGTCGCCAATATCGATCCGAAAGATGCGTCGCCGACGCCGGGTCCGAACGACAACGAGCGCAACCGGACCTATGGCGCGCGGCTCAAGGAAGATCGCAAATTTGCGCTGGCCTCCGCTTCGTTGCGTCAGGCGATGCAGAACATGCCGGAGATTACCGAAGCCTCGAAGCACATCATGCTGGAGGAAACCCAGCAGGGCCTGAATATCGAGATCGTCGATCAGGACGGGCGTTCGATGTTTGCTGACGGGGCCAAGGAGCCGTTCGAGCGCACGCGCCAGTTGATTCAGAAGCTGGCGCCGTCGCTCAAGGCGATGCCGTTCCGCATCGCGATTTCCGGCCATACCGCGACCAGCAAAGTTCCGCCGCGGCCGGGCTATGGGCCCTGGGAACTGTCGGCCGACCGCGCCAATGCGGTGCGTGCCATTCTGGCCGCCGAAGGCGTGCCGCCGGGGCATTTCTATATGGTGGCGGGCAAGTCCGACACTGACCCGTTGTTCCCGGACAACCCCTCGATGTCGCCGAACCGCCGGGTGACGATCACCCTAATGCGCGAAGAACCGCCAATTCCGGTCGATTTAAACCCCTGATCGCGCTATTTTTCGCACTGCATCCGGTTGACCTTCATCAACAGGTGAAGGCCGCGGCTGGTATTTTATCTGGGAGCGCGGTGCTATAAGGCCCGCCTTCCTGTCCTTCGCGGACGCAGAAAAACGGCATTCATGAAAGACGGCGTGCACGAAACGGCAGCGTCCGCCGAGTCCGGCGGATCGGACAGCGGCAAGGTCGCGCCTACCAGTTTCGCGGCTCTGGCGGTCGGTAGCGTTGGCGTTGTCTATGGCGATATCGGCACCAGCCCGCTGTACGCGTTTCGTGAGGCGGTATTGGCCGCGAGCGGCGATCGTGGCGTGACCAGTGAGGTCGTGCTCGGCGTCCTGTCGATGATCGTCTGGGCGCTCATCATCGTCGTCACGATTAAATACATCGTCATTCTGCTGCGCGCCGACAACAACGGCGAAGGCGGGACACTATCGCTGACGGCGCTGGCGTTCCGCGCGCTGGGCCGCCGCACCACGCCAGTGCTGATGCTGGGCGTCGTCGGTGCGGCGATGTTTTATGGCAGTACGTTTATTACGCCGGCTCTATCGGTCATGTCGGCGATCGAAGGCATCAAGATAGCGACGCCGGCATTCGACCCTTATGTACTGCCGCTCACGATCGCTATTCTCGTCGCGCTTTTCGCGGTGCAGTCGCACGGGACGGGCCGTGTCGCGAGTCTGTTCGGCCCGATCATGGTGGTCTGGTTTGGTGTGCTTGCCGTGATCGGCGCCATGCACATTGTCGACTATCCCGGCGTCTTCCATGCGATCAATCCTGCTTATGCGGTTGGGTTCATGGTCAGCAACCCGACGATCGCCCTGGTGACGCTGGCGGCTGTTTTTCTGGTCATCACCGGCAGCGAGGCGCTTTATGCCGACCTCGGCCATTTTGGCCGCAAGCCCATCCAGGCCGCTTGGATATGTCTCGTTCTGCCAGCATTGTTGCTCAATTATTTCGGGCAGGGCGCGCTTGTGCTTGCCGATCCCTCGGCGATGGTCGATCCCTTTTACCGGCTGGTGCCGGAAGCGCTGTTGCTGCCCTTGGTGGCGCTGGCGACGCTGGCAACGTCGATCGCCAGCCAGGCGGTGATTACCGGCGCCTATTCGATTACTCAGCAGGCAATCCAGCTCGGTCTGTTCCCGCGGTTTGAAATCCGGCACACCTCGGCATCGCATTACGGCCAGATTTATATGCCGCGCGTGAACATGACATTGCTGATCGGCGTCCTGTTGCTGGTCATCCTGTTCCGCACCTCCGGCGCACTGGCGCATGCCTATGTGCTGGCGGTGTCGGCGACCAGTCTGGTAGCGGCCGTCCTCGGCTTTATCGTCATCTGGAAACTCTGGCGCTGGTCGTTCTGGACGACGGCGCTGCTGATGACGCCGCTCATCGCCGTGGATGGTCTGTTCTTCGCCGCCGCGTCGCTGAAACTGGTGGAGGGCGCCTGGGTTCCGGTACTTCTCGGTTTCATCATCGTATTGATCATCGTAACATGGCGGCGCGGCAGCGGAATCCTGATCAGCAAGACGCGGCGCACAGAGGTGCCGATCGATACATTGATCCGCAGCCTGGAGAAAAAGCCGCCCCATATCGTGCCGGGCACCGCGGTGTTTCTCACCAGCGATCCGGAATTCGCGCCGACGGCGATGCTGCATAACCTCAAGCACAACAAGGTTCTCCACGAAAGCAATGTCATTCTCACCATTGTCACCTCGGACACGCCGCGCGTCCCGGAGGAAGATCGGGTGCAGATCACGCCGCTCACGGAGCACTTCTCGCGGGTATCGTTGAAATTCGGCTACATGGAGCAACCGAACATCCCGAAGGCGCTGGCCATCGCACGCGAGCACGGCTGGCAGTTCGACATCATGTCGACGTCGTTCTTCCTGTCGCGGCGGACGCTGCGGCCTTCGGCGAATTCGGGTATGCCGTCCTGGCAGGATCATCTGTTCATCTGGCTGGCGCAGTCGGCCAATGATGCGACCAGCTACTTCCAGATTCCGACCGGGCGCGTGGTCGAGGTCGGCACGCAGGTGACCGTCTAAAAAGACGGCACGGGGCGCGTCGTAGTCTAAATGACTGATAAATAAAGGTTATTGAGAGTTTCGGCTGCGCGATCTGTGCATGGCTCGATTTGCTGCATTGCAAAAACGTCCGTGCCGACCTGGTTCCCGCAGCGTTATAAGCCGCGCCCCACGGTTCACGGCTTATCGCAACAGACCAGGTCATCCCACCATGTCACACAGCATCGCTGCCGCCTCTGGCGGTTCGTTCGCTCACGTCAACGTGCCGCGTAAAGCCAGCTTCTGGGCTTTAACCCTCGGCAGCATTGGCGTTGTCTACGGCGATATCGGCACCAGTCCGCTTTACGCCATGCGCGAGTCGGTTCTTGCGGCAGCCGGTCCGGGCAATCCGGCGAGCGAAACGGTGGTGTTTGGAATTCTATCGCTGATCATCTGGGCGTTGTTTCTGGTCGTGACGGCGAAATACGTTCTGATTTTGTTGCGTGCCGACAACAACGGCGAAGGCGGCACGCTGGCGCTGATGGCGCTGGCCTCGCGCGTCGTCGGGCACGGCAATGGATTCATCATTCTTTTGGGCGTTATCAGCGGTGCGCTGTTCTATGGCGACGCCATCATTACGCCGGCGCTGTCGGTGCTTTCAGCGGTCGAGGGCATCAAGACCGTGACGCCGGCCTTCGAACCATACGTCGTCCCGATCACCGTCCTGATCCTGATTGTCCTGTTTGCGGTCCAGTCGCGCGGTACCGCGAAAGTCGCCGCGGTATTCGGCCCGCTGACGCTGATCTGGTTCGTCGCGCTGGCCACGGCCGGCCTGTGGCATATCGGACAAAATCCGACTGTCCTGAAGGCTTTCAACCCGCATTACGGCATCGACTTCCTGCTGCATCACGGTCTGATCGGCTTCTTCACCCTCGGCGCTGTGTTTCTGGTGGTGACCGGATCGGAAGCACTCTACGCCGACCTCGGCCATTTCGGCCGTGGGCCGATCCGCATGGCCTGGCTGACCGTCGTATTGCCGGCGTTGACGATCAATTATCTGGGGCAGGGCGCGCTGGTGCTCGCCGATCCGAAGGCGATTGAAAACCCGTTCTTCCTGATGTTTCCCAAATGGGCGCTGGTGCCGATGGTGTTGCTGGCGACAGCCGCCACGGTTATCGCCAGCCAGGCGGTGATTACCGGCGCCTATTCGTTGACGCGCCAGGCGATCCAGCTCGGCCTGCTGCCGCGTCTGGAAATCCGCCATACGTCGGAATCCCTGTTCGGACAAATCTACATGCCGCGTGTCAACACGCTGCTGCTGATCGGCGTGTTGTTGCTGGTCTTGTTGTTTCGCTCCTCAAGCGCACTGGCATCCGCCTATGGCATTGCCGTGACCGGCACGATGGTGGTCACCGCGCTGATGGCGATCGTCGTGATCCATAAGGTCTGGCGCTGGCCGCTGATCGGCGCGCTGACGCTGATCGTGCCCTTCCTGCTGATCGACCTGACGTTCCTCGCCGCCAACATGCTCAAGATTGCCGAGGGTGGCTGGATGCCGCTGGCGCTCGGCGCATTGGTCATGGTGCTGATGTATACGTGGCGGCGCGGCAGCCGGCTGCTTGTTCTCAAGACGCGCAAGCTGGAAATCCCGCTTGAGACATTGGTTGCCAGCCTGGAAAAGAAGCCGCCAATGCGCGTGCCCGGCACGGCCGTGTTCCTGACGGCCGATCCGGCCTTCGCGCCGACCGCCTTGATGCACAGCCTCAAGCACTACAAGGTCTTGCACGAGAAGAACGTCATTCTCACCATCGAGACGGCCGATACGCCGCGCGTCGACCTGTCCGAACGAGTCCGCATCGACCCGGTCGGGGAGACGTTCATGCGCGTCGTGTTGCGCTTCGGCTTCATGGAGCAGCCGAACGTGCCGAAGGCGCTGGCCATCGCGCGCGCCTCGGGCTGGACGTTCGACATCATGTCGACGTCGTTTTTCCTGTCGCGCCGTCTGCTGCGCCGGGCGGCCAACTCCGGTATGCCGGGCTGGCAGGACCGGCTGTTTATTGCGCTGTCGCGTACCGCCAACGACGCGACCGACTATTTCCAAATCCCGACCGGGCGCGTGGTCGAAGTCGGCACACAGGTGACGGTATAAAAGTGAAGGCCGAAAAAGCCGGGTGCGGCGGGCGTCAATTCCGGTTAAAAGCGCCGGTATGGTCCCGCACCCGGGCCAATACCCTTGGAGCCCGTCTATGGCCGATGAGATGCCGCGCGCCGACGAAGTCACCAACCTGACGCCGGAGGAAGTTGCAGCGGGCATGAAGGCTGGCAAGATGCTGCTGGTCGATGTGCGCGAGCCGAATGAGATCGCCGTCGAGGCCTATCCGGACGCCGTGGTGGTGCCGCTGTCGGCCTTCGATCCGGCCGCCATTCCCGATCCGCAGGGCAAGCAGGTGGTGTTTGCCTGCCGGTCGGGCCGTCGCTCGATTACCGCCTCCGTGGCCGCCCAGGACGCCGGCTACCCCTATACGGCGCATATGGCCGGGGGCATCATTGCCTGGAAGGCTGCGGGGCTGCCGACCAGGACCTGATCGCGGACGGCAGGGAAAAAGGCCTGGCGGGAAACCGGGCCTTTTGCATGTGTGCCGGAGCGGGGGGCGGACGGGTCAGTACGTCCCGAACCGGTCGTTCAGGCCCGCTTTGACGATATGCGTGTGCACCTTGTAATCGGCTGTCCCGACAATGCCGAGGCCGCCGGTGAGTTGCTTATTGACGGTTGAAAACTAGCTAATTCGCTTGAATCGCGAATAAAAAAGACTGCGCTGCGATGGAATTTTGCGCTTCGCCGAATCGATTCGGGCGGAGGTGCGGTCAGCCGTTGCGGCCCGCGTCTTCCGGCCGCCAGCGCCGGTGCAGCCACAGCCACTGCTCGGGGTGCTCGCGGATCCAGCCTTCGACGACACCGATGACGATCTGCGTCGTAGCGGCGATATCGATCTTGCCGTCGGTGCCGCGCGCCGGCTTGATCTCGTCGGTCAATTCGGCGCGGAAACGATTGCCGGGCAGGCGGACGATGCGGGCGCCGTGGATTGGGCAATCGAAATGCTGAGCGAGGCGCGCCAAGAGCGGATTGGCCATGGTGCGGCGGCCAAAGAAAGTGACCTCGACGCCGCGCACGAAATACTGATCGACCAGCATGCCGACATGAGTGCCGCGCTTGAGCGCGTCCGAGATCTTGATCGGCGCATCCAGTCCGGTGGCAATCAATGTGCCCATGCTGGCGCTGCGGGTGTCGCGCAGCCAACGGTCGACCGCGCGGATGTTGGGCCGGCGATAGAGAACGGCGCTGTCGAGGTGGTGGGTCGCGGCGCAGATCGCGGGCAGTTCCCAGTTCGCCAGATGCGACGCAAAGATAAGCGCCGGCTTGCCGTCGTCGCGCAGATTGTTGAAGCGCTCGGTATCGACCGGCCGGAATTCGACGCGGCTCGGCTTTTCGGGGTGGTCGGCATCGTAATCCCACAGCCGGTCGAGCTGGGCGAATTCCGCGCCGGCGCGCCCGACATTGTCCCAGACACCGCGCAGGATGGTGTCGATTTGGGCGGCGGATTTTTCCGGAAAGGCCAAAGTCAGTTGGTCGCGCGCGATCCGGTTCTCCTTGAACAGCGGCCCAATCGCGCGGGCCATCCAGCCGGCGAAGTTTGCGGTGGCATCGAGCGGAGCGACGCGCAGTAGTCTGAGCAGGCCGACCGCCAGCGTACCAGCGACGGCATTGCCGGCGTCCTTAAGGGCTCTGCGAAGCCTCAGCTTCGTTCTGAGCGACAGCATCAGAAGTTCACGATCACTTTGCCGAACACCTGGCGGCCTTCAAGGCGATCGAGGCCGCGCTCGAAATCGGCGAGCGCGAATTCGCTGTCGATGATCGGCGCCATGCCGCCAGCCATCTTGGCGAGGCAGTCGCGGATGTTGCGCATGTTGCAGCCGAAGGAGGCAAGAATTTTATATTGCTGCTGGAACAGCTGCATCAGATTGATGGTGACGGTCGGGCCCGCGGTCGAGCCGCAGGTCACCAGCCGGCCGCCGCGCTTGAGGCAGAACAGCGAGGCATTGAAGCCTTCGCCGCCGACATGCTCGAACACGACATCGACGCCTTTTTTCTTGGTGATCTTGCGCACGACGCCTTCGAAGCGTTCGGTCTTGTAATTGATGACGTGGTCGGCCCCCAGCGCTTTGGCCTTTTCGGCCTTGGCATCGTCGCCGACCGTGGTGATGACGGTGCAGCCAAGCGCCTTGGCCATCTTGATGGCGACCGAGCCGATGCCGGAGCCGGCGGCATGCACCAGGATGGTTTCGCCGGGCTTGAGCTTGGCATTGTCGAACAGCATGTGCTCGGTGGTGCCGAAGGCGATCGGCGCGCAGGCGGCGTCGCGCAGCGATACGTTGGCGGGCACCGGGATGACGAGCCGCGCCGGCAGATTGATCAGGTCGCGGGCAAAGCCGTCGAGGTGAAAGCCCATGATGCCGCCGACATTCTCACACAGATTGTCGCGGCCTTCCTTGCAGGCGGCGCACTGGCCGCAGGTCATGGCGCCATACATCACGGCCTTGTCGCCGGGCTTGAAGTTCTTGACGCCTTCGCCGACTGCGGCGATCTCGGCCGAGGCTTCGGCGCCGACGACCAGCGGCAGCTTGCGCTTGGTGAAGGCCATGCCGCGAAAGCCCCAGACGTCGAGATGGTTGAGCGCCACCGCCTTGATGCGGACCTGCACTTCGCCCGCGGCCGGCGGCGCCGGATCGGGCACCTCGACGAGTTCGAGCTTGCGGTCGCCGATAAGCTGGAGTTGGCGCATGGTTCTCTTCGGTACTGATAGGAAGCGGAAATCTAGTTGGCGGGCTCGAGACCCATCACTAACGACACGTTCTGCCCGCCGAAGCCGAACGAGTTCGACAGGGCATGCGTCACGCGGGCGTCGCGGGCCTTGTTCGGCACGACGTCGAGCATGATGGCGGGGTCGGGAATGTCGTGGTTGATGGTCGGCGGAATGCGCTGGTTCTGCAGCGTCAGCAGCGAGAACACGGCCTCGACCGCGCCAGCCGCCGACAGCGTGTGGCCTATCATCGATTTGTTCGACGAGATGGGCACGTGTCTGACGCGCTCGCCGATGACGGTGGAGACGCCGAGATATTCCATCTTGTCGTTCTCCGGCGTCGAGGTGCCGTGCGCGTTGACGTAATCGATGTCGTCCGGCGTCAGTCCGGCATCCTTGATGGCGCTGGCGATGCAGCCGATGATCGGCTTGCCGTCGGGGCTGGAGCGGGTGCGGTGGAAAGCATCGGTCATTTCACCGACGCCTTCGAGCACGCCGATGATATTGGCGCCGCGCGCCTTGGCCGAGTCGTAGCTTTCCAGCACCAGCGCACCGGCGCCTTCGGCCATGACGAAGCCGTCGCGGTTCTTGGAGAACGGCCGCGACGCCGCCGCCGGATTGTCGTTGCTGGTCGACAAAGCCGACAGCAGCGAAAAGCGGATCAAAGCTTCCGGGTTGATCGAGCCGTCGGTGCCGATGCACAGCGCCGCGTCGGTTTCGCCGCGGCGGATAGCCTCGACGCCCAGATGAATGGCGGTGGCGCCGGAGGCGCATGCGGTCGACAGCGATATCGGCGAGCCCTTGGTGCCGAACTTGTCGGCCAGGTGATCGGCGACCGAGCCGAACAAAAAGCGGCGATGAAAGGCGGGAAACTGCGTCGCCACGCGCAGCAGATCGGCATAGCTCATCTTGTCGTTGCTGCCGGACCGCGCCCCGACCTCTATGCGTTGCGGCCACTCGATCTCGATCGGCGGCACCGCGAGGAAGAGGGGACCGGGAAAATCGCCGCGGCTGCCGATGCCGGATTCGGCGATGGCTTCGTCGGCCGCCAGATCGGCGAAAGACTCGCACAAAGCCGCGGTCGATGGCTGCGGACTTAAAAAGTCGATGGTACCGGCAATGCGGGTCTTCAGGCCGTCGGTCGGGAAACGGGTGATAGCGCGGATGCCGGATTCGCCGGCGGTGAGCTTGGCCCAGTTATCGGTCTTGCCGGCGCCGAGCGAGGTGACGACGCCGAGACCCGTGACGACGACAAGCGGGCGGCCGTGTTTGTCTTTACCGGTTGCCATCTGCGTGCTCTCCGTCAGCCGACACGTTCAACGAGCGCGAGCCCCTCACCACGCCAATGTCCGACGCCGGTCACCAATACCTGGTCCACTTTACCATCCATCGGCTTTTCCAGCCCGCTAGCGTCGGCCGGCGGAAAAAGACGGTCCTGGTTCAGCGTAACGGCCGCCAGTGCGATATTCATGGCGAATTGCGGCTCCATCGCATGACCGACATAAGACCCGGTGGCGCGAACGGCAAGATCGCCATGGGACTTAAGCGCATGGTTCTCGATGAAGGCGCGTTCTTCGGCCGTGGCCTCCGCGGCGCCAGACGCGCCGGAAAGGATCGCGGCGTGTCCGGGTTTGATCTTGTTCTTGAGCCTGTCCCACAACTTGCCCAGCGCGGCCGCCGCGGCGCCGGGCTTGCGGTTGGTGCGGTCGGAAAGGACTGCGCTGAGGCGCGCCAAGGGCTTGACGCCGCGCGCTTCGGCATGGTCGCGCGCTTCGATGACGAGGAAAGCGCCGAGCGAGCCGAGCGCGAAGCCGACATGGTCCGCGCCGCGTTCCCAAACGGGCTTGTAAGGAGCCTTGAGACAGTTGCCGCCGAACTCGTACAGCATCAGGAGATCGGGCCGCTCGCAATTATGCGCGCCGCCGACGAGAGCAATGTCGCTTTGGCCCGCGGCGATGCGCGACAGGGCGATGCGCACCGCGTCGACGCCGGAGGATTCCTCGCCCAAGAAGGTGCGCGAAGAGCCGGTGACGCCGTGCACGATCGAAATATTGCCGGCCAGCAGATTGGATAATTGGGCGAGAAAAAGAGTCGGGCGCAGGTCGCCCGTCAGCTTCTCGTTCAGGAAAGCGGCCGGGTTGGCCGCATGCGGCATGCCGCTGAGAATGGTGGAGTCGACATTGAGATCGCGCTCGCCGCCGCCGGCCGCCACGATCATGTCGATGTGGGAGAGAATATCGGGCTGGCCTTTGACCCCGGCGGAATCGAGCGCGAGGCCGGCCGCGTAAGTGCCGATGCGCTGCCAGGCTTCCATCTGGCGCTGGTCGCCCTTTTTGGGGATCTGGCTGTCGAAATTGATCGGCGCGATCGGATGGACGACGAATGGCGGGTAGTCCGTAGGACCGGCCGTCGGCTTTCCTTCCATTAGCTTCTGCCAATGGGCGTCGCCGCCTTCGCCAAGACAGGAAACGATACCGATGCCGGTGATCCAGGCCTCGCGCGGCGCGTCAGCCATCGGCGCGCGCCTCGAGCTTCAATCCGATACGTTCGGCCAATTTGCGCATTTCTTCGGCGACCTGGCTATTGGGGAAATCGAGGATGCGCAACGTCAGCGTGGCGTCGGTGACCACCTTGCCGTCGCAACGGATCTTGGCGTTGAGGACCGCGTAGCCGGAGCCTTCGTGCTCAAGATACGAACTGATCGACAAAACCTGCCCGGGCAGCACGAAAGTGCGCATCTTGGCTTCCTTCACCGAGGCGAGAAAAGCCATGCGCTTGAACTCGTTCGCTGCGACCACCAGCCAGCCCGAGGTTTGCGCCATCGCCTCGATCAAAAGCACGCCCGGCATCAACGGATAGCCGGGGAAGTGACCTTCGAAGATCGTACAATCCGTTGGGACTGTCGCCTCGCATGTGATTTTGCGGTCGGCGAGATTGAGATCGACGATGCGATCGATCAGCTGGAAGTACTCGATCCGCATGAGGTTTTGAGCTTCAGGCTCCCTTGGCAGCGACGAGTTCGTCGATGCGGACCGCGAGGTTCTTGAGAACGAAATACTGGTCGGTGGTGGCTTTGCCGTCGTTGACTTCCTGGGTCCACTGCTCGAGCGGCAGCTTGATGCCGAAGGTCTTGTCGATGGCGAAGGCGATATCGAGGAAATCCAGGCTGTCGATACCGAGATCGTTGATGGCGTGACTTTCAGGGGTAATCGAATCGCGCGGAATATCGCAGGTTTCGGCGATGATATTGGCGATCGCTTCTAACGTGTCGGACATCGATAACTCTCTGATTCAATTTGAGTTCTGGCAATTGCACCAAGGTGCGGACAGCTGCCCGCGCGAAATCGGCCCCGGCCCGGTTCAGCCCGGCTAACGGTCGGTTGCCCGTATACCGAAGCATAGGGTCAAGTTCAATGGTAGCAGGGATTTAAGGGGAAAACGGGACCAATCCCCGGTTCCTGGGCCAGTATCGCGCCGCTTCGCGGTGGCGCCGGCGGCGTATTCACCAGCGGTTGCGCGGAATTTCCACGTTGATCGGGCTACAGCCGCGCCGGCCACTCAAGACGCAATCCTGATCCTTGCGCATCCGGGCCATGGTGTCGGCCAGCCAATAGCCAGCGGCGATCAGCAGAAGCACGAAGGCGAAGGCCGCGAGATTGACCAGCATCCGGTGGCGATAATCGTCGGGGTGGTCGTCGCGTTCATATTTGTCCAGGCCCGGCGCCGTGGTGGCGGTCGGTCGCGAATGCGCCGCCGCCTGGCCGCGGCGAAAGCTCAATATGCGCGCCTCTGGTTTGTGCGATTGCGATGGGTTCGGGGGCATGACAGGGAAATTCTACCACGCCTTGCGGCGGCTTTCGACCTTGGCTTGAGCGGCGGGGAAGGTGGCGCCTGATACCCGCTGCGCGGGTGGCAGCGATGCGGCCTTACTTGAGGGCACCTCGAAAAATAGCATGCCCCTCGGCCCCGTGCGAGTCTGCTGCCCTGACGGCATGATTCTAGGAGACTGACGATGGGGCAGCTCGGATTTTTCGATGCGGATAATCGGCTGGCGGCACTATCGGCGAAAGGCGATCCGC
>CAMBQQ010000051.1 GCA_945870035.1 Rhizobium sp. Q54 | reverse complement strand
GCCAGTTCCCGTGATCACCTCTATCCGGCGCACCGCCTCCGGCTTAAGCGTATGGTCAAGCATAGACACAAGCCGATCTCCGTTTCAGAGACCGTCACAATCGCCTATCAACCAGGTCCGTAAAAGGTGGGGTCAAAACAGCGGTTACTTCTGACCAGTTGGCTGAACTTGTAGCGAAAGGCCGCGTTGATGAAGGTCGTATACGCGATAGGGCGCTTCGCGCGGCTGCAACTTACGAATTAAGATTTCAGTAAGTTTTGCTTTCGTCGGCGCATCGGGCGACGCGCCATCACGTCTAGGTCTTGCCATCGCAACCAGTTCTCAAACTAACTCTGTGCTAACGTTTGGGGCGCAATTGCGCTTTACGCGAATTAATGTCAGCGAAACAAAAAGCAAAGAGCGCGCAACGATTTAGTGGGATTTTTCGGAGTTAGTTTACGGCGCTGAATGACGCTGAATGCCCGTGATAGTTAATCGGGTCTTAACCTCGGCCCTCCTATTGTGCTTCACCCTTGTGCCGCGGGGCTTCCCCGCGCGATCCCGACTGCCGGGAGCCGGCAACGGTGAGATCGCGCGCCAACCACCCCGCCGGTGTGTCCAATGTCCATGATGACTGCCCAGCGCGAACTCTCCCCCACCCAGGCCGCGGCCGAGAACAGCCGCTCGCCTTTCGTGCGGCTGAGCGACCTCATCGCCGGCATCGAGCCGGGCAAGCCGGTCATCAACCTGTCGGTCGGCGAGCCGCAGCACGCGATTCCCGATTTCGTCGGCCCGGTGCTGGCGCAGCATCTCGCCGAATTCGGCCGCTATCCGGCCAACAAGGGCACCGATCCGTTTCGCAAGGCGGCCGCCGCCTGGCTCGGCCGCCGCTACAAGCTGGCCAAGCCGGTCGATCCAGAAAGCGAAGTGCTGGTGCTCAACGGCACGCGCGAAGGCCTGTTCCTCGGCGCGCTGGCGGCCAAGCGTTACGTTGGCGGCCGGACCGGTCACCCTGCCGTCCTGATCCCCAATCCATTCTACGCCGCCTACTCGGCCGGTGCGCTCGCCGCCGATTGCGAGCCGGTCTATCTGCCGGCGACGCGCGCCAGCGGCTTTCTGCCCGACCTCGCCACACTTGACGACGCGCTGCTCAAGCGCACCGTCGCCTTCTATCTCGCCTCGCCGTCCAACCCGCAGGGCGCGGTCGCCTCGCGCGATTGTCTCGACAGGCTGCACGCGCTGTCGCGCCGCTTCGGCTTTCTCGTGTTTGCCGATGAATGCTACGGCGAGATCTACAGCAAGGACAAACCGGCCGGCATGCTGGAAGCATCGGGCGCAGGCTTCACTAATACGGTCGTGTTTCATTCGCTGTCGAAGCGCTCGAACCTGCCCGGCCTGCGCGTCGGCTTCGCTGCCGGCGACGCCAAATTCCTCGCCGCCTTTCTCGAATTGCGCAATGTCGCGGCGCCGCAGGTGCCGGGGCCGATGCAGCATGTCGCCGTCGCCGCTTACACCGACGAAGCGCATGTCGAAAAGAACCGCGAACTGTACAACGCCAAGTTCGATCTCGCCGACCAGATCATCGGCGACCGCTACGGCTACAAACGCCCGGCCGGCGGATTTTTCCTCTGGCTCGACGTGTCGAAATTCGGCGGCAGCGAAGTCGTGACCAAGCGCCTGTGGGCGAAAGCCGGCGTGCGTGTCGTGCCGGGGCGTTACCTCGCGCGCGAACAGGCCGACGGCACCAATCCCGGCGCCGATTATATCCGCGTCGCCATGGTACAGGACGCCGCGATGACCGGCGAAGCGCTGCACCGCATCGTTGCAGTTTTAGGATAGCGGAACACCTATGGCCTCATCCGACCGCAATCTCGACGTCGTCGCCTTTGTCACGGATCACTTCCGCGACATCGTGCGCCGCCGTCTGAGCGAACTGGCGGGACTAGCGCTGATCACCTGCGCGCTGCTCGGCGTCATCGCGCTGGCGACGTGGTCGGTGCAGGATCCCTCTCTCAGCCACGCGACGCAAAAGCCGATCCAGAACCTGCTCGGCTTCCCCGGCGCGATTTTCTCCGATCTGGCGATGCAACTGCTCGGCCTTGCCGCCGTGCTGCTGCTGTTGCCGGAAGCCCTGATGGGCTGGCGGCTGCTGTCGCACCGGCCGATCGGCGAAAAATGGCGCGGACTGGTCTGGATCGCAGCGACGATCTGCGCCGCGGCGTTTGCCTCGACATTGCCGCGCATCGGCTCGTGGCCGTTGCCGACCGGCCTTGGCGGCGCCACAGGTGACGCCGTTCTGACGGTGCCGGCGCTTTTGTTCGGCGCGCCTTTGTCCGGCCTGCCGCTCATCGTGCTGTCGCTGATTTTAGGTTTGGGCACCGTCGTTTTGCTGGCCATCGCTTCCGACCTGCGACTTCCGCGGCGTGAGGAAAAGCCCACCGCCGAAGCGCTCAACGACATCGGCGACGAGGACACCGACGAAGAAGACGAAGCCCCCGACCGCGCTTCGCCCTGGCTCGGTATGGTCGTGCATGCACTGTTGAGCTGGAAGGCGCGCCTTGGCCGCTGGATACGCGGCGCGGTGCGCAAACCGCTGCCGGACGGCGCGAAAGGCCCGCGTCAGGAGCCGCGCCAAGAACCGCGCTTCGACAATCTCGGCCGCGTTACCGCGCCGAGCATGGCGCCGTCGCCGGAAGCCTACGACGAGGAAGAAGAATACGAAGACGAGGAAGAAGACGCCAAGCCCGCGCCGCGCAAGCGTGCCGCCGCCGCGCCGAAGCCGCGCAAGTCCGGCTCCGGCTTCGTGTTGCCGTCGCTCAATCTTCTGACCGCGCAGAAAGTCTCCGAGCGCACAACTCTGTCCAAGGATGTACTCGACGCCAACTCGACGGCGCTGGAAAGCGTGCTCGGCGACTTCGGCGTGCGCGGCGAAATCATCAATGCGCGTCCCGGCCCAGTGGTCACTTTGTACGAACTCGAACCGGCGCCCGGCATCAAATCGTCGCGCGTCATTGGCCTCGCCGACGACATCGCCCGCTCGATGAGCGCGGTGTCGGCGCGCGTCGCCGTCGTCTCCGGCCGCAACGCCATCGGCATCGAACTGCCCAACCCGATCCGCGAGAAAGTCTACTTCCGCGAATTGCTGTCGGCGAAGGACTACAACGAAAACACCGCCAAGCTGCCGCTCTGCCTCGGCAAGACCATCGGCGGCGAAGGCGTCATCGTCGATCTGGCGCGCATGCCGCATTTGCTGATCGCCGGCACCACCGGCTCCGGCAAATCGGTCGCCATCAACACCATGATCCTGTCGCTTTTGTACAAGCTGACGCCGGAGCAGTGCCGCCTGATCATGGTCGATCCGAAGATGCTCGAACTGTCCGTCTACGACGGCATTCCGCATCTGCTCACGCCGGTCGTGACCGATCCGAAGAAAGCCGTCGTCGCGCTCAAATGGGCGGTGCGCGAGATGGAAGGCCGCTACAAGATGATGTCGAAGCTCGGCGTCCGCAACATCGACGGCTACAACACGCGCCTCGCCGAAGCCAAGGCCAAGGGCGAGACGCTGACCCGCACCGTTCACACCGGCTACGACAAGGAATCCGGCCAGGCGATCTACGAGAAGGAAGAACTCACCTTCGAGCCGCTGCCCTTCATCGTCATCATCGTCGACGAAATGGCCGACCTGATGATGGTCGCCGGCAAGGACATCGAAGGCGCGATCCAGCGCCTGGCGCAAATGGCCCGCGCCGCCGGCATCCACGTCGTGCTCGCGACGCAGCGTCCGTCGGTCGACGTCATCACCGGCACCATCAAGGCGAACTTCCCGACCCGCATCTCCTTCCAGGTCACGTCGAAAATCGACAGCCGCACCATCCTCGGCGAGCAGGGCGCCGAGCAACTGCTCGGCCAGGGCGACATGCTCTATATGGCCGGCGGCGGCCGCATCAGCCGCGTCCACGGACCGTTCGTCTCCGACGATGAAGTCGAGAAGATCGTGCGCCATTTGAAGTCGCAGGGTCAGCCGGAATATCTCGAGGAAGTCACCGCCGAAGAGCCGGAACTCAGCGAAGACGGCGGCGCCGTGTTCGACAATACCGGCATGGGCGCCGGCGAAGGCGGCGATCTCTACGCCCAGGCCGTCGCCATCGTGAAGCGCGACCGCAAGGCCTCGACTTCCTACATCCAGCGCCGGTTGCAGATCGGCTACAACCGCGCCGCCACCTTGATGGAACGCCTCGAGCTGGAAGGCATTATCGGCCAGCCCAACCACGCCGGAAAACGCGAAATCCTGATCCCGGAAAATCCGCAGGATGACCGCTATTGAGGGCGTTAGCGGTGTCTTGAGCCGGCGAATCACCGCATGATCGAGCAAGATCTAACGTCGCGAAATAGCCACAGGCGGCCCCTAGAAATTGCTTTCAATGATCGCGCCACAGCGGCGCAGACGAGGCAGACGAGGCAGACGAGGCAGAAAACGAAGATGGCGGCATTGCAGCAGCAAACCTTCGGAACCGCGCTAGCCGCGGCTGTGCTTGCGACCCTGATCGCCGCGCCGGCATTCGCACAATCGCCGCGGCCGCCGGCTGCGGTCCAACAGCAGGCGCAGGCCCCCGCGCCGGTCACCAATCCCTTCGCCGCTTTGCTCGGCAAAGGCGGCGCCACCGGCGGCGCGCTCAATGCCGAACAGCGCACCATCATCGGCAAGATCAACAGCTATCTGTCCAATGTGCAGCAACTCAGCGGCAAGTTCGTTCAGGTCGGCCCCGACGGCAGCCGCAGCCAGGGTGACTTCTACATTTCAAAGCCCGGCCGCGTCCGTTTCGAATATGACGATCCGTCGCCGATCGAACTGATCGCGGACGGCTCGTCGGTCGTGGTGCGCGACCGCAATCTGGCGACGCAGGATGTCTTCCCGCTGTCGCAGACGCCGCTGCGTTTCCTGCTGTCCGACAAAGTCGACCTGATGAAGGATTCGAGCCTGGTCTCGGTTTATGCAGACGAAGTTTTCGTCACCGCGGTGCTCGAGGAAAAGAACGGCCTCGTCGGCACCAGCCGGCTGATGATCATGTTCAACGCCAAGGACATGCAGCTCAAGCAATGGACCGTGACCGACCCGCAGGGCTACGACACCACCGTGGCGGTCTATAATCTCGACAGCAGCCGGACGCCCGACCCGTCGATGTTCAAGATCGATTACACAAGGTACAAATAGTCGTCGTCCCCGCGAAGGCGGGGACCCAGTAATCACTGAACTATCGGTGGATACTGGATGCCCCACCTTCGCGGGGCATGACACGCAGGGTATGTTGCCCGCCATGCCCCTGAAAATCGCCACCTGGAATATCAACTCGGTCCGCCTGCGCATTGACCTGGTCGCCAAGTTCATCAAGAGCGTCCGCCCGGATGTGCTCTGCCTGCAAGAAACCAAGTGTCCCGACGACGCCTTCCCGATGAAGCGCTTCGAGAAGCTCGGCTATACGCATGCGGCCTTGAGCGGGCAGAAGGGCTATCACGGCGTCGCCGTGCTGGCGCGGGTGCCGTTCGAAAGCTTCAACATCCAGAATTTCTGCGGCAAGACCGATTGCCGCCATGTCTCGGTGGTGCTCGGCGAGAAAGCCGGACTGCGCGATCCGCTGACCATCCATAATTTCTATGTGCCGGCTGGCGGTGACGAACCCGACCCGCTGGTCAACGAGAAATTCAAGCACAAGCTCGACTTCCTCGACGAGATGACGGCGCATCCGGCCTTGCGCCCGGCGCCAGGCCAGCGCGCCATCCTGGTCGGCGATCTCAACGTGGCGCCGCTCGAACACGACGTCTGGAGCCACAAGCAGATGTTGAAAGTGGTGTCGCACACGCCGATCGAATGCGACAAGCTCAATGCCGCGCGCAACGCCGGCAACTGGATCGACACGATGCGTGTGCTGACGCCGGAGCCGGAAAAGCTCTACACATGGTGGAGTTATCGCGCGATGGAGAACTGGCGCACGTCGGATCGCGGCCGCCGGCTCGATCACGTCTGGACGTCGGACGCGCTCGCCGGTCAGGTGTCCAAGATCAAGATCGCCAAGGATCTACGCGGCGCCGAACGCCCGTCCGATCATGTGCCGGTCACGGCGACGGTGGAGATTTAACTCTTCCCGCCCTTTTCCATCGCCGTCTTCACGCCCGCGAGTTCGCGCTGCCAACCCTCCAACCGCTTGCTCATGATGTCGCGCAAGGTCACCGCCGCGGCCGGATAGCCTTCCAGCATCTTGCGAAACAGATTGCGCGAAACGCGGATCACCGTTGTCGGCCCCTTGGCGATGGCCGTTGCCTGGCAAGCCATGTCGGTCAGCAGCGCCAATTCGCCGACCAAAGTGCCGGGCCCGGCGATCACTTCATTGCCGTCGGTGAAGGTGCCGGGATCGAGCCGCAGCGAACCTTCCTGCACGATGTAGCCACCGTCGGCCAGTTCGCCGGCATAAAACAGAACCGCGCCGCTTTGCAGCTGCTTGGTTTCCGCGCCGATCGCGAGAATGCGCAAGGCCTCCTTGTCGAGCGCCGCGAGGATCGGCACTTGTTCGAAGAAAGCAATGTCGTCGTCGAGACCCATGGCTACCTGTCATTCCGGGACGCGAGCGCAGCGAGCGGGCCCGGAATCCAGGAATAAAATTGAGAGCCATTCAGTTTGGCTCTGGATTCCGGGCTCGGCCCTTCGGGCCGCCCCGGAATGACAAAGAAAAATTCGCTCACGGCACCAGCTTGTAGCCGCCGGCTTCCGTCACCAGGATCGACGGCGTCGCGGCGTCTTTCTCCACCTTCTGCCGCAAGCGGTAGATGTGGGTCTCCAGCGTGTGCGTGGTGACGCCGGAATTGTAGCCCCAGACTTCCTGCAACAAGGTTTCGCGCGACACCGCCTTTTGTCCGGCGCGATAGAGATAGCGCAGGATCGCGGTTTCCTTTTCAGTCAGCCGCACCTTGCTGCCCTTCGGATTGAGCAGCAGTTTCGAACTTGGCTGGAACGTGTAAGGGCCGATGGCGAACACCGCGTCTTCGCTTGCCTCGTGCTGGCGCAACTGCGCGCGGATACGCGCCAGCAGCACGGCAAAGCGGAACGGCTTGGTGACGTAATCGTTGGCGCCCGATTCAAGGCCGAGAATAGTATCGCTGTCGGTATCGTGACCGGTCAGCATGATGATCGGCGCCTTGAAGCCGTTCTTGCGCAAAATGCGGACCGCCTCGCGGCCGTCGACATCCGGCAGGCCGACATCCATCAGCACCAGGTCGATCTGCCCGCCTTTGGCGGCCTGCACACCTTTGGTGCCGGTCTCGGCGGCAATGATGTCGAACTCCTCGTGCAGCGCGAGTTGCTCGACCAGCGCCTCGCGCAGCTCGGTATCGTCGTCGACGATTAGAATGGTCCGCTTGTTGGGCATCGCTCGTTTGGTCCCCTGACGGGCGTCAAATCCGCACGAATCCGCCACCTACAGCTTAGTATCTTACCGGGACGGCGTCTGTTGGGAAAACCTGTCCCCGCCGGAAAAGACAGGTTTTCGCCGCGCCGGGCATCGCGAAGTCATGCATTCACGGGTAAAAGAGTAGCCAGTACCGCTATTTACGGGTTTCGTGGGGGTTTGGATCAATGTCGCAAGCCAGGGCGAACTAATTTGCGAAATAATACACTGTCCCGCATTACGGTGCGCCGCCGGCCGGGAAATCCGAGCCAGGGCTGGCTGGTGGCCGGCCCCCTCAGCCTGCCGGTGGCGCTGGGCCGCGGCGGCATCAAGGCCAACAAGCGCGAAGGCGATGGCGGCACGCCACGCGGCAGTTTCCGGTTGCGCCGGTTGTGGTGGCGCGGTGACAGGCACCCGGTTCCGTTAACCGGCCTTCCGGTCTACCGCATCAAACCCAATGACGGCTGGTGCGAAGACCCATCCGACCGGCATTACAACCGTCCGGTCAAAGTTCCGCCCGGTTCCAATGCGGATCGGTTGGCACGCGCCGACCATCTCTACGACTTCATTATCGAGCTCGACCACAACACCAGGCCGCGCATCGCCGGCCGCGGCAGCGCCGTGTTCATTCATGTCGCACGGCCACAATTTGCCCCGACCGCCGGCTGCGTCGCCTTGCGCATCGATGCTTTGCGCCGCTTGCTGGCGCACCTCGGGCCGCGAACAAAAATCGTGGTTGAGTAAGGTTTAAATTCGCCAGCGCTGCGGTTACCGGCCCTTAAGCATGCCGCACGGAGCGCGCGGCGATCATATTCCGTATTAACAATCCAAAGACGGGTAATTGCTAGCTTGAAGGGTGTCGCGAGGCTGTCACAGCACGCAGGCGCCGGGGCGAGCTAAGGATTTCAAGCGTGTTGGACACTGCCAATTCCTCTTCGTCGCAATCGATCGGCCGCGTCATTGCCGTCAACGGTTCGCAGTCGACTGTCGAGATCGGCCCGCGCGCCATGGGCGGCGAAGCGCCCACCGTCGGCCGCTTCATGGGTCTGACGACTGCCAAGGCTCTCATCATCGGCCTCATCACCGATGTCAGCGAACAGCCGGCGCCGCTTGCCAACAGTGGCTCGCCGTTTCGCAAGGTTCTGCACCTCGATCTGATCGGCGAACTGCTCAACGTTCACGGCGGCGCTCCCCGATTTCAACGCGGCGTCACCGAATATCCGAACATCGGCGATGCGGCGGCGATGCTCGGCGAGCGCGAACTGCGTATGGTTTACGGCGCCGCCGATTGCGATCACGCTCATGTCGGCGATCTGCAACAGAACAACAATATCGTCGTGCATATCGACGTCGACAATCTGGTGAGCCGCCACTTCGCCATTCTCGGCGCCACTGGCGTCGGCAAGTCGAGCGGCGTCGCCATCATCCTGCAAAAGATTCTCGACACGCGGCCGAACCTGCGCGTGTTCCTGGTCGATCCGCACAACGAATATGGCCGCTGCTTCGGCGACAAGGCCAACGTGCTCAACCCGCGCAATCTGCGGCTGCCGTTCTGGCTGTTCAATTTCGAGGAAACCATCGACGCCTTCTTCGGCGGCCGTCCCGGCATCGAGGAAGAAGTGGAGATTCTCTCCGAGGTCATCCCGCTCGCCAAGGGCGCCTATCTGCAATACCGCAACGGCGCCGGCAATGGCGGCGGCGGTGTGCTGTCAAAGAAGAAAGAACCGAAGGATGCCGGCTTCACCGCCGATACGCCGGTACCCTACCGCATCGAGGACCTCATCAATCTGCTCGACGAGCGCATGGGCAAGCTGGAAAATCGCTCGCGCGCCGCGCTGTATCACAAGCTGATCGGCCGCATCCAAACCTTCCGCAATCATCCGCGCTACGCCTTCATGTTCGAGAACGCCAATATCGGCGGCGACACGATGGCGGAAATCCTCAGCGCTCTGTTCCGCCTGCCGCCCGACGGCAAGCCGATGACCATCATGCAGCTCGCCGGCTTCCCGGCCGAGGTCGTCGATTCGGTCGTGTCGGTGTTGTGCCGCATGGCTTTCGACTTCGGCCTGTGGTCGGACGGCGTCGCACCCTTGCTGTTCGTCTGCGAGGAAGCGCACCGTTACGCGCCCGCCGACAAGAAGATCGGCTTCGGCCCGACCAAGCGGGCGCTGTCGCGCATCGCCAAGGAAGGCCGTAAATACGGCGTGTTCCTCGGCCTGGTGACGCAACGCCCGGCCGAAATCGACACCACCATTATTTCACAATGTTCGACTCTGTTCGTCATGCGGCTGTCGAGCGAAGGCGACCAGAAACTCATCCGCTCGGCGGTCTCCGACGCCGCCGCCAATCTCTTGTCGTTCATTCCGTCGCTCGGCACCCGCGAGGTTTTCGCCTTCGGTTCCGGCGTCGCTCTGCCGACGCGCATGCGCTTTGCCGAACTCGCCGCCGACAAGCGGCCGAACAGCGAAGCTTCCGGCAATACGCGCTCCGATGCCGGCACGCACATGAATCGCGATCTGCTCACCGCGGTGATCGAGCGCTGGCGCTCGGCCTCCATGAGCCACCGGGTCAGCGACGATCTGTACGACGACACGCCGTCGCCGTTCGACCAGGTCCCGCTGCAACCGGCGCAGCCGGCAAGCTATGCACCGGCTCCTCCGCCGGCTTACGCCCCGCCGCCGCCGCCTTCCTCCCGCTACGCGCCGCAACAGCCGCAAGCTTATGCGCCGCCGCCGGCACAGCCGCAGCGTCCGGAAGGTTTGCGTTCGAGCCTGTTGAAAAAGCCGCTCGACGCCAGCATGGGCGAGCCGCCGAAACCGATCCTGCCGTCGCGCTTTCGCTAACTACTTCCGCCCGACCAGATCGATCAGCGCCGACATGCCGCCATGGCCGGCGCCTTCCTCGATAATGCTGTCGTGCTCATTGATATCGAGCGCGGCAAAATCGCCGAAAGCTTCTTCAAGCATCTGGCGCGTGTAAAGATTTTCGACTTTCGACGGTCCGCCGGTTTTGTACTCAATCTGCTTCGGCCGATAGCCCTCGATCAGCAGCAAACCGCCAGGCTTGAGTGTCCGCTTGATGCCGGCGAAGATCTTGTCGCGCTCGGCCGGCGCGGCGAACTGGAAAAATATTCCCGCCACCACATCGTAAGTATCGGCTGGATAAGTCCAGTTGACGATGTCGGCCTGTTCGACGCGCATGGCGACGCCGCGCGCGGCCGCAAGCTTGCGCGCCTTCTCCTGCGCCACCGGCGAGAAGTCGAGCGACAAAACATCGAGGCCCAGTTCGGCCATGAACACGCCATTGCGGCCTTCGCCGTCGGCGATCGACAGCGCCCGCCCGCTCTTGCCGAGCAGCGCCGCCTGCGATTTCAGGAATGCATTCGGCGCCGTGCCGAATAAGTAGCCGGGCTCGCCGAAGCGTTGCTGCCAGCGTTCGAATTCCGGGCTTCCGCTCACTAATGTCTCCCACCGAAGATGGCGCTGCCGACGCGCACATGCGTCGCGCCGAGCAAAATCGCGTCGGCGAAGTCGGCGCTCATGCCCATCGACAGAAGCTTCAGCCCGTTGCGTTTGGCGATTTTCGCCGTCAACGCGAAATGCGGGCCCGGCGCCTCATCCGCCGGCGGAATGCACATCAGGCCGGAAATCTTTAAGCCGTGGACATCGGCGCATTTCTTCAGGAACGCATCGGCGTCTTGCGGCAGCACGCCGGCCTTCTGCGGCTCGGCGCCGGTGTTGATCTGCACGAACAAAAGCGGCGCGCGCTTCTGCGCGGCGATCTCCTTGGCCAAAGCTTGGCATAGACTGTCGCGATCGACCGAATGAATGGCATCGAATAAAGCCACCGCTTCCTTGGCCTTGTTGGATTGCAGCGGCCCGATCAGGTGCAACTGGATGCCGGGATGCTTTTCGATCAGCGCCGGCCATTTGGCCTTGGCCTCCTGGACGCGGTTTTCGCCGAACACCAACTGCCCAGCGCCGATCACCGGCTCGATCGCCTCGGCCGGAAATGTCTTCGATACCGCGATCAGGGTCACATCCGACGGATCGCGGTCGGCGTCCTTGCAGGCGCGCGCGATGGCAATGCGGACTGTCTCAAGAGCGGCAGCGGCGGTCATGCGACTGCCTATAACGCAAGCGCGAAAGCGCCGCAAATATCGCGCTAGATAAACGGCCGCGGATTCTTCTTCGTCACGTCGTCGCCGGCGATCGCCGCCAGCGCGGCGCGGTCGTGCACCGTAAAGGCGCGGCCTTTCCAGGTCACCGCCTTGGTCGCCAGCAATCGCTTGAGCGTCTTGTTGGTGTGCACCAGCGACATGCCGAGCGCATCGGCCAGATGCTGCTGGGTGAACGGAAATTGCACGCCGCCGTCCCGGCCCAGCCCCAGTTCCTGCACCCGAACGAACAGGTTCAGCAACAAAAAGGCCGTGCGCTCGAGCGCGGTGCGGCGCCCGAGACTGACGAGGTGCTCGTCGATGAGCTGCTCCTCGCGCGCCGCCAGCCAGGTGATGTCGAACGCCAAGGTCGGAAACTGGCTGTAGAGGTCGTACAGTTTCGAACGCGGAAACACGCACAAGGTCAGCGGCGTCAGCGCCTCGACCGAATGCTCCATCTCATTCATCAATGTGCCTTGCAGGCCGACCATGTCGGCGGGCAGCGCGAAATTGAGAATCTGGCGGCGGCCGTCGCCGAGCATTTTGTAGCGAAAGCCCCAGCCGTTCAGAACCGTATACAGATGCTCGGAGCGCGCGCCTTCGCGCAGGAAACTGGCGCCGGCATCAACGTGCAATTCGTCGATCTTGAATTGGCGGACAAAGGCCAACTCCTCGGGCGTGAACTCGCGCAGGCACGGCAACGCACGCAGCGGGCACTGCTCGCACGGCGTAAAGCCGCTAGGCCGTCCATTGCCGACAATCATGCCGCCTTCCTCAGCTCACGCGCAAAACCTAGCGGCTGCCGCGCAAAAATCCCCGGAAAATAAATTTCGTTCGATGTGTCTTATTTAAATGCCGCGCTTTTCAATTCGTATGAAATGAAAAAGTTCCATTTTGGAACAGGAGGCGTCCGCCCGTGTCGACAACGAAGGCTTTGCCGGCCGGCTGGCGCTGCCTCGTGCTGGAGGACGAATTCCTGATCGCCCTCGATCTCCAAGAAGTACTGGCGGCCGCCGGGGCAGAGGTGGCTTGCTTCGCGGATGCCGGCGCGGCGCTTGCCGCGCTTGGCGCCGGCGCTCAATTCGATCTTGCCTTGTTGGACATCCATCTCGGCGGCGCCAGCATCACCAGTTCCTCGGTGGCGGCGGCTCTGGCCGCGCGGCGAATCCCGTTTATTTTGCTCACCGGCATGCACCGCGACAGCGCCCGCGACCTGGCCTATCCGGACGCCCCCATGCTGGAAAAGCCGTACCAGCAACCCGACTTGCTCAACGCCATTCGCGCGGCCCTGACCCGCGCGCGGGAGACCGCGCATCCTCGTCACCCTGAGGTGCGAGGCCTTTAGGCCGAGCCGCGAAGGGCGACGGAGCCCCGTTGACCGGCGCGGCGCTTTCATGTCACCTCCCGGCTCCTTAAAAAGAGCCGTAAATGACCGCCGATTCGAGCAAAACCGAGCGCTACGCCGCCCGCGCCGCCGAGACCCGCTGGCAGAAGCTGTGGGACGAGCAGGGCATCTACGCCACCAAAAACGACGATCCGCGGCCGAAATACTACGTCCTCGAGATGTTCCCCTACCCGTCGGGGCGCATCCATATGGGTCACGTCCGCAACTACACGATGGGCGACGTGGTCGCCCGCTTCAAACGCGCCATGGGCCATGCCGTGCTGCACCCGATGGGCTGGGACGCCTTCGGCATGCCGGCCGAAAACGCCGCCATCGACCGCAAGGTCCACCCCAAGGAATGGACCTACGCCAACATCGCGGCGATGAAGAAGCAGCTCCAGTCGATGGGCCTGTCGCTCGACTGGGCGCGCGAAGTCGCGACCTGCGATCCGTCCTATTACCGCCACCAGCAGAAAATGTTTCTCGACTTCCTCAAGGCGGGCCTGGTCGAGCGCAAGCAATCGAAGGTGAACTGGGATCCGGTCGACAACACCGTGCTCGCCAACGAGCAGGTCATCGACGGCCGCGGCTGGCGCTCGGGCGCGCTTGTCGAACAGCGCGAACTGATCCAGTGGTTCTTCAAGATCAGCGACTACTCCAAGGAGTTGCTGAAGGCGCTCGACGGTCTCGACCGCTGGCCGGACAAAGTGCGGCTAATGCAGAAGAACTGGATCGGCAAGTCGGAAGGCTTGCTGGTCCGCTTCATGCTCGATGCAGCGACCGTGCCTTCCGGCGAAACCGAACTCGAAATCTTCACGACGCGGCCGGACACTTTGTTCGGCGCCAAGTTCATGGCGGTCGCGCCGGATCATCCGCTCGCCACCGCGGCGGCGGCGAGGAATCCGAAGCTCGCTGAGTTCATCGAAGAGTGCAAACGCATCGGCACCTCGCAGGAAGCGATCGACACCGCCGAGAAGATGGGCTTCGACACCGGCATTCGCGCCGTGCATCCGCTCGACCCGAACTGGACGCTGCCGGTCTATGTCGCCAATTTCATTCTGATGGAGTACGGCACCGGCGCGATTTTCGGTTGCCCGGCGCACGACCAGCGCGATCTCGATTTCGTCAATAAATACGGTCTCGGCAACACGCCGGTCGTATGCCCGCCGAACCAGGATCCGGCGACCTTCGTCATCACCGACACCGCCTATGACGGTGACGGCAAGATGATCAATTCGCGATTCCTCGACGGCATGAGCATCGATCAGGCGAAGGAAGAAGTCAGCAAGCGCTTGGAGACCACTTTCTTACCTCCCCTTGAAAAGGGGAGGTCGCCCGTCGAAGCTCGCCATGCGAGCGAAGACGGGCGGGTGGGGATCATTGGCGATGATCGATCCCCACCCCGACCCTCCCCTTTTCAAGGGGAGGGAGCGCAGGCGCTTGCGCAAAGTTCAAACAATGCACCCGTGGCGCAGCGCCAGGTCAATTATCGCCTGCGCGACTGGGGCATTTCGCGGCAGCGCTACTGGGGCTGCCCGATCCCGATCATCCATTGCGACAAGTGCGGCGTGGTGCCGGTACCGGCGAGCGACTTGCCGGTGGTGCTGCCCGACGACATCAATTTTGACAAGCCGGGAAATCCGCTCGACCGTCACCCGACCTGGAAGAACGTCAAGTGTCCGCAATGTTCGGGCGCGGCGCGGCGCGAAACCGACACGATGGATACTTTCGTCGATTCGTCATGGTACTTCGCGCGCTTCACCGATCCGTGGAACGAAACCTCGCCGACGACGCCGAAGGCCGCCAACGAATGGCTGCCGGTCGATCAATATATCGGCGGCATCGAGCACGCGATTTTGCATCTTTTGTATTCGCGCTTCTTCACCCGCGCCATGCACAGGACCGGACATCTCAATTTCGACGAACCGTTCGCCGGCCTGTTCACGCAGGGCATGGTCGTGCACGAGACCTACAAGTCGAAGAGCGGCGACTGGATCGAGCCGGCCAATGTCACCATCGAAGGCATGGGCGAGACCCGCCGCGCCAAACTGACATCGACCGGCGAAGCGCTCGACATCGGCTCGATCGAGAAAATGTCGAAGTCGAAGAAGAACGTTGTTGACCCCGACGACATCATCGAAGCCTACGGCGCCGACACCGCGCGCTGGTTCATGCTGTCGGACTCGCCGCCGGAGCGCGACGTAATCTGGACCGAGGAAGGCGTGCAAGGCGCCTGGCGGTTCGTGCAGCGGCTGTGGCGACTCAATGGCGAGATCGCGCGAATCGCCGCCCCGGCCACCCGCCCGGCCGAATTCAGCGAGCAGGCTCTGGTGGTCCGCAAGGCCGCCCACCGCGCGCTCAACAATGTCTCCGACGATATCGCCCGGCTGCGCTTCAACCGTTGCGTCGCGCATATCTATGAGTTCGCCAATGCCCTGTCGGACGCCATCGGCTCCGCCGAAACCGCGCCATCGCCCGATTTTGCCTGGGCCTTGCGAGAGGCCGGCGACATCCTGGTGCGGCTATTCCACCCGATGATGCCGCATCTGGCCGAGGAGTGCTGGGCGGCGATGGGTCACAAGACCCTGGTCGCTACCGAGGCCTGGCCGCAAGTCGAGGCTGATTTGCTGGTCGAAAACACCGTCACATTGCCGGTTCAGGTCAATGGCAAGAAGCGCGGCGATGTCACTGTCGCCCGGGAGGCTGGGGAAGCCGAGATAAAGGCTGCCGTTTTGGCCCTCGATGCGGTAATAAAGGCGCTGGACGGCAAGAGCCCGAAAAAGGTCATTGTCGTCCCGCAGAGGATTGTGAATGTCGTGGCCTAATGCCCCTCGCCTCGTAAAACTGCTTCTGGCGCTTTCGCTTGCCGGCCTCACCGCCGGCTGCTTTCAGCCGCTTTATGGCGAGCGCACACTGGGCGCCGGTGACAGCTCGATCTCCGCTAAAATGAGCTCCGTCGAAGTGGTGCCGGTCAAGGAAACGGCGAGCAGCCGGCTGGGGCGTGTCGGCGTCGAAATGCGCGATCAGCTCATTTTCGGCCTGACCGGGGGCGGTCCGACGCCTACATCCGCATACCGCCTCGAAATCACGCTAAGCGCTGTCCAGTTGCAGGTCATCGTGGACATCACCAGCGCGCGCCCCGAAATCCAGAATTACGGCATCAACGCCAGCTACGCCCTGATCGAAAACGCCACCGGCAAGAGGCTTGTCACGGACACCACCTTCGCCCGCGTGTCGTACAACATCCCCGGCCAGTTGCAGCGATTCGCCGGCGACCGCGGCTTGCGCGACGCCGAGAACCGCGCCGCCAAGGTGATCGCCGACAATATTCGCACGCGCCTGGCGTCGCATTTCGTCGCCGGGACGTAAAGATTGCTGTCGTCCCCGCGAAGGCGGGGACCCAGTACTCACTAACGCCAGTTCTTGATTCGAAATGTTTGCGATTACTGGATGCCCGCCTGCGCGGGCATGACGTTCAATGACCGCCATCAAAGCCTCCGACGTCGATCGATTCATCGCCAAGCCGGACCCGCGCACGCCGATCGTGCTGGTCTATGGACCGGACGCCGGGCTGGTGCGCGAGCGCGTCGATGCGCTGGTCAAGGCGTCGGTTGACGATCCGAACGACCCCTTCGCTTTCGTGCGCATCGAGGGCGAGGATCTGTCCGCCAATCCATCGCGCCTGGTCGATGAAGCGCACACCGTGCCTTTGTTCGGCGGCCGCCGCGCCGTGCTGGTCAAGGCCGGTTCGCGCAACATCGCCGCGTCGGTCGAGCCGGTGCTCAACGCGCCGTCCGACGAATGCCGCATCATCATCGAGGCCGGCGACCTGAAGAAGACGTCGCCTTTGCGCAGCTTGATCGAAAAGGCCAAGTCCGCCGCGGCGCTGCCCTGTTATGTCGACAACAGCGCCGCACTCGGCCAGTTGATAGAATCTGAAATGCGCGACGCCGAACTCACCATCGCGCCGGACGCGCGCGCCATGCTGGTATCGCTGCTCGGCGGCGACCGGATGGCGTCGCGCAATGAAATCCGCAAGCTGGCACTTTATGCGCGCGGCCAGGGCCGCGTCGAACTCGCCGACGTCATGGCGGTCGTCGCCGATGCCTCGGCGCTGGCGCTTGACGGCGTTATCGACGCCGCTTTCGCCGGCAAGACTGCCGATGTCGAAACCGAATTCAACAAGGCGCGCGCCGGCGGCTCGTCGCCGGCGGCGATCATTTCGGCGGCGATCCGCCAGGTGTCCAGTCTGCACAAGATGAAGCTCGCCATCGACGACGGCGACTCGGTCGAATGGGCGATGAAGCGCGGCGCGCCGCCGGTTCATTTCACCCGCGAGAAGAAAGTCGGCGACGCGCTGCGCATCTGGTCGCCGCAACGCCTGGTGCGGACGATGGAGCAACTGGCCGAAGCCTCGCTCGACGCCCGCCGCAACGGGCCGCTGGCCGAAACCATCGCCCAGCGCACGCTGTTATCGATCGCGGTCAGCGCGCGGCGGCGCGAAGCATAAGGCCGAGTTTGCGTTTGACGAGGCGGACCCATGCGAACTTTCGTCAGTGCAGCTCTGATCGCCCTTGGTTTCGTTTCCGGGCCGGCCGTTGCCGGGACAATTCGCTTTAGCCCCGGTCTGGAGGATTGGACCAAGGTCAAATTTCCAGGAATCGCGGCGGTGGAGTTCTCGGCCTCGCCCGAAGGCACGCTTACGATCGCGGCTGAATCCGCCGCTGGAATGTTGTGGCACTCGCTGCCGGACGCCGCCGGCGCGCTCACTACCGCGCGTTGGCGCTGGCGCGTCGAGCAAGGCGTCGCAGCGACCGATCTGACCAGACGCGGCGCCGATGACCGCGCGATCGCGGTTTATTTCGTGTTCAGCGAGCAGCCCGGAGGTTCGCACAGTCCGATGCAATTGCTCGCCTCGTCGGCCGTAACGACGCTTGCCTATGTGTTCGGCGGCGATCAGCCGCGCGACAGCATCATCGCCAGTCCGCATATGGGCAGGCGCGGCAAATTCATCACGTTGCGCCCCGCCGCTGCGCCGAAACAAGTCTGGCTCGATGAAAAAGTCGACCTTTCATCCGATTATCGGCGCGCCTTCGGCCAGCCTATGCCGACGCTGATCGGCATCGCAATTTCGAGCGACTCCGATGACACCAAGGGCCGCAATCGCGCCAGCCTTCAGGATCTGATTATCGCCGAGACGCCGCGGTGAATCACAAATTCATCTGATAGCTGTGCGGCACCCAGCGATGGCCTGACGCCGTCCTGTCGATCCAGCCGAGGCCGGGAAACGGCATGTGAAAGCCCGACACGAACATCTTTTCCGTGGCCAGCATGTCGAGCATGCGCTTGCGCGTCGCCACGGCCTTTTCCTTGTCGTCGTCCATGTCGAAGTACCAATCCGGCCGCTGCACCGCCATCACATATTGCGTGAAGGTATCGGCGGTGATCATCAAGCGCTTACCTTCGCTCTCGATATGAAACGCCATCAACCCCGGCGCATGACCAAAAGCATCGACCGCGGTGATGCCTGACGCCACCGCGTCGCCCGGCTTGATGAAGCTCGCAAGCGGCGCCAGCGGCTCGCAGATTTTCATGAACAGTTTCTGGTTGAACACGCGCGCCTCGCGCACACCTTCGTTCTTCTTCCAGAAATCGTACTCGGCCGCGCCGAACACATAACGCGCATTGGGATAGATCGGCTTGTCGCCGTCCATCAGCCCGCCGATATGATCGGGATGGCCGTGCGCCAGCACCACGATGTCGACATCCTCGGGCCTGTGGCCAAGCAACGCCAGCCGCGCCGCCAGATTGCCCATCGGCATACGCGTCTTCAGCGCCTCATAGTCGCGCGGCAGAAAGCCATTGCCGGTGTCGAACAAGATCAGCTCCTTGCCGGTATTCACCAGGGTCGGAATGTTCGGATGTTCGAGCCGGTTCGGATCGATGTTGTTCTCGCGCGCCAGAGTCTGCACTTCGGCCACCGAAGCGTTGGCGCCGTACAAAGGATGCAGCCCGTCGCGAATGCCCTTGCTGTCAAGAATGGTCGAGATTTCGAAATTGCCGAACTTGAAGCGGTAGACGGTCGGCTGCGTCTCGCCTTGCATGGTCGCGGGCACGAACTTCCTCCAGGACTGTATTGGCCTTCGGCCTTTTGTAGCGTCGCCGCTGCCGCCGATCCAGCCCACATTGTACGGCGTCCTGACTGGCG
Organism: Rhizobium sp. Q54; assembly: GCA_945870035.1. Classification (GTDB taxonomy): domain Bacteria; phylum Pseudomonadota; class Alphaproteobacteria; order Rhizobiales; family Xanthobacteraceae; genus Pseudolabrys. The sequence continues at coordinate 7,289 of CAMBQQ010000051.1, read as the reverse complement.
CCGCGCTGCGCGGGGGCCTAGACTCAAGCCCGTGCATTTCTGCATGGGGGAGCATGTGATGGCGAAGAAAGCCCGCAAGAAGACCAGCAAAAAGTCCGTCAAGAAGAGCACGAAGAAAGCCGCCAAAAAAGCAGCAAGGCCCGCGCGCAAGGCCGGCACAAAGTCCAAGGCGAAGGCCGCATTGAAGCGCAAATCGAAGCGCAAGGTTAAGGCCAAGTCACCGACCATGGGCGATCGGTTGTCGAATGCCTACCATGCGGTCGTTGACACCGTGAAAGACACCGGCACTTTGCGCGACAAGATGGAAAAGCCGGGCACGTCGGAGACCGAATAGGTCACGTCACACAATCTTAAGTATCAGACTGCACAACCGCAGGCGCGTTGCGCCGGGATTAGCGGGTCCTTAGGTGTTGGAGGCGGAGTGTGACGGCCGTACTGCCGGAACGTTGCGGCGCCGGCGGCGTTGTTGCTCCGCCTGCCAATGTGAGGACGTCCCTTGTTCAACATGATGAATGCGTGGTTCGAGGCGGCGCGGTTTGCATCCGACAGCAATAGTGTCATCGCAATGCGGCTCATGAAAATCGCCAATGGCGGGCCGCAGGCGACGACCGAAGCCACCACCATGGTCTCCGAAAAAATGGCCGCCTTCGCCGAAGCGCAGGGCGCGATGTTCGCCGCGCTGGCGACCGGTGGCAGCTTTCACAGCGCCGCGACCAAGGCCTATGCGCCGTACCGCCGTGCGGTACGGGCCAATCGGCGCCGGCTCGGCGCCTGAAGTTTTAGCGCCTGATTATTTCTTGTCCGCCGACTGGGCAATGACGTCGGCCATCCGCGACTGAACGTCCCGGTCGAAGAACGGATCGTCGAGGTCATGCGGCTTCTTGGCGTCGGGATCATGCACGATCACCTCGGGCACTTCCTTCTTCGGCTTGGTCCCGGCCACGCTGGCCCATAGACTCTGCACGAGGTCGGACATTTTCCGGGTACTGGGCATGGCTGGCCGTTTCATGAGTCATGAGCCAGACCAACGGCCCCCGCAGGCGAAGGTTCCGATCCCTGGGCGTCAGCGCCCGGGCGAGGCCGCCGAGCCTGACTTGAAACCGGTGCCGCCGCAGCGCTGGCACTTCACCTTCTTGTCGCCGACCTTGAGCAGGCCCTTGCCCTCGCAATTCTTGCACTTCTGCTTCTTCTTCGGTGCCGGCTGCATGATCGCTCCTTTGGTCCCGCTATCCTTTAGGCCGCGCCGCTGGGGAAAGCCAACCTTGGGGAAAGCATTGCGCTGCGCTCTTTTACCTCTCCCGCGCCAGCGGCGGATTTGTTATCGATTCGAAATGCTTCTGGTTAAAACCTATCTCGATCGCAGCCCGATCCACGGCCTCGGCGTCTTCGCCGCCGAGACCATCGCTAAGGGCACCAAGATCTGGCGCTTCGTCGAGGGCTTCGACCGCTGCTTCACGCCCAAGCAGTTCGCCAAACTGCCGAAGCCGGCGCGCGATTACCTCAAGGACTATGCCTACCGCGTCGACGGCGAAATCCTGTTCACCGTCGATAACGACCACTACATCAATCACTCGGACAAGCCGAACACCTACCTGAAAGGCGGCTACACCATCGCCGCGCGCAACATCGCCAGGGGCGTCGAGATCACCAACGACTACCGCGAATTCGACCCCGGCCTTTGCGCAGCTTTTCTGAAAGCCCCGCCGAAGGCGAAGACGCGGCGGCGATAAACCTCAGCGGTTAGCGATACGCTCGAGCGGCACGCGCAGGGTCACGCAGGTGCCGATGCCGGCAGGTTGCGTCACGAACTCGGCGTCGAGCTGCTTGGCCAGCGCCATCACCAGCCTTGTGCCGAGCCCCTTGCTCTTGGCCGGATCGAAGTCGGCCGGCAGGCCGACGCCTTCATCACGCACCGAGATCAGAATGCTGCGATCCGTCGATGGCTCGACCTTGGCCCAGATCACGCCGCCTGCCCTGTCGCCATAGGCATATTTCGACGCATTGGACGCCAGTTCGTTGATGATCAGCGCGACCAGGATGGCGCGGTCCGCCGAGAACTGTATCTCGCCGACCGCCTCGAAAATCAGTTCGGACGGCGCGACCGCCGCCATGATGTCCTTGCTGACCTCGCACAAATAACCGTTCAGCTCCATCAACTCATAGTCGGCCTTGTAGGCGAGCCGGTCATAGGCGCGGCCGACCGTGGTGATGCGCCGCGACGCTTCGGCCAGCCGGGCGCTCAGCGCCGGATCGCCCGCCGCCGTCGCCTGCAGGCTCAGCATGCTGGACACGACCTGAAGGCTGTTCTTGACGCGATGATTGACCTCTTTGAGCAAGATCTCGTGGCGCTCCAGCGCCTCGGTCAGCTTGCGCTGATACTGCTGCCGTTCGATCGCCATGCCGAGAATGTTCGCGGCGCCTTGCAGGAACGAGATGTCGTGTTCGGAAAACTCGCCTTCCAGACGGCTGTCGACTTCGAGCACGCCAAAGGGCTTGCCGTCGCCTTGCAGAATGACGTTCATGGCGCGGCGGATGCCGTGCTCGGCGAGCAATTCCGGCGTCCGGAATCGCTCCTCGTTTTCGAGATGATTTGAAATCACCGGCTTGCCGGTATGCAGCGCATAGCCGGCCGGCGACGCCATGTCGGCGCCGACAGTCGCCTTGCCGACCACGCCATGGTCCCAGCCAACGCCGGCGCGGACCAGCAGACGATTGTCGTTCGGCTGATACTCCAGAACCTTGCAGAATTCCGCGTCGAGGCCCTCGGCCGTCAGCCGCGCCGTCTCGTTGAGCAGCTCGATGAATTTGGCGCCTTGCAAGGCAAGGACGCCGAGCTCCGCGAGAATTTCCTGCTGCCGCAAACGCTGATGCAGCGATCGGGTCGTCAGCTCCGGCGACATCGCGTCATCGGGCTTGTCCTCCACAACCGGCACTTTTCGATCATTGTCCATTCGTGGCGGTAGCACAGATTCAGCCGGCCTGAGGGGGAAATGTCGCCCAGCCGACACAAATGGCGGAACTATGCAGTTGCCGCATCGCTGCAGGCTCCGCCGCTTGATCTAGCGCAAGGTGCAGGGCGCCACCCGGCCTCAGGATGGCACTGTCTTTATCTTCGGATGGAGGGTGCCGTGCCCAATAGCGAACAGCAGCAGCCGCATTTTCCCGTGCTGGAAATGGTGCTCAATTCGATCGCCGATTGGGTGAACAATCACCGCGCGGCGCTCGGCCATGGTTCCGGCCTGTCGCGCTGCGACCGCGACGAAGTGATGCAAATCGCCAACGATCTCGGCGTTTCGCCCGGCGAATTGCAGGAGCTGTCGAACAAGGGCCCCGGCTCGGCCGATCTGGTGCAGAAGATGCTGCTCGCGCTGGGCATCGATGCGAAAGCGCTGACGCAGAGCGATCCGCTCGTCATGCGCGACCTGCAACGGCTATGCACTACCTGCGGCGACAAAGGCCGCTGCGCGCATGAACTGGCCGACGGCACCGCCACGGCGCATTTCCACGAATTCTGTCCGAACGCCTTTACGCTTGATGCGTTGTTCGCCGACAAGAGCAAGACTATCGCGCAATAGATCGATATATCGCTTTGCCGGATTGTGCTGCCGCTTTTAGCGGTGCGACTTGCCGCGTTTCCGCGGAACTACCATTCCGGAACCATGCGGTCCCTGCGCGGGTTAAGCCCCGGGGTCACCATCCAGATATCAGCGATTAACGGTCTCCCCGTGAGAGTTCCGTATGGAAAGATTTTTGCGCAACGCCGTGAAACATGCGTTTCCCGAAGAACGCGTCGGCGCGGTCAAAGTAACGTTCCGCAATCAGGCGCCGCGCCTGTTGACCGTCGAGGACAACGGCGTCGATTCGATCGAGAAAGGCGGCATCGGCTCGCGCCTGACCGGGCTGCTCGTGCATCAGCTCGGCGGCACGATTGTCTGGGAACGGGCCGAACCCGGCTGCCGCGTGCGCGTCACCTTGGCGGCCTAGAGCGTTTTCGAGCGAAGTGGATACCGGTTCGCGTGAAGAAAACGCGTCAAGACAATGAGCCAGAGCCCCGTCTTTGATTCTATCAAAGACGGAAAGGCTCTAGCGCAGCAACCTGACAAGCTGAGAGACCGACAATATCACGATCAACAGACCGACGCCGCGCATGAGAAGCTGCGGCGAAATCCGCTTGACCGCCCAGCCGCCGAACGGCGCCGCCAGCACCCCGCCCAACACCAGCGGCACAAGATGCGTCAGCGGCGACAGGCCGAGTTCGATGAAGAAAGTCGTGGCCGCCGCCATCGTGACGAAGAACTCGCTGGTATTGACCGAGCCGACCGTTTGCCGTGGCGCATGCCCGGCGCCGAGCAGTGTCGACGTCGTCATCGGTCCCCAGCCGCCGCCGCCGCTGGCATCCAGAAACCCTGCGACGAAGCCAAGCGGCGCCGTCCACCCGGCCGCCGTGACGCGCGGCGGCGCGATCCGGACCGATTTGTACAGGATGTAAAGGCCCATGATCAGGAGATAGAGATAGACGTAGCGGCGCGCCGCGGTCACATCGACATTCGACAGGATCCAGGCGCCGAGAATCGCGCCGAGAACGCCGGCGACGCCGAGCTTGGCAACCATCCGCCAGTCGACGTTGCGATGATAAATGTGCGACGCGGCCGACGTGCCGGTGGTAAAAATCTCGGCGGTATGAACCACCGCGCTCGCTATCGCCGGCGGAAATCCCAGAGTCAGCATTGCCGCCGTCGATAGCACGCCAAACGCCATGCCGAGCGCGCCATCGACGAGCTGCGCCAGGAAGCCGACGAGCAGCAGAAGCAGGAAATCCGACACCGGCACTCCGTAGATATTCCGACATAGGCCCGGTTATAAAAACGGGCAACAGCCGCAGTATCTTACGGTGCCGGCAAGGCGACAAGGCAACCTTGGACGAGTCCGCGTGCGCTTGTCTTGCGGACCTGTTTACATCGTTGGCGCCGGCGGCTTCGGATCCGTCAGCGGAACGTCCGTTCCCGGCTCCGGCTGTAGCGGTTGCGGCGTCGGGTCTTTGTACGGTTGCGGGTCCTTCACCGGTGGCTGGGTGACAGGCGGCTCTTTTGGAGTGTGCGGTTCTTTTGGCATGGACAGGAAACACGGCGAGGGGTGTTTCTGTTCCGTCTTCTTACCCTCTCCCCTTGTGGGAGAGGGTGGATCGCGCTGAGCGTAAGCGAAGCGCGAGCCGGGTGAGGGGTCGGAGTCGACGTCGCGCGCTAACCCCTCACCCGCCTCGCTATCGCTCGGCACCCTCTCCCACATAGCTCGCCGAACGGCGAGCGTTCTCTCGCCTATGGGGAGAGGGTAAGAGAAGCACTTACTCCCCCAACTTCCTGATCACCAAATCCAGTTGATCGAGGTCGCCGTACTTGATCGTCACCGTACCGCCCTCGCCCTTGTGGTCGATATCCACCGCCAGGCCGAGCGCATCGGACAGTCGCTTCTCAACCGCGCGCGTGTCGGCATCCTTGGCCGCCGCGCGATCATTGGCGCGGCTCTTCTTGGTCAGCTTGTCGAACGTCGCGTCGCCCGGCTTGGCGTTGTCCTCGCGCACCCACTCCTCGAGCTGGCGCACGCTATAGCCTTCGTCAATCGCCATCTCGGCCAGGATCTGCGCGTTGACGTGGCCGACCAGTAGCCGCGCGTGTCCGGCCGACAATTTCTCGTCGCGCACCAGTTTCTTCACCGCATCGGGCAACTTCAACAGCCGCACCAGGTTGGCGATGTAGGGCCGGCTCTTGCCGACGATCTGCGCCACCTGCTCCTGGGTGTGATTGCACTGCTCCATCAGCGCGGCGTAACCGGCCGCTTCCTCGATCGGATTGAGGTCGGCGCGCTGCACGTTTTCGATGATGGCGAATTCGAGCGACTGCACGTCAGTGGCGTCGACAATGGCGATCGGCACTTCGTGCAGGCCGGCGCGCTGCGCCGCGCGCCAGCGCCGCTCGCCGGCAATGATCTCGAAGGTTTTGTTGTCCGGCAATTGCCGCACGACGATCGGCTGGATGATGCCGCGTTCCTTGATCGAATCCGCAAGCTCGATGAGCTGCGCCTCGGTGAAGCTGCGGCGCGGATTGCGCGGATTGGCGACGAGATGTTCGATCGACGCCTTGCGCGGCTTGCGCGCGGTGTCGGCGGTCGGCGCCTCTTCGGCGACCTCGCCCATCAGCGAGGCCAGGCCCCGTCCCAATCGCGAATGATCCGCCATCGCCGCCGCTCCTGATACTCTGCTCACGCGTAGCCTCTTACAAATTAGTGTCGTTGCGTTTCTTGCTTATCCCTCCCCTGCAAGGGGAGGGTCGATCCTCACGAAGTGAGGGTCGGGGTGGGGTTTAGCCAGACGGATAGGAAACCCCACCCAGCTCGCCATAGCGCGTCGACGACGCGCGTCAACGCGCTTATGGCTCGCCACCCTCCCCCACGCCAAGTCGGATATATCCGACTTGGCTAAGTTTAATTCCGAACTCGGGTAAACCCGAGTTCGGTGGGGAGGGATAAGAACTACCCCGCCTTCAATTCCTTCTCGCGCTGGATGATCTCCGTCGCCAATCGCAGATACGCTTCGCTGCCGACGCACTTCAGATCGTAAACCAGCACCGGCTTGCCGTAGGACGGCGCTTCCGAAATGCGGACGTTGCGCGGGATCACCGTGTCGTAAACCTTGCGGCCCATGAACTGGCGCACATCGGCGACAACCTGGTTGGAGAGGTTGTTGCGCGAGTCGTACATCGTCAGCACGATGCCGTGGATCGACAATGTCGGGTTCAGCGTCTTCTTCACTTCCTCGACGGTCTTAAGCAATTGCGACAGGCCTTCGAGCGCGAAGAACTCGCACTGCAACGGCACCAGGATCGAATCGGCCGCGGCCATCGCATTGACAGTGATGAGATTGAGCGACGGCGGACAATCGACCAGCACATAGGTGAAGTCGAAGGCCGGCGTGCCCTTGTTGATATCGCCGAGCGCGGTGCGCAGGCGATAGGCGCGATCCTTGTCCTGGCCGATTTCCAATTCGAGGCCGGACAGATCCATCGTCGACGGCGCGATGTGAAGCTGCGGCACGCCGGTCGGGATCACCGCGTCGCGCATCGGCGCCTGGCCGGTGAGAACGTCGTAGGTCGAGGTGCGGCGCGCCTTGCGTTCGATACCGAGTCCGGTCGAGGCGTTGCCCTGCGGATCGAGATCGACGATCAGAACGTGCTCGCCGATCGCCGCCAAAGCGGTGCCGAGATTGATCGCGGTCGTGGTCTTGCCGACGCCGCCCT
>CAMBQQ010000050.1 GCA_945870035.1 Rhizobium sp. Q54 | reverse complement strand
GGAAAAGGCAGCTTGTGCCACCCTCAACAGGACGCCGGGTGCATACGGCGGAGCCGCACCGGCGTCAGATCATCTGCCAATTGCCCGCCGATCCGCGCGGGCTAACGATCACGCAGCAAAAACGCTATTGTTCGAGGTGCCCTAATGGTAATCATGACGATGTTTCCTGTTATTCCGGTTCACCCGCAGCAGCCGGCCTTCATCGCCGGGGCTTGCTGGTATTCGTCGTGCCGCTTCACCCATGACATGGTGAAGGGCAAGGCCTCCTCGTCGCGGCCCTTCGGCACCAGATCGAGCAACTGATAGGTGCCGATCATGTTGTCGAGGCCACGGGCGTAGGCGGAGTAGGTGCGGAACACCTCGCCGGCCTTGTTCTTGGTGAACACGCTGATGCCCGGCATTTCGTCGCCATAGGCCTTGGTCGTGCCGAAATTATAGAGGCCTTCCTTGCCGACCTCGTCCTTGGTGAAGCTGACGACGAAATCGTAATTGAAGCTGTTGCCGTTCGACGACAGCCATTTGAATTTCCAGCCCATGCGCTTCTTGTAGGCCTCGATTTCGGCGAGCGGCGCGCGCGAGATCGCCAGCAGGGTGACGTCGCGCTCGGCGAGATGCGGAATGGCGCCGTCGAAATGATCGGCGACATAGGAGCAACTCTTGCAGCCTTCGCCCCAGCCCGGCGCCAGCATGAAGTGATAGACGATGAGCTGGCTTTTGCCGGCGAACAGATCGGCAAGCGTCTCGCGGCCTTGCGGGCCCTCGAATACGTAAGGCTTGTCGATCTTCACCCAGGGCAGGTCGCGGCGCTGCGCAGCCAGCGCTTCGCGTTCATGGGTGAATTGCTTTTCGCGGGCGAGCAGCGCCTTGCGCGCCGCGAGCCATTCGCTTTGCGAGACGACAGCGTGTGACATGATCTATGCCTCCACAAAGGCGGCGAGCTTGTCGATCGCGCTGGTCCAGCCGCCATTGTGGCTGTCGCGCGCGGCCTCGTCGAAGAATTGCTCGTGCAAAAGGGTGAACAGGGTGCCGTCGCCGTCGCTCTGGAAGGTCAAAGTCACCAGCGATTCGCGTTCGGGCGTCGATATCCAGGCCCAGGTGAAAACCAGTTTCTCGTTCGGCACCACCTCGCGATAGACGCCGCTGACGTCATGTTTCTCGCCGTCCGGCGCCTGCATGATCCAGCGGAATTTTCCGCCGGTGCGCGCGTCCCCCTCGGTGTGCAACATCTTGTTGTCGCCGGGCGCCATCCAGCGCATTACTTTTTCCGGGTCGGTCCAGGCGTCGTAGACTTTGGCGGGTGCGGCTTTGAACCGGCGCTTGATGGTGAGGCTTGGTTTGGCAAGGCTTGGTTTGGCAAGGCCTGGCTTGGCGAGGGTGTCGGACATTCGTCTTCCTCCAAAAATGCGGCGAGTTGATTGAGACGTTGGTTCCAGAAGCGCTCATAGCGATTGAGCCAGTCGGTCGCTTCCCGCATCGGGGAGGCCTCCAGCCGGCAGGACACAATGCGGCCGGTCTTCTCGCGGACGACCAGGCCGGCTCCGGCCAGCACGTCGAGGTGCTTCATGATCGCCGGCAGAGACATGGCGAAGGGCTTTGCCAGTTCGCTGACCGAAACGGCCTCGGTCTCGCTCATGCGGGCGAGCAGGGCCCGTCGCGTCGGGTCCGAAAGGGCGGCAAAAGTGCGGTCGAGCGGTGAGCCTGATAAGTAAACCATTTGGTTAAGTATAGGCAGCTTGGCTGCCACCGTCAAGCCGCCGCAACCTAAGATTTACTTAACTTGCTGGCTTTACGTTTGGTTAGCTGCAGGGATGGCCATGGTCGGATCGATCAAACAGTTCAAGTTTGTAATGCCGGGCCAAAAAACGTCTGCCTGGGACAAGCTGAAAGCCAATCGGGAAAAGCTGGGCGCCTCCCTGAGCGCAACTCAGTCAACTCTCGCCTCGATCAGCAATGTTTTTGCCCAAGTCCAGGCCGATAAAATCAGCGGCATGGCCAATCTTGCGGCGCAGGCCGGTCTCGACCGCATCAATGCGGCGCGCAAGGTGCAAAGCGAAAGTCTGTTGAAGCAGGTCGACAGCACACAGGCGGCGATCGACCAGGCCAAAATCGAGGCCGAGATGAAGAAGAAATATTACGTCTACACGCTGCCCGTGGTGCCGTTGGTGATTGTCGATACCGAAGCGTAAATCTAGCCTCGTAACGCCGCCTCGATCAGCTTCACCGCGTCGTCGCTGGCCCATTCGGCGGGCCCTGCCAGGGTGCCGATTTCGCAGCCTTTCGGATCGACCAAAAGCGTCGTCGGCATCCCGAAGGCGCGGCCGACGGCCTTCAAATCCTGGAACGTTTTGGCATTCGGATCGGCGTAATATTTCAAGCCGCTGATGCCGACCTCCTCGAGCCAGGCCTTTGGCTTTTCCGCGTCGCGGGTGTCGATATTGATGGTCACGACCTCGAAATTCGGCCCGCCGCGCTTCTTTTCCAGCGCCTCGAGTGCCGGCATTTCCTTGCGGCAGGGCACGCACCAGGTCGCCCACAGATTGACCAGCACGGTCCGTCCGCGCCAGTTCTCCAGCGTCAGCGGTTTTCCGGCGGCATCCTGGAAAGCGAGGTTCGGCACCTGCAGCGGGCTCTTGGCGATGCTGACCGCGGCGACCTCGCCGCGCGCAAACGGGGCGATTTTTGCCGCCAGCTCGACCGCCGGACGGCAAACGGCATCCTTGGCGGCGGTTTTGCCGAACAGATTGCCTGTCAGGGTGGCAATCCCGTATACCCCGGCCAGACCGATGGCCACGCCGGCGACCCCGCCCGCCAGCACGAGGACGAGCCGCCTGATGGCGATTTTTCTGGGAGGACGTTCGGTCATGAGCGGCGAAACCTTCAGGACTAGATCGGCGACAAGAGCGAGACGATGAGCAACAAAATGTGGGGCGGCCGTTTTGCGTCCGGTCCCGACGCCATCATGGAGGAAATCAATGCCTCCATCGACTTCGACCGGCACTTGTACCGTCAGGACATCGCCGCGTCCAAGGCGCACGCCGACATGCTGGCCAAGCAAGGCATCATTGCGGCGGACGATGCGGAAAAGATTGCACACGGTCTAGACACGATCCTGTCAGAGATCGAGGGCGGCACGTTCACGTTCAAGCGCGCGCTCGAAGACATTCACATGAATGTCGAAAGCCGGCTCACCGACCTGATCGGCCCGTCGGCCGGACGTCTGCATACCGCGCGCTCGCGCAACGACCAGGTGGCGACGGATTTTCGGCTGTGGATGCGCGACTCGATCGATACGATCGACGCCGCGCTGGCCGCCTATCAGCTTGCGCTGGCGACCAAGGCGCTCGACCATGCCGGCACGGTGATGCCCGGTTTCACCCATTTGCAGACCGCGCAGCCGGTGACTTTCGGCCATCATTTGCTGGCCTATGTCGAGATGGCGGCGCGCGACCGCGGCCGCTTTGCCGACGCCCGCAAGCGTCTCAATGAAATGCCGCTCGGTTCGGCGGCGCTGGCCGGCACCTCGTTTCCGCTCGACCGTGACATGACGGCGCAGGCGCTCGGCTTTGACCGGCCGGCGGCGAATTCGCTCGACGCCGTGTCTGATCGTGATTTCGCCATGGAAACCTTGGCGGCGGCGTCGATCGCCTCGGTGCACCTGTCGAGGTTTGCCGAAGAGATCGTGATGTGGACCTCGCCTCTGGTCGGCCTGGTCAGGCTCTCCGACAAATTCACCACCGGCTCCTCGATTATGCCGCAGAAGCGCAATCCGGACGCCGCCGAACTGGTGCGCGGCAAGACCGGCCGCATTATTGGCGCGCTCAACGGCATTCTCATTGTCATGAAGGGCCTACCGCTCGCCTATGCCAAGGACATGCAGGAGGACAAGGAAGGCGTCATGGACGCTTTGTCCGCATTGTCGCTGTCGATCGCGGCGATGACCGGCATGGTCGGCGATCTCATTCCCGACGCTGCGAAGATGAAGAAGGCGGCCGGCGAGGGCTATGCCACCGCCACCGATTTAGCCGATTGGTTGGTTCGGACGTTGAAAATTCCGTTCCGCGATGCGCATCACATCACCGGCCGCATCGTCGCCAAGGCGGCGGCCGACGGCGTCGCCCTGCACAAACTGCCGCTCGCCGACATGCAGGCCATTCACCCGACGATTTCCGAAGACGTGTTCAACGTGCTCTCGGTCGACAAGTCGGTGAAAAGCCGCGTCAGCTATGGCGGCACCGCGCCGAAAAACGTCAAGGCGCAAGCCAAACGCTGGCTCAAGCGGCTGGAAAAAGAAAAGCCGTGAAGGCGCAGGAGCCGAAAATGGGCCGCCTCAAGGGCGGCGCCAATACCGAGGCCGAGGCGGCAAAACTGTCGCCGGCGCAACTCGAACTGCTGATCGAAGGCGCCGAATGGCGGCTCAACGCCGCGACCAATTCCAACGACCGCAAGCAGGCCTTCAAGCGGCTGACCTGGCTGGAAGCCCAGCGCGAGCGCCTGCATGGCATCGAGGCCCCGGACCGGCGGCTTCCGGGCCGGCAAACCGATATCGAGTGACCCGATTTCGCCTTTTATGCCGGCTTTGCTAAGATGGCCGCCGTTCCAGGAGATTCACAGTTTGCCCTCATTCCGCGCTCCCCCGCTTCTGCGTATCGCCACCATCTGCGTGCTTGTCGCCGCGCTTGGCCTGACCGCGTGCGGCCGTAAAGGTCCGCTCGATCCGCCGCCGGGCGCCTCGCTCGAGGGCGTGACGCAGCCGGACCGGGCGGACATGAGCCGCCCGATCGGCGGCGAACCGGTCGATGGCAATCCGGGCGTCGGTCCGAATGGCCAGCCTTTGGCGCCGAAGGGCCCGAACAAACGAATCCCGCTCGACGTGCTGCTGAACTAAGCGCGTAAGCTTTCAACATTATGTTGGTGTGATGCATCACTTTGATTATCGCGGCGGCGTTTTGCATGCCGAAGCGGTGAACCTCAGCGAGTTGGCGGACGCGGTCGGCACGCCGTTCTACTGCTATTCGACCGCGACTTTAGAGCGCCACTACAAGGTGTTCGCTTCCGCGTTTTCGGATGTCGATGCTTTGGTTTGCTACGCCATGAAGGCGAATTCCAACCAAGCCGTCATCAAGACGTTGGCCAAATTGGGCGCCGGCGCCGATGTCGTCTCGGAGGGCGAGTTGAAGCGCGCCCGCGCCGCCGGCATTCCGGCCGACAAGATCATGTTCTCCGGGCTCGGCAAGACCGCGCGTGAACTCAGCGCTGCGATCGACGAGAACATTCTCTGCATCAATGTCGAAAGCGAGCCCGAACTCGAACTGCTGTCGCAGATCGCGGCGTCGAAGGGGCGCAGCGCGCACATTTCGGTGCGCGTTAATCCCGACGTCGATGCCAAGACGCATCACAAGATCGCTACCGGCAAGGCCGAGAACAAATTCGGCATTCCGATCAGCCGCGCGCGCGAAGTTTACGCGCACGCCGCTAAATTGCCGGGCATCGAGGTTGCCGGCGTCGATATGCACATCGGCAGCCAGATCACCGACCTCGATCCATTCGGCGACGCCTTTGCGCTGCTCGCCGATTTCGTGCGCGAATTGCGCGCCGATGGCCACACCATCAGCCACATCGATCTTGGCGGCGGCCTGGGCATTCCCTACCGCGACGACAACGAGCCGCCGCCGCTGCCCGACGCCTATGCCGCGGTGGTCAAGCGCGCGACGCGCGATCTCGGCTGCCGTCTCATCTTCGAGCCGGGCCGGTTGATCGTCGGCAATGCCGGAATTCTGGTGACGCGCGTTCTGTTCGTGAAGCACGGCGAAGCAAGGAACTTCGTCGTCGTCGATGCGGCGATGAACGATCTGATCCGCCCGACCTTGTATGACGCCCATCACGAAATCCGCCCGGTCGCCGAGCCGGCCGCGTCATCGCGCCGCATCAAGGCCGATGTCGTCGGTCCGGTCTGCGAAAGCGGCGATTTTCTCGCCAAGGACCGCGACATGGCGGAACCCGGCGCCGGCATGCTGCTGGCCGTTATGACCGCCGGCGCCTATGGCGCGGTGCAGTCGGGTACCTACAACACCCGCGCTCTGGTGCCGGAAGTGCTGGTGAACGGGGCGCAATGGGCCATCGTCCGGCCGCGCCTTGACGTTGACGAACTTATTGCGCTCGATCGGTTGCCGGACTGGCTGTGATTTCTCTGGCGTTGCGCCAAACGCCGTTCGTTCCCGCGAAAGCGGGAACCCAGTTCTTACTCGGTTGAAGTTCTGGGTCCCCGCTTTCGCGGGGACGAACGGAGATTGTGGCGCGGCCTTCGGCCTCGAATCTGGAGTGACGGCTAACAGCGGGCGCGTCGCCAATACCGCCGCCTTGAAGTTGACCCATTAAATTGCCTCGATCAACACACAGGCCCAGCCTGATGCCGCGGATGTGACGTGGCCTGGGAATTGCCTGCGTGGTAGCGTTGGCAACCGCTTGAGATTCTCCTGAGCAGGGAGCGGCTTTTTGGACGGATTGAACGACCAGGGTTCCGACCGGCCGCAATCGCCGCGGCTGCTTTTGGCGCGCGCGGTCAAGCGCGCCCGCGGCAGCCTGTTCTGGGAACGGTTCTGGCCGGCGCTGGCGTCGCTGTCGGTGGCCGTGGGTCTATTCCTGGCGTTGTCCTGGGCCGGCCTGTGGATCGTGCTGCCACCTCTGGCGCGCGCCATCGCCCTTGTCGTTCTCCTGATTGTTGTTGCCATCGCGGCGATCCCGTTGCTGCGCCTGCGGCTGCCGAACGATCATGACGGCCTGCGCCGGCTCGATCGTGTCAGCGGCGCGACCCACCGCCCGGCCACCGCGGTCGCTGACGAGATTTCGGCCAACCGCGACGATCCGGTGGCGCAGGCTTTGTGGCGCGCGCATATCGAACGCGCGCTGCTGTCGGCGCGCAATCTCAAAGCCGGCTGGCCGCAGCCGAAACTGTCGCTGCGCGATCCGATGGCGTTGCGTGCGCTGACGCTCATTCTCGTTGTCGCCAGTTTTTTTGCCGCCAGCGGCGAACGCATGAGCCGCATTACCGCCGCCTTCGACTGGCGTGGCGTGGTGGCGCCGGCGAACTTCCGCATCGACGCCTGGGTGACGCCGCCGCTGTACACCGGCCGTCCGCCGGTGATGCTGCCGGGCTTGCGGCCGGGCGACACCGCGCAAAATGCCGCCGAGCCGGTTTCGGTCCCGGCCGGTAGCCAGTTGGTGCTCCGCGCCACCGGTAAGGTATCCTTCGACATCGTGCGTGTCGGCGGCCTGGAAGAAGCGCCGCCCGATGCCAAGTCGTCTGTGCCCGTCGGCACCGATGAGCGCCGCTTCACCATCAAGGGCGATGGCTCGCTGTCGGTGACCGGCGTCGGCCGCGTCAGTCCGGTCTGGACCTTCAGCGCCGTGCCGGATCGCGCACCGAACATTTCGCTGGTCAAGGAGCCGGAGCGTCAGGCGCGCGGCGCACTGCGGCTCGATTATCGCATGGACGACGATTACGGCGTGGTCGAAGCCAAGGCGACCTTTGCCCTCAAGGATCCGCCGGCCGCAGGCAAGGAACGCCGGCCGCTATACACATCGCCGGACTACGCATTGACGCTGCCGCAGGCGCGCGCCCGCGCCGGCATTGCGCAGACGACGCGCGACCTCACCGAACATCCGCTCGCCGGCGCGACCGTCATGCTGACCTTGGCCGCGCGCGACGAGGCCGGCAACGAAGGCCGCAGCGAAGCAACCGAAGTGCAGTTGCCGCAGCGCATCTTCGTCAAGCCGTTGGCGCGCGCTTTGATCGAGCAGCGTCGTATTCTGGCGCTCGACGCCAACGACAAGCCCCTGGTGCTGACTGCGCTTGATGTGCTGGCGCTAGCGCCGGAACGTTTCACCACCGAAGCCGGCATCTATCTTGGCCTGCGCTCGGTGTTTTTCGATCTGCGTAACGCCAAGAGCGACGACGCGCTGCGCGACGTCGTGGCGCGTCTGTGGGCCATGGCGTTGCAGATCGAGGACGGCAATGTCTCGCAAGCCGAACAGGCGTTGCGCCAGGCGCAGGATGCGCTGCGTCAGGCGCTGGAGCGCGGCGCCAGCGACGAAGAACTCAAGAAACTGATGGATAATCTGCGCGCCGCGATGGACAAGTTCCTCCAGGCTTTGGCCGAAGAAGCGCGCAAGAATCCGCAACAGTTGTCGCGGCCGCTTGATCCCAACACCCGCATGCTCAGCCAGCAGGACCTCAAGTCCATGATGGACCGGCTCGAGCAGATGGCGCGCTCGGGCCAGCGCGACGCCGCCAAGCAATTGCTCGATCAGTTGCAGCAGATGATGGAAAATCTGCAAACCGCGCGTCCCGGCGCGCCGGGCGAAGACGGCGACGACGACATGAATTCGGCGCTCGACGAACTCGGCGACATGATCCGCAAGCAACAGCAGTTGCGCGACAAGACCTTCAAGGAAGGTCAGGACAATCGGCGTGAACGGCAGCGCGGCCAGCGTGGCCCGAACAAGCAAATGGGCGAGTTGAAACAGGACCAGCAGGCGCTCAAGGACCGCCTCAACAAATTGCTTGAGCAGTTGAAGCAGCGCGGCATGGGCCAGAAGGGCGAAAAAGGCGAGGGCGAGCAAGGTCAGGGCGAAGGCAACGAGATGGGCGACCTCGGCGGCGCCGGCGAGGCCATGGGCGATGCCGAAGGCGCGCTCGGCGAAGGCGATGCCGACGGCGCGGTCGACGGCCAGGGCCGCGCGCTCGAAGCGATGCGCAAAGGCGCGCAAGGTCTGGCGCAGCAGATGCAGCAAGGCCAGGGGCAGGGCCCCGGCATGGGCCCCGGTCCCGGCCAGCCCGGCCGCAACGGACGTCAGCGTGCCGAGCAGGGCACCGATCCGCTCGGCCGGCCGATGCGCGGCCGCGAATATGGCGACGACACCACGGTGAAAGTGCCCGGCGAGATCGACGC
Organism: Rhizobium sp. Q54; assembly: GCA_945870035.1. Taxonomy (GTDB): domain Bacteria; phylum Pseudomonadota; class Alphaproteobacteria; order Rhizobiales; family Xanthobacteraceae; genus Pseudolabrys. The sequence goes on along the minus strand of CAMBQQ010000050.1, from coordinate 17,886 downwards.
GCAACGCGCGCGCCGCATTCTCGAGGAACTGCGCAAGCGCTTCGGCGAGAGCATGCGCCCGCAGCTCGAACTCGATTACATCGAGCGGCTGCTCAAGGATTTCTAGAAACGTGAGATCGCCGCGCTACTTGCTGGCGCTGGCGGCATCCTGCGCCGTGAAGAAGCGCACCATCACCTCGGTGGCGTCGGCCGGCGGCGCGGCGAGACGGCTCTGGAATTCGACATGCTCGCCCGGCGGCAGCAGGCTGCGGCGCGGCAGCGCGGTCCAGGTATAGACCTCTTGCCCAGTAGCATTGCGCGCCGAGAAGCGCAGGCGCGGCACTTCGGTCGGTTTGCTGGCCGTGTTCACGATCAGTCCTTCGACGATCAGGATATTGACGCCGTCCTGCGCCTCCTTGACGATCTTGACCTTGTCGAATTTCAGGTTGCGCAGGTTGACCGGCAGGCCGACCGCCGCAAAAAGCGACGCGGTCTGAGGCAGATAGCGCACCACCTCGCTGCGCGCGCCGATCAAGGCGACGTTGAAGGCGAACAGCACGAGGATGATCGCGGTCCATCGGGACGTGCGTTTGGACTGCTCGCGGCGCGCCTTGAGACGCTGGCGCCGGGCGATATAACTGCCGGACTCGTCCGTATCCGTTCCGATACTCGTCTCAATGGGATTGTCGGTATCGATCGGTGGCACCAGTGGCGGCGCATCCGTAACGGTCAGGCCAGCGTGTTCTTCGTTCAGTTCGTCGGCGCGCGGCGCCAGATCGCTGTTCTCGGTGGCCGCATCGAACGGCTCGGCGGGGAAATCCCCGTCCGCTCGCGGCGGGAAATTGTCTTGCGCCTCGCCGCCGAAATCGTCGGTACCCGGCGGCTGCGCGGGCGGGTTGCCGCTGTCGGCCGCGGCTGACGGCGCGTTGCCCGATTCGGCGGCTTCGGCTTCGGCGATTGCGCCATCGACGAACGCCGATATGCCGGGCGTGCTTTTGCCGGTGCTGGCGCCGGCAAACCACGTCGATTTGCAGCGCGCGCAACGCACGGCGCGGCCGGCCGGCCCAACCGAGGCCGGATCGATCATGTACGAGGTCGCGCAGTTGGGGCAGACAATCAACATGGATTTTGACGTGCAATCCCGGCTTCGAAGTTGCCCCAAACCTAGCAGCCGACCGTTAATGGACTGGAAACCATGGCGGGGCGAACAACGGCCCCAAGCCTCCGCCACGGCGGGCCCTATGCCGGTGGCGGCACTGTGATATTCCTGTAAAGACGCGATTCTGGGGCGTTCGGCTGCCACGCGACGGCGATCGGACGGGATCGGGTGCCCGCTGGCTCATCGTCCGGCCGCGCGCTGGTAATGGGGCAGGGACTGGGCTGGTATTGGCGTCGGGGATGACCTCGGGGTTTTAAAGACGACAACTACCGGAGACGGGCGTGGTCCGATTCGAGAATGTAGGTCTTCGTTACGGTCTCGGGCCCGAGGTCCTGCGCGACCTCACCTTCCGCATCGAGCCGCATTCCTTCCAGTTTCTCACCGGCCCGTCCGGCGCCGGCAAGACCTCGCTGCTCAAGCTGTTGTTTTTGTCCATGAAACCGACGCGCGGCCTGATCACGCAATTCGGCCATGACGTGGCGACACTGTCGAAGGACGCGGTCGCGACCTTGCGCCGACGCATCGGCATCGTGTTCCAGGATTTCCGATTACTGGATCATATGACCACGTATGAGAACGTCGCGCTGCCGCTGCGCGTCATGGGCCGGCACGAAGACAGCTACCGCGACGAAGTCATCGAACTGTTGCGCTGGGTCGATCTCGGCGAGCGGATGTGGGCCTTGCCGCCGGTGCTGTCGGGCGGCGAAAAGCAGCGCGCCGCGATCGCGCGCGCGGTCATTGCCCGGCCGCAATTGCTGCTTGCCGACGAGCCGACCGGCAATGTCGATCCGCCGCTGGCGCAGCGCCTGCTGCGCCTGTTCATCGAACTCAACAAATCCGGAACTTCGGTGGTGATCGCCACCCACGATATCGCCCTGATGGACCAGTACGATGCGCGCCGGCTGGTGCTGCACGATGGCCGTTTGCACATTTACGATTAGAATCGATGACGATGTCCGATGAGACGCAAACAGAGCTGACCGCGCCGGCGCGCCTGGCGAACGGCGCCAGGCCGCGTTTCGAGACGCCTCTGGTGCCGCGCAATTCGATCTCCGGCAGCGCCTTGATCGCCGTCGTCGCCATCATGACGTTTCTCGCCTCGCTGACGACGGGCGCAGTGATTCTGGTCAACCGGGCCGCCAGCGAATGGCAATCGGACGTCGCGCGCGAAGTCACCATCCAGGTGGTGCCGGCGCCGGGGCGTGATATCGAAGGCACGGTCAGCAAGGCGGTCGCCGCCGCGCGCGGCTTTGCCGGCATTGGCGACGTGCGCGTTTATTCGAAGGAAGAATCGGCCAAGCTGCTGGAGCCGTGGCTCGGCTCCGGCCTGACTTTGGCCGACCTGCCGGTGCCGCGCCTGATCGTGGTCAAGGTCGCGACCGGGGCCGCGCCCGACCTGGCCCAATTGCGGCGCGTCCTCGCCGAGCAGGCGCCGGGCGCCGCGCTCGACGATCATCGCGGCTGGGTCGACCGCATGCGCGCCATGGCCGGCACCGCGGTCGCCATCGGTATCGGCGTGCTGATTCTGATGTTCGCCGCCACCATCCTGTCGGTGACGTTCGCCACGCGCGGCGCCATGGCGACCAACAAGACCGTGATCGAGGTTTTACATTTCGTCGGTGCTAAAAATGGCTTCATCGCCGGCAATTTTCAGCGCCACTTTCTGCTGCTCGGCCTGCAAGGCGGCGCCATTGGCGGCGGCGGCGCGATTCTCCTGTTCGCGCTGGCGTCGCTGGTCAGCGGCTGGTTTGCCGGCACCGCCGGCGGCGACCAGACGCAGGCTTTGTTCGGGTCGTTTTCGATTGGCTTGGCCGGCTATATCGGCGTGCTATGCCAGATCGTTCTGACCGCGCTGGTGACCGCGCTGACGTCGCGGCATACCGTCAACCGCACGCTGGAAATGATAGATTAATGCTCGCAGCTCTTGCCCGCTGGATCGGCTTTCTCACCATGACGGCTGCTGTCGTCGGCGGCCTGTTGCTGACCGCCGGGTTCTTCTGGTTTGCCGTGCAGATTTCCAGCGAGGAAGTCACGCTCGATCGCAAGGCCGACGGCATCGTGGCGCTGACCGGCGCCGCCTCGCGCATTCCCGACGCCATCGAACTGCTGGCGTCCGAGCGCGGCAAGAGGCTGCTGATTACCGGCGTGCATCGCGCCACCAGCGCCAGCGAGATCGCCCGGCTGACGCCGCTTTATTCCAAGTTCTTCATTTGCTGCATCGATCTCGACCGCTCCGCGCTCAACACGCTCGGCAATGCGCTGGAGACCAAGCGCTGGACCCGCGAGCATAACTTCACGTCGCTGGTCGTGGTGACGTCGAACTGGCACATGCCGCGCGCGATGGCCGAAATCGCGCATCAATTGCCCGATGTCGCGCTGATCCCCTATCCTGTGATATCGGAAAAAGTGAAGACCGAGCCGTGGTGGCAGAATATCGGAACGGCCCGGTTTCTGGTCGCGGAATATCTGAAATATCTTTTCGCGCTCGGCCGGATGCGTCTCGATTTCGACGGCGCGCTTTAAAAGGACGATCCCTCCCGTGTCGATTCTCGTGCGCTCCATCATTTTCAATGCGTTCTTCTACGTCAACACGACGTTCATGCTGTTGTTGGCGCTGCCGACATTTTTTATGCCGTTTCAAGCCATCGTCTGGGTGGCAAAGACCTGGGGCCGCATCAATCTGTTCATGCTGCGCGCGATCTGCGGCGTCAAATTTGAGCTGCGTGGCCGCGAGAAGATTCCGAAAGGGCCGCTGCTGGTCGCCGCCAAGCATCAATCGGCTTGGGAAACCTTCGCGCTGGTACATTTGTTCGATGATCCGTTGTTCATCGTCAAACGTGAACTCACCTGGATTCCGATCTTTGGCTGGCTGATGATCAAGGGGCGCATGGTGCCGGTCGATCGCAGGGCGGGCGGACAGGCTCTGACGGCCATGACGGAACGGGCGCGCATCGAACTTGCCGCCAACCGCCAGCTCATCATTTTTCCAGAAGGGACAAGGCGCGCCGCCGGCGCCGAGCCGCGCTACAAGCACGGCGTCGCCCACCTTTATGCCTCCATGCAGGTGCCTTGCGTTCCGATCGCATTGAATTCGGGGCTGTTCTGGTCGCGCCGTACGATGCGTCGCATTCCGGGAACGGTGATCGTTGAAATACTCGATCCGATCCAGCCGGGTCTCGACAAGGAAGCTTTTTTCAAGCGCCTGCAAAGCGACATTGAGACGGCGACGGCGCGGCTGATTGATGAAGGCCTCAAGGAGATCGCGGCGAAGTCGGGGGCTTGAGATTTTCTCGCTTATCCCTCCCCTGAAAGGGGAGGGTGGACGCGAACGAAGTGAGCGGCCGGGTGGGGTGACCTTGCCGCATGAGCCGAAACGTTACCTATGCCGAACTGGCTAAAAGACTGAAAACCACGGCCACAAGGACGAAGCCGAAGCCGCATTACGAATGAGCTGGCTATGGGCACGTTTCCGGGCACATTCTTTCTGGCCTGTCTTGCTGCACTGGAATTGGACGGGGTAGCATTGGAGGAAATTTAGCCGGGGGCGGCATGCTGAAATCTAAGGATAGTCCTTTAGCGATTCTCGCCCTAATTTTTTTTGTCGTTTGGTTATTTGTCTTTCTGCCGATCTATTACGGCCCAAGCCCAAATCAAACTCCCAATAAATGCTCCAAGGAGCAAAGTGAGCATCACGGGTTTTGGGAAAAGGTAAATTGCGACCCAACTGCCTATTTCACGCTTTGGCTTGTCGCCTTCACTGGCGTTTTGGGAATATCGATTATTGGGTTGTGGTGGGAAACCAAGAGTGCCGCCGAGCGCCAGTCCACCGATACTAAAATTCTTCAGCGTGCCTATATCAGCGTCGAACCAGCCGGAATACATGGATGGCGACAAGATATCAGCAAATGCAACGCCGCAATCGACATCTGCAGTAAGGGGAATTTGCCCGCGCGCAATGTTAGATGGCGGATATATCATGCGGTCAGCCTGAATGATCGGCTGAATGATTTCCGGGTCGATATTGAAGATGCTGAGGGCGAAAACACTGTGCCGCCCGGCACCCAAATGCGACAGGGTGGCGACATCATTTATGTTGGCTCCAGTGAACTTCGAAAACAAACAGGCCTGTATCTCTACGTCTGGGGCGCTGTTTGGTACGATGATGGTTTTGGCGGTGACGTTCGTACCACACGGTTTTGCCACCGCTACAACTGCGTCAATTTCGAAATGAAGGGTGGGGATGGCGGCGTAATGAACGCCATCCAAGCAGTGTACGCCCGCTTTCACCGATACGGGAACGATGCAGATTAAAACGGCGCACCGCTAAACCTCACCCCACCCGACCCGGCTTCGCTGCGCTACGCCGGGCCACCCTCCCCCTGCGGGGGAGGGATAAGCAAGAGAGCGGAGCCTCTCAGGTCTCGTGCGCGCCTTTGAGCTGGGCAGCGAGCTGATGCAGGCCGGCGTCGCGCACGCCGAGCGTTTCCAGCTCAGTGACAGTGGCCAGCACATAGTCGCGGCAGGCGCCGGAGCGGCCATGGCCCTGCCGGCAGAAATGCAGTTGCTCGGCCAGCGAGAGCCTTCCGGCATATTGCTGATGGCCGCGGTCGACGACGTAACACAGCGCCTGCACGTTTTGCCGTGGGTCGTCGTCGAGCCAGACGCGGCGCCAGGCTTCGAGATAGACCATGGTGACCTGCTCGCGCTCGCGCAGATAATCGATGGTCGCGGTGCGCTTTTCCGGCGCCACACGATAGGCGATACCGCGGCAATTACCGCCGCGGTCGAGGCCGAGCACCAGGCCGGGCTTTTCCGGCGTGCCGCGATGCACAAACGAATAGACGCAGAGCGCGCGGTGGGCGCCGACCAGGCGCGCCTTGCGCCGCTCCAGGATGTCGAACCCCGGCCGCCACATCAGCGATCCGTAGGCGAACACCCACAAATCGCCGTTACTTTGTTGTGAATTTTCGCTCATGCCGGGTGTCGCCTAGAGCCTTTCCGGCTTTGAGAGAATTAAAGCCGGAAAGGCTCTAGATTATTATTTTGACGCGATTTCTTCACGCGAACCGGTACCCACTTCGCTCGAAATCGCTTATCAGCCCAATTGTTCCTTCGCAACCGCGGGGCCTTGTTTTCAGCCGCGATCTTGCGCATAGAGGACAGCGTCATGAACTGGCGTAGAAACGCCGCATTCCACAGGTTCTGAAATCTCTATGGATCAAGTCTACCCCGCGCGCCGCACCGCCTGGCGCTACATTTCGCTGCTCGTTCTTGTCGTTCTCGCGATCGGCGGCTGGAGCTGGTTTTGGTACGCCGCGACCGAGAAGGCCCAGCAGACCGTCGAAGGCTGGCGCGCGCGCGAAGCCAAGGCCGGCCGCGTCTATGCCTGCGGCTCGGAAAGTTACGGCGGCTATCCGTTCCGCTTTGAAATGCAGTGCGACGCCGCCTCCGCGCTGTTCTCGGGGAGCCAGCCGCCGCTCGACATCAAGGCGCGCGGCATATTGGTGGCGGCGCAGGTCTATCAGCCCACGTTGCTGATCGGAGAGTTTCAGGGCCCGCTCACCGTGGCCGCGCCGGGACAGGCGCCGCATCTCGTCGTCAATTGGAAATCGGCGCAATCCAGTGTGCGCGGCACGCCGGCGTCGCCCGAGCGCGTGTCGCTGGTGTTCGACAGGCCGGCGGTCGATGGCGTCAGCGGCGGTCAAAGCCGCGTGCTGCTGCGCGCCAGCCACGTTGAAATCCACGGCCGCCTCGCCGAAGGCTCGGCGCTCAGCAGGCCGGTGGTCGAAGTGGCGGCGCGGCTTAACGGCGCGATGGCGCCCGAGTTGCACCCGGCCCTGGTCAACCCGCTCGACGCCACGATCAACACCGTGTTGCGCGGCCTCAACGACTTTTCGCCGAAGCCGTGGGCGGAACGGTTCCGCCAGATTCAAAGTGACGGCGGCCGCATCGACGTCACCGAAGCGCGCGTCCAGCAGGGCGAAACGCTTGCGATCGGCAGCGGCAGCGTCTCGATCAATCCGAGCGGCCGGCTGCAAGGCCAGCTGCGCGTCACCATTGCCGGCCTGGAGCCGTTCCTCAAACTCATCGGCGCGCAGCAGATCGTGCAGACATCGCCGCAGGTCGACAAGCTGGCCGGCGTGCTCGACCGTCTGTCGCCGGGCCTGGGCAATATGGCGCGTCAGCAGGTTGGCGCCAACCTGTCGGCCGGCATTAACGCGATCGGCGAGCAGACCACGCTGGAAGGCAAGCGCGCGGTGACGTTGCCGCTGCGCTTCGAGGACGGCCGCATGCATCTCGGGCCGATCCCGCTCGGCGACGCGCCGGCGTTGTTCTAGAACTTTTTAAGCGACAAGTTGCGCCCCGGTGCTGGTCGGCACCAGCCGGGCACGGATGGCTTCCGCATTGATCGGCCGGCTGAACAAATAACCCTGGCCTTCGTGAACGCCCTGCGCGGTGACGAGTTTGCGCTGCTCTTCGGTCTCGATGCCTTCGGCGACGACGATCATGCCGAGGCCGGCGCCGAGCGCGGCGATGGCGCCGATGATGGCGCGCGCTTGAACTTCGTTCTTCTGGTCGCGGATGAAGGACTGGTCGATCTTGATCTTGTGGAACGGAAACTTGCGCAGATAATTGAGCGACGAGTAGCCGGTGCCGAAGTCGTCGAGCGACAGGCTGACGCCAAGCTCCTTGAGCTGCTGCATCGTCGCCAAAGTGCCGTCGCTGTCTTCGAGCAGGAGGCGCTCGGTGATTTCCAGTTCCAGCCGGCGCGCCGGCAGGCCGGACTTCGCCAGCGCCGTCACCACCTGAAGGCCGAGGCTGCGATCCTTGAACTGGACCGGCGACAGGTTGACCGCGACCTTGACGTCCTTCGGCCATGTCGCCGCTTCGACGCAGGCGCGGTTCAGCACCCATTCGCCGAGCGCGACGATCAAGCCCGTCTCCTCGGCGACCGGGATGAATTCGGCCGGCGAGACATTGCCGCGCACTGGATGGGTCCAGCGCACCAAAGCCTCGCAGGTCGTCACCCTGCCGGTATGCAGATCGATGAGCGGCTGGAAATTCAGCGTAAACTGATTTTGCGCCAGCGCCTCGCGCAGGTCGAGTTCGAGCGTGCGGCGCTGCTGCGCCGCCTCCTCCATTTCGGCCGCGAAGAAATGATGGTCGCCGCCGCCGAGCTTCTTGGCGGCGTACAGCGCCATGTCGGCTTTCTTGAGCAGTTCGTCGGCATCGGTGCCGTCGCGCGGCGCCATGGCGACGCCGATCGAAGCGCCGATATCGATGCGATGGCCGTCGATCTCGAACGGGTCGTTGAGGGTCGCCGCCAGGCGCTGCGCCAGCGACTTGGCGTGCTGGTGATCGGGCATGCCGGTCTGCAGCACGATGAATTCGTCGCCGCCGAAACGGGTGATCATGTCGGCCGGCCTGATTTCGGTGCTCAGCCGCGCCGCGACCTGCTTGAGCAGCTTGTCGCCGATCGGATGGCCGAGCGTGTCGTTGATCGCCTTGAAGCGGTCGAGATCGATCAGATGAATGGCGACGTGATTTTCCGGCTTGTGCACGGCGCCGAGCATGGCATTGATGCGTTCGTGGAACTGGGTGCGGTTGGCGAGCCCGGTCAGTTCGTCGAAGCGGGCCATGCGTTCGATGCGTTCCTGCGCGCGCTTGCGCTCGGTCACGTCCTCGAGAATGACCACCGAGCCGCCGTCCGCCATCATGCGCCGCGACACAGACAACGTGCGTTCGCCGTCCGGCGCGATCTGGAACTGGTCGAAGGCGCCGCGCTGCAAGGCGGCGGCGAGATCGCTGAAGACCTGTGTGATGCTTCTGGATCTGTGATTGCCGGCGCGAATGCTGTGCCGCACCAGTTGCGAGACATGCATGCCGACGCGGATCGGCATTTTTTTCAGATGCAGAAGTTCGATGAAGCGGTTGTTCCAGACCTGCAATCGGTTGCGTTCGTCGAGCATGCAAAGGCCGTGCGACATGTTGTTGAGCGCGATGTCGAACCGGTTGGCCTGTTCTTCGAAGCGCGCCGCCAGCGCCGCTTCCTTGCGCGTCATGGTCAGCGCCTGGATGATGACGTCGCGGATGCTCAGCGAGATATCCATCATGCCGTAGATGAACAGCAGCGCAACGATGCCCAGTGTCTTGTGGATCCAGTCCGGATAGATCAGCAGCGCTGCCGCCATCGGTAGCGTACACAAAGCGAGCTGGCCGATGGCGATGAAGGGGCGGCCGGCGTTGCGGCTCGAGATCGCGGCTGCGTAGCCGATCGACGTGGCGGTGACCGAAAGTTGCAGCGAAACGTCCGTCGTCTGGTTGATGGTCAGCCAGCACAACAGGCCGAGCAGCCCGGAAAACGCCCAGGCGCCGTATTCATAGATGCGCTCCCACAGCGTCGTCGCTGCGACGTTGTTGCTCGCCTTGGACTTGCGGTAGAGCAAAGCCGACGCAACGCGCAGCATGCCAACGGTGAGGATCGCGGCCGAGTTCGCCATCAGCAGGGCATCGTCGACGCGGAATGCGACGAGCGCGCCGACGATGGCGCAGCCGAGCGCGCCGACGACAAGCGAGGAGATCGGCGCAAACAGCGATTCGATCAGCGCAGCACGGATGTCACCCGACAATTCGGCGTCGGCCTTTCGCGTCTGCATTAGCTTTCTGATAATCATGTCGTCCGCGCACGTGCCCCGTTTCCCAGGATCACCGTAACGGGCAAGTTTCAACAACGCGCAAACGAACCGGGCAATCGCCACTTGTGGTGAAGTTTCGCTCAACAAGAATCCGGACGAAATCACACCCTCCGGCAGTATTTTGTTCTCATATTTGGAACTCTGGCACGGCCTATTTTGAAGGTTTCAGGCTGCGCCGGACGCTGTCGACGCGCCTCTACAACCACCCGGCGTGGAACTGTGCCGCTTTGGCACATATTTGCGCGGTGATGACTGCTGCGCGTCTGGCGCATGGCGGAGGCAGCAACGCAAGATTGTGGAATCGTTTAGGTTCGGTTAACCTTAAGAAATCGTTAACCGGTGCGTATGATGGCAATCGCTGCTTACTCGGAAGAGAGCGCCCTGACCGGAATGCAGGCGACGGCTTACGCGGCGTCGCAGCCGGCTGGCCCCACCGAAGCGACAACGTTCTTCGATTTTCACACTGGCCGCGACGCGCGGAACTTGTTCGAGCTTTCGCAACTGGAAGTGTCGTGGGATTCGGACGCCGGCGCGCTGTGGACCTTCATGCGGCCGAATGGCCGGCCCAGTTACAATCTCGGACTGTTGAACGATTTCCGCGCCGGCCAGAGCGCCATCATGTCGGCCTTCGCCGGCTGTCCCGAACGCCTGCGCTATCTGGTGCTCGGTTCGCGGACCCCTGGCGTGTTCAATCTCGGCGGCGACCTTGATTATTTCCTCGCCAAAATTCGTGCGCGGGACCGGCAGGCTTTGGTTTCTTACGGCGAGTCCTGCGTTCGCGTTCTGCACAAGAATTTGAATACGCTCGGCCTGCCGATGATCACCATCGGGCTGGCGCAAGGCGATGCCTTTGGCGGCGGCTTCGAGACGCTGCTGTCGTTCAATGTCATCGTCGCCGAGCGCACCGCTAAATTCGGTTTTCCGGAAAGCCTGTTCGGCCTGTTTCCCGGCATGGGAGCCTATACGTTGCTGTCGCGACGCATCGGCGCGGCCTTCGCCGAGGAAATGATGCTGAACGGCCGCACCTATACCGCCGATGAAATGGTCGACGCCGGGCTGGTGCATATCGTCGCCGAGCCCGGGCAGGGCATCGCGGCGGTGCGCGACTACATGGAAAAGCACAAAAGGCGGCACGCCGGCGCCCGCGGCGTTTATCGCGCCGGGCGCGAGGTCAATCCAGTGACGCTCGACGAACTCGACCGCATCGTCGCGATCTGGGCCGATTCCTGCCTCGAATTGAAGGAGCGCGATCTCAAGATCATGCAGCGCCTCGTTCATGCCCAGGACAAATTGCAGGGCACCACCATGCAGGCGGCCGAATAGCCGTTGGCGCAGGCAGCTGATCTGCCTAGACTGCCGCCATGACCGTCGAATTCCTGATCACGTCATTCATCGTCGTCATCTCGCCGGGCACAGGCGTGCTGTACACATTGGCGACCGGTCTTTCACGCGGCTCGCGCGCCAGCATCGTCGCCGCCCTCGGCTGCACCTTGGGCATCGTGCCGCATATCGCCGCCGCCATTCTTGGTCTCGCGGCGCTGCTGCACACCAGCGCGCTGGCGTTTGAAATGTTCAAATATGCCGGCTGCGCCTACCTGCTCTACATGGCGTGGGGAACATGGCGCGACCGCAGCCCGATCAATGTCGAGCAGCAACTTGACGCGCGGTCGGTGGCGCAGATCGCCGTCAAGGGCATTCTCATCAACATCCTCAATCCAAAGCTTTCGATCTTCTTTCTGGCCTTCCTGCCTTTGTTCGTGAACGCCGGTGAGCCGGACGCGGTGGCGCGGATGCTCGATCTCAGCGCCGTATTCATGCTGATGACGTTCGTGGTGTTTGTCGGCTACGGCCTGTTCGCCGCCTCGATCCGCGATCACCTTGTTACGCGGCCGCGGGTGCTGACCTGGATGCGGCGCACCTTCGCCGGCGCCTTTGTCCTGCTCGGCGCCAGGCTGGCTCTCGCCGAAAGATAATCTCACCTTCGTCGGAGGCATAAGGCTCAGGTCCATCGACCAGATGCCTGGCGCCGAGCCATAGCCGATTGACGTGCATCAATATTCCAGGGCTCGGACTCTTTAGCGTTCATCATTCGATGAAATCATGGAGGCTTTCCTGATGAAACGCAGACGTCTTATCGGCGCTTCAGTTTTGACATTGACGATCCTGTTGGCGGGAGATGCTCTGTTTGCGGGAGCTGGCGCGCAACTGTCCCATCTTCAAGTGCGCTGCACCACGCAACTCAACATGTGCCTCGCCCGTGCGAAGAATCCGCACCAAACCGGCTCCTGTCGCGCCGCATACAATAGTTGCCGGTATCGCGCCTCGAAGTGCGCAGCGACCTTTGATGCATGCAAACGGCGGGCGCGGACGCCAAGAGAACGCCAGGCGTGCGACGTCGCCGCCGGCGGGTGTCAGTAGCCGTCCGGAAGCAATGATGGCGGCGGATCAATCCCCGTCCGCTGCGTAAGGCTTCGGCAACGGCTCCTGCGGCAGGTCCGGATGTGGACGGCCGAAGTCCGGCACCGGTGAATCCTGGCCGATCTGGACGATGCCCTTGCGGATGGCGCGCGTCCTGGTGAAGTGCTCGAACAAGGCGTCGCCGTCGCCTTTGCGGATCGCCTTGGTCAAAGCCGAGACGTCCTCGTTGAAACGCCCGAGCATTTCCAGTACGGCGTCCTTGTTGGCGAGGAACACGTCGCGCCACATGGTCGGGTCGGACGCGGCGATGCGCGTGAAGTCGCGGAAGCCGCCGGCGGAAAACTTCAGCACTTCCGAGCGGGTCACGCTTTCCAGTTCGTCGGCGGTGCCGACGATGGTGTAGGCGATCAGATGCGGCAGATGGCTTGTGACGGCTAGCACCAGATCGTGATGATCCGGCGCCATGGTCTCGACATTGGCGCCGATCAGCCGCCAGAACGCCGCGAGCTTTTCCACCGCGGCCGTGTCCTGGCCTTCCGGCGGCGTCAGGATGCACCAGCGATTGACGAACAGTTCGGCAAAGCCGGCGTCGGGGCCGGAATATTCGGTGCCGGCGACCGGATGCGCCGGGACGAAATGAACGGTCTTCGGCAGATGCGGCGCCATATCGCGCACCACGGAGCCTTTGACCGAGCCGACATCGGACACGGTGGCGCCGGGCGCGAGATGCGGGGCGATCTCCTTGGCGACCGGGCCGCAGGCGCCGACCGGAATGCAGACGATGACGAGGTCGGCGCCTTCGACGGCGGCGGCGGCCGTTTCAACGACTTGGTCGGCGAGGCCCAGTTCGGCGACGCGCTTGCGCGTCGCCTCCGAGCGCGCGGTGGCGACGATCGAGCCGACGGCGCCTTGCGCACGCGCCGCGCGCGCGATCGACGAGCCGATCAGGCCGACGCCGATCAGGGCAAGGCGGTTGTAGAGTGGTGCCTTGCTGCTCATCGCCTGCCTCTCACCGTCATCCTGAGGTGCCCGGCGCAGCCGGGCCTCGAAGGATGGACGGCCAAGACTTTGACCACACCGGCCGTCGCCCTTCGAGGCTCGCTACGCTCGCGCCTCAGGGTGACGGAGAAACGGCTGAGGGGCATCATCACGCCACAAACTCCTTCAGCGCCGAGACTACAAGCCGGTTGGCTTCCTCGGTGCCGATGGTCATGCGCAACGCGTTGGGCAGGCCGTAGCCGGCGACGCGGCGCAGGATGATGCCGCGCTTGGTCAGGAATGCGTCAGCGTCGGCGGCGGTCTTGCCCTTGGTCTCGGGGAAATGGATCAGCACGAAGTTCGCCACGCTGGGCGTCACTTTCAGTCCGAGCTTTTCGATCTCGGCCGCCACCCAGCCCAGCCACTTGTTGTTGTGCGCGACCGACGCCTCAAGATGCGCGGCATCCTCGATTGCGGCAATGCCGGCTTTCATTGCCGGCGTGTTGACGTTGAAAGGATTGCGCACGCGGTTGAGCGCATCGACGATATTCTCCGGCCCGTACAGCCAGCCGAGCCGCACCGCCGCAAGGCCGTGGATCTTCGAGAAGGTGCGGCACATCACGACGTTCTCGGATGTCGCCACCAGTTCGATGCCGGCTTCGTAATCGTTGCGCTGCACGTATTCGGCATAGGCGGCGTCGAGCACGAGGATGACATGCGGCGGCAGCGCCGCGTGCAGGCGCTTGATCTCGTCGAACGGCACATAGGTGCCGGTCGGGTTGTTCGGATTGGCGATGAAGACGAGGCGCGTGCGCGGCGTCACCGCCGCGATCATCGCGTCGATGTCGGCGGTGAAGTTTTTCTCCGGGACCTTCACCGGCTTGCCGCCATGGCCGAGCGTGTAGATCGGATACATCAGGAAGCCGTGCTCGCTGTAGATCACCTCGTCGCCGTCGCGCAGGTAAGCGTGCGCCAGCAGATTGAGCAGATCGTCGGAGCCGGCGCCGCAGACGATGCGCGCGGGATCGAGGCCGAAGGCGCGGCCGATCGCCGTGCGCAGTTCGGTAACTGCGCCGTCCGGATAATCCTCGAGCTTCGGCGATGCCGTCTGATAGGCGGCGATGGCTTTCGGGCTCGGGCCGAGCGGGCTCTCGTTCGACGAGAGTTTGTAGATTTTATCGACGCCGGGCGCGCTGCTCTTGCCGGGAACGTAAGGGGCGATATCGAGCACGCCGGGGCGCGGGGTCGGGCGTTGAGTGGTCATGACAGGCTTTCTAAAATTCAGGCTTTTTCAGCAACCGTATAGCGGGTCGCGTGGCTGCCGACGAGGGCTGTCGAACGCACGGTGACGCCGGCATTGACCAGCGCCTTGGCGATGTCCTCGATGCTCTCCTCTTTCGGCAGCGTCACCAGAAGGGCGGCGCCGTCGAATGCGCGGTCGGGCACGGCGAGAAACTCGGCCATGCCCGCGAGCATGTGTGCGGCCTTTGCCGACCAGCCCGACACCCGCACGCTCCAGACCCCGGCCTCGGTCGCCATCGCGTCCGCGGCGGCGCGCGAAATGAGGAACACCGGCAGCGCCGCCGGATGGTCGGCGCGCTCGACGAAAGGCAGGCGGGCGATGATCTTCGGCGCGGCATCGAATTCGAGCGCGGTCCACCATGGGCCGGCGCTGGCCATGCCTATCGCCGGCACCAGGCCGAGGTCGCCCTTCGAGGTCGAGACGGCATCGACCACGGCGGCGGCGCCCATATGCGGCACCAGGGGCACCGTAAATCCGAAATGGAAGCGGGCGGAGTCCCGCATCAAGGCGTCGCCGGCCGAGAAATCGGCATGGGCCGAAAACGGCGCCTGCACATAAGTGAACGTGGCGATGATGACGCGCCAAATGCTCTCGACCGTGTCGAGCGGCAGGATGCCTTTGTGGCGCTGCACCAGGCGGCGCATCATTTCGGCCTCGCGCGCCGGCCGGAAGGCCGAGCCGGTGTCCTGGCTCTTTTTGACCGCGATCAGCCGGTCGATGATGTCGCCGCGCTCCATTAGCAGGCGGTGCATGGATTCATCGATACGGTCGATCTCCTTGCGGAGCTCGGTCAGGTCGGGGGCTTTGGGCGGCGTTGGCATGGCCGCATTGATAGGGGGCCGGGGGCCTGAAATCAAACTGGCTATCCGTCACCCTGAGGTGCGAGCTTTCTATTCCCTCCCCCTGAAAGGGGGAGGGTTAGGGAGGGGGTCATCCGCTGTGCAGCGTCTTACTCTCAAGCCGATAAGTTGACCCCCACCCGTCCGCATAGCGCGTTAACGCGCTATTCGGACGACCTCCCCCTTTCAGGGGGAGGTGAGCGAAGAGCCGGCCGCCTTGACGGCCCCCGCGACCGGTACTAAATCCTTGGTCCGTGGTCATTTGAGCCGGCCGGCTTGCAGCCACGTTAAACAACTCGCTAAACAGGCCGGGGAACATGTGTCCCGGCCGAACCTTTGTTCAGGCCGGGTTTTTTTATGGCCTGTTGTCGCGCGGTGGGAGAGGCCTCATTCGGAGGCCTTGTTCGCAAATGGTGGATGCTCAATCGCTGACCGATACGATCGTGCGCGACGCCGATCGTCCGCGGGACTCGCTGATCGCCACCTTTGGCGCCGACAAGCCATTGAAGCTCGACGCCGGCGTGTCGCTGTCGCCATTCCAGATCGCCTATACGACCTACGGCACGCTGAACGCCGACAAGTCCAATGCCGTGATGGTGTGCCATGCGCTGACCGGCGATCAATATGTCGCGCAGGTCCACCCCGTCACCAAAAAGAACGGCTGGTGGGAAACCCTGATCGGGCCCGGCAAGCCGCTCGATCCGGCGCGCTACTTCATCATCTGTCCGAACGTCATTGGCGGCTGCATGGGATCGTCGGGCCCGGCCTCGACCAATCCGCAAACCGGCAGACCGTGGGGGCTGGAATTTCCGGTCGTCACCATTCGCGACATGGTGCGGGCGCAGGCCATGCTGCTCGATCATCTCGGCATCGATACTTTGTTCGCCGTGGTCGGCGGGTCGATGGGCGGCATGCAGGTGCTGCAATGGGCGGCGAGCTTTCCGAGCCGCGTGTTCGCCGCGGTGCCTATCGCCTGCGCGACGCGGCATTCGGCGCAGAACATCGCGTTCCATGAAGTCGGCCGCCAGGCGATCATGGCCGATCCGGAATGGCGCGGCGGGCGCTATCATCTTGAAGGCAGCAATCCGCGGCGTGGACTGGCGGTGGCGCGCATGGGCGCGCACATCACTTATTTGTCGGACGCGGCGTTGCACCGTAAATTCGGCCGCAAGTTTCAGGATCGCGAGAATCCGACGTTTTCGTTCGACGCCGATTTCGAAGTGGAATCCTATCTGCGCCACCAGGGCATCACCTTCGTCGAGCGTTTCGACGCCAATTCGTATCTCTACCTGACGCGAGCGATGGATTACTTCGACCTGGCGGCGGATGCCGGCGGCACTTTGGCGGCTGCGTTCAAGGATACGCCAACGCGGTTCTGCGTCATTTCGTTCACCAGCGACTGGCTGTTCCCGACCTCGGAATCGCGCGCCACCGTGCACGCGCTCAACGCCGCCAGCGCGCGCGTGTCGTTCGCCGAAATCGTCACCGACAAGGGCCACGATGCCTTCCTGCTCGACGAGCCGGAAATGTTCGGCATCGTGCGCGGCTTCCTCGAAGGCGCGCGTAAAGCGCGCGGATTGGCGCGCGGCTTGACCAGCAAGTGATCGTCCCATGACAGAATTCAACGCCGCAAAAATCGCCCGCACCTCGACCGGCGCCCGTGTCGATCTCGTACTCGTGTCGCAAATGGTGACGCGCGGCGCCAAGGTGCTCGACGTCGGCTGCGGCGATGGCGAGCTGTTGCATCTGCTCGGCGAAAGCCGGGATGTCGATGGCCGTGGCATCGAGCTGTCACGCGAGGGCGTCAATGAATGCGTCGCGAAGGGTCTCGCCGTGATCCAGGGCGACGCCGACACCGATCTCGGCGATTATCCGAACGACGCTTTCGACTATGTGATCCTGTCGCAGACGCTGCAGGCGACGCGCCATCCGCGCGTCGTTCTGGAGCACATGCTGCGCATCGGCCGCCACGCCGTGGTGTCGTTCCCGAATTTCGGCCACTGGACGGTGCGGCTGCAATTGCTGTTCGCCGGCCACATGCCGCAGACCGATATCCTGCCCTATAGCTGGTACGACACACCGAATATCCACCATTGCACGATCAAGGACTTCGTCCAGCTCTGCAACGCCATCGACGTCAAGATCGAGAAGGCAGTGGCGCTCAACGCCTGGGGCTCGCCGCTGCGACTCAATGCGCCGTGGTGGTTCTGGAACCTGTTCGGCGAGCAGGGCGTGTTTCTGCTCAGCCGCAAGAGCTGAACGGGCGCGCGGGTATTAACGTTAAACGCCGCGCTTTTTTGTTTGACGCGTTTTCTTCACGCGAACCGGTGCCCACTTCGCTTGAAAACGCTTTTAACCACTTCATTGTTAAGGGCACCTCGAAAAATAGCATGCCCCTCGGCCCCGTGCGAGTCTGCTGCCCTGACGGCATGATTCTAGGAGACTGACGATGGGGCAGCTCGGATTTTTCGATGCGGATAATCGGCTGGCGGCACTATCGGCGAAAGGCGATCC
>CAMBQQ010000049.1:0-27061 GCA_945870035.1 Rhizobium sp. Q54 | reverse complement strand
ACGCTGAGAAGATTGGCGGGTCCGCCCATGGTGCTCTCCCTCTACAGCCCGCCCACCCTACACACGAATTTCCATTCGGTGTCGGTGATCGCCGGCAGCGACAGCCGCGACTGCTTGAGCAACTGGATCTCGGCGAGCTTCGGTTCGGCCTTGATATCGGCGAGCGTCACCGGCTTCTTCAGCGGCTCGACCGCTTTCACGTCGACGCAGACCCAAGGCGAGCCCGCCTCCGCGGTCGGATCGGCATAGGCTTCCTTGACGACCTCGACGATGCCGACGATCTCCTTGCCGACATTGGAATGATAGAAAAAGCCGCGGTCGCCCTTCTTCATTTTCTTCATATTGAGCTTGGCGGTGTGATTGCGGATGCCGGTCCAGGCGGTGCCCTTAGGCCCGGCTTTCACCATCTGGTCCCACGACCAGGCATCGGGTTCGGATTTCAGAAGCCAGTACGCCATTTAAAAGCTCATCCCATGGTCCGGAAAATTTCGGGCGTCACCTGATAGCGCAGCGGTTTGCCGTCGCGCCAGGCTTCGAATTCTTGAATCGCACAATCGGCGAGGCGCACGACTTCATGGCCGGTGGTACCGCCGATATGCGGGCTGATGATGATATTCGGCAGCCGCCATAATTCAGAGCCAGCGTCCGGCGGCTCCGGCGCAGTGACATCAAGCAGCGCGGTGAGATCGGGCCGCGCGCTCAGCACCGCGATCAGATCGGTCTCGACAACCTGTGCGCCGCGCCCGGTATTGATAAAGGTCGCGCCGTCGCGCATCGAGGCGAACAGTTTGCGGTCGAGCACATTGCGGGTATCCGGCAGATCGGGGATGTGATTGCTGACGATGTAGGACGTCGCGAACAGTTCCTCGAGCGACACCGGCGTCACGTCCAGTTCAGCGGCGCGCTTTGCGGTCAGGAACGGATCGTGCGCGATCACCTTGATTGGATAGTCGGAAAGCTTCTTGCGCAGCAGCGAGCCGATATAGCCAAGGCCGATCAGGCCTACTGTTTCGTCCTGCACGCCGGGCCGCCAGTACTTCTTGGCGTCGAACGATTTCATCTCGCGGTACTGCCGCGCGGTACGGAAATAGCCGCGCAGGCTGAGCAGGATTTGCGACAGGCACATTTCCGCCGGCGGAATGGCGTTGATCGCCCAGGCGCTCACCAGGACGATGCCGTGGTCGATCAGGCTCGGTGCGAAGGCCTTCACATTGCCGGCGGCGTAGAACACCGCTTTGAGCTTCGGCAATTGAGCGCGCTGTACCGCGCTGAAGTTCATCATGCCCCAGGTGGCGAAGATTACTTCAACGTCGCCAAGACGCGGCGCGTGTTCGGCGAAATTGCCGGCGTGGATGACGTGCGGATAAAGCTCGGTCAGTTCGGCGATACGCTCGCGCCGGCCTAGGCCGAAGACCTCGCCTTCGATCGCCGACGGATAGTTGTAAAACAGCGCGGCTTTGGGCTTCGCCATTGTCGGCTCATTCTCCGCGGATCGGCCGCGCCATCAGCGACTCGATCGCCTGATCGACGCTCTGTTCACCCGCCAGCACGGCGGCGACCGCAACCGAGATCGGCATGTCGATGTTCTTATCGCGCGCCATTTCGAGAATGACCGGCGCGGTGAAGGCCCCTTCAGCCAGCTTGCCGTCCGGCGCCACGCCCTTGGCCAGCGACGCGCCGAACGAGAAATTGCGCGATTGCGGCGACGAGCAGGTCAAAATCAAATCGCCCAATCCCGACAATCCCGTGAGCGTCTCGGCTCTGGCGCCGAAGGCCTTGCCGAAGCGCATCATTTCGGCGAAGCCGCGTGTCGTCAGTGCGGCGGAAGCGCTCGCGCCCAATCCGCGCCCGGTGACGATGCCGGACGCGATCGCCAGCACGTTCTTGACCGAGCCGCCGATCTCGACGCCGCGCACATCGCTGGAATGATACGGCCTGAACGTGCCGGAACTCAAAGCATGCGCCAGATCGTGCGCCACGCCGTCGTCCGCCGCAGCGATGGTCACCGCCGTCGGCAGGCCGCGCGCCACGTCGGCGGCGAAGCTCGGCCCCGACAAGATCGCCGGCACGGCCGCCGGCGCGTGCTCGGCAATGATCTCGGTCATGAACTTATGCGTGCCGTGCTCGATACCTTTGGCGCAGGCGATCACCGGCGTGCCGTTCTTCATGGTCTGCGCCAGCGACTTGATCACCGAGCGCATCGCCTGCGCCGGCACCACCAGCAAGATGGCGTCGCTCTGCGCCGCTTCCGCCAAAGCGCGCGTCACCTTGATATTGTCTTCCAGCTTCACGCCGGGCAGGAATTTGCTTTCGCGCTTGTCAGCGAGATGTTCGGCATTGCTGGCGTCGAATTCCCACAGCATGACGTCGCGCCCGGCGCGGGCGCAGACTTGCGCCAGCGCTGTGCCCCAGGCGCCGCCTCCAAGGACTGCGATGCGTTGAATGCTTGTCATTCGGTGGCTCGGATAATTTGAACGAGCAGTGCGTCAGCCTTCTCCCTCCCCCCTTGAGGGGGAGGGTTGGGGAGGGGGGTAACTTCAAATTGCGAGATTAAAAAGAGACCCCCCTCCCGCCGGCCTTCGGCCGTCGACCTCCCCCTCAAGGGGGGAGGTAAAGAAAGAGATTGCCTCCGCTTCATCTGCGTCATCGCCATCATCACTTGTACGCCGCCGTGCCCTTGAGTGCGCCTTTGGCGGCGGCGATTTCATCGAGCGGCCAGCGCGCGCGCGGCGCGGTTTCCATTGTATCGACAAGGCCGAGCGCGATGCGTTCGGCGCCAGCCCATGCGATCATCGCGCCATTGTCGGTGCACAGATCGAGCGGCGGCGCGATCAGTACCGTGCCGGTTTCGAAAGCGAGGCGGTGCAGCACCTTGCGGATCGCCTGATTGGCGGCGACGCCGCCGGCGGCGACCAAAGCGGAGGGCGCGCCGTATTGCGCGCGAAACAGCCTTAAGCCTGAGCGCAAACGGTCGAACACGACATCGACGACGGCCTGCTGGAACGACGCACAGAGATCGCAAACGTCCTGATCGGACAAAGGTGCGATCTTTTCCGCTTCCAGCCGCAGCGCTGTTTTCAACCCGGAAAACGAGAAGTCGGCATCCTTGCGGTGCTGCATCGGCCGCGGCAGCGCGAAGCGCTTGGCGTCGCCATGCAGCGCTTCCTTCTCCACTTGCGGCCCGCCCGGATAGCCGAGGCCGAGTAGTTTCGCGGTCTTGTCGAAGGCTTCGCCAATGGCGTCGTCCTGCGTCGTGCCGAGACGCACATAATGGCCGACGCCGAGCACGGCGACGACCTGGGTATGGCCGCCGGAAGCGAGAAACAGGCAATAGGGAAACGGCGTGTTGTCGGTCAGCCGCGCGGTCAGCGCATGTGCTTCCAGATGGTTGATGGCGACCAGCGGCTTGTTCGTCACCAGCGCGATCGCCTTGGCAGTGGTCAGGCCGACGATGACGCCGCCGATCAGGCCGGGGCCGGCGGCGGCGGCGATGCCGTCGAGCTGGTCATAGGTCTTGCCGGCCTCGTCCATGGCCCGGGCAATGATCATGTCGAGCGCCTCGACATGGGCGCGCGCGGCGATTTCCGGCACCACGCCGCCGAAGGCCGCGTGCTCGCTGACCTGGCTGAGGACGACATTGGAGAGGATCTGGGCGCGGCCGTCCTCGGCGCGTTCGATCACCGCGGCGGCGGTCTCGTCGCAGGTGGTTTCGATGCCGAGGACGATCATTTCTGTCTCCGACCCTCCCAATTTTGGGCCGCCTGAACTACAACGTGCCTAGCATCGCGAGGTAATATGACGCAATCCGGCACCCCCCTTCTTCGCATCGGCACACGCGGCAGCCCGCTGGCGCTGGTTCAGGCGCGCACCGTGCAGGCGCAACTGGCGCAGGCCATGGGCGCACCTGTCGAGGACATCGAGATCGTCGTCATTCGCACCTCCGGCGACGCCATCCAGGACCGGCCTTTGTCCGAGGTCGGCGGCAAGGGGCTGTTCACCAAGGAAATCGAGGAAGCGCTGCTCGGCAACCGCGTCGATCTGGCGGTGCATTCGGCCAAGGACATGCCGACCTATTCGCAGCCGGGGCTGGCCCTTGTGGCCTGCCTCGAGCGCGAGGACCCGCGCGATGTGTTCATCAGCCGCATCGCAAAGTCGCTGATGGAACTGCCGCGCGGCGCCACCATGGGCACCGCGTCGCTGCGCCGTCAGGCGATCACCAAAGCGGCGCGCGGCGATCTGCGCGTCGTGCCGCTGCGCGGCAATGTCGAGACGCGGTTGCGCAAGCTCGCCAGCGGCGAGTTCGACGCCACATTGCTGGCGATGGCCGGGTTGAAGCGTCTCGGCCTCACCGAACACGCCACCCACGTCATGTCGGTTGAGGAGTTTCTGCCGGCGGTGGCGCAGGGCGCCATCGGGCTGGAAGCGCGCGCCGACGACAAAAGGACGCGCGATATTCTGGCGCGCATCGATCATCTTGAAACTTCCATCGCGGTGTCATGCGAACGTGCTTTCCTCGCCGTACTCGACGGTTCATGCAAAACCCCGATCGCCGGCCATGCCGCGCTCGAAGGCAACACGCTGCATTTCCGCGGCCTGATCGCGCGGCCCGATGGCGCCGCCGCGCATGACATCAGCGGCAACGGCCATTTGCGCGACGCCGTCGAAATCGGCGCCGACGCGGGGCGCGAATTGAAGCACGCCGCCGGTTCGAAATTTTTCGATTAATGCGCGCATGATCCCGAAAAGTGTGAAGCGGTTTTCGGACAAGATCATGCGCAGAGAAAACTAACCATGCGCCTCGTTCTCACCCGGCCGCAGGACGACAGCGAACGCTCGGCGGCGGCGTTGCGGGCGCGCGGCCATCAGGTCCTGGTCGCGCCTTTGATGCGGGTCGAAACGATCGATGCCGCCCTTGGTCCGCACTGGGGCGCCGCCATCATCACCAGCGCCAATGCGGCGATTGCTCTGCAAGCGCACAAGATGCGCGATGCGCTGATCAAGCTGCCGCTCTATGCCGTCGGCCAGCGCAGCGCCGATGCCGCGCGCGCCGCAGGCTTCACCGACGTCACCTCGGCCGGCGGCGACCTGCGCGATTTGTTGCGTATTATCAGCGCGCGCCGTCCCGACAAGGACGCCCCGCTTTTGTATCTCGCCGGCGAGGACCGCGCCGGCGATCTGATCGGTGACCTCGCCGTGCATGGCATCGCTGCCGAATTGGCGGTGGTCTATCGCGCCGTCACCGCGCCGTTTCCGCCGCCGCTAATCGCGGCCTTGCAGGAGGGCGCGGTTGACGGCGTTTTACACTTCTCAAGACGCAGCGCGGATAGCTACATCGACGGCGCCAAAAAAGCCGGCATTGAAGCTCAGGCTTTGAGCGTCAGGCACTTCTGCCTGTCGACGCAAATTGCCGAACCGCTGGCCGCCGCGGGCGTTGCCGGTATCAGTGTGGCCAAAAGGCCCGATGAAGCCGCATTGATCGCATTGGTCGATAGCGCCAAAGCTTGATAGGATTTAGCGCATGACCGAAAAGCGTCCCACGTCGCCACCATCGCCCGGTAAAGGCCGCCGCAAGCACGCCGCGCCGACCATCGACCTGACCGCGACCGAAGTTCCCGCGCCGGAAAACCCCGCTGCCGAAGCGACCGCGCATGAGATGCCCGCTCAAGATGTGCCGCCGGTGACCAGCGAGGCCGATCCGCCGCCGCATGCCGCTGCCCCGGAATCGGAGCCGGACACGGTATTGGGACCATCCGCCGAACCGAAAGAAAACTCGCCCGCCCGACCGGTATGGCCCGTGCTTGCCGCCGGCATCGCCGGCGCAATGGCGACCGGCGCCATATTGCTGGCGCTGTGGCTGACCGGGGTGTTGCCGGGCGGCGATTCCGGCGCGGACGCGCTTCGCGCGCGCATCGCCGGGCTGGAAACGCAGGTGCAGGACTTGCAGAAGCGCCCGGCGCCGGCCACCGCGCCAGCCCCCGCGCCGGATAGCAAAGCCATCGAGGTGCTGACGCAGCGTGCCGGCAAACTGGAAGAGCAGCTTGCCGCCGCGCTGACCGCCCTCAACCGCCGCAGCGATGACATTGCCGCTGCCAGTACGCAGGCGCGCGAGCGTGCCGTAGCCGCCGAAAAAGCCGTCGCCGATCTGCGCGGTAGCGTGCAGGACGTTTCCAAGACCGCGAATGCCGGCGCATCCTCCGCCGATCTCGCGCCGTTGCAGCAGCGCATCGCCGCGCTCGAGGAGTCGGCGAAGGCGGTCAACGCCGAGATCGCCAAGGTCACGAATTTGGCGAACGCTCCCGACACCGCCGCGCGCGCGGCGCTTTCCGCCGCGGCGTTGCGCGATGCGGTGGCCAGCGGCAGACCGTTCGCCGCCGAACTGGCCCAGGCGAAGGCGCTCGGGGCCGATGCCAAAACCACAGCCGTGCTTGAGCCCTTCGCCGCCAGCGGCCTGCCGAGCGAGAAATCGCTCGCCTCTGACTTGAGTGCGCTGTTGCCCGGCATGATCAAGACCGCCGGCAGCCCGCCGGTATCGGGCGGCTTCCTTGAGCGCCTGCAAGCCAATGCCGGACAGCTCGTGCGCGTTCGGCCCGTCGATGCGCCGGTGGGCGACGACCCGTCGGCCGTGCTGGCGCGGCTCGAAGCCGATGCCGCCAAAGCTGACATTGCTGCCGCTCTCGACGATCTCGGCAAACTCAGCGACGCGCACCGCGCGCCGGCGCAAGGCTGGATCGCCAAGGCGCAAAGCCGCCAGGCGGCGCTTGCCGCCGCGCGTCAGTACGCCGCTGACGCCGCCCGTTCGCTCGGTTCGAAGTGAGGACGGCATGATCCAGGTCGTTCTCTTCCTCGTCACCGTCGCGCTCGCCGCCGCCGGCTTTGTCTGGCTCGCCGATCGTCCCGGCGATGTATTGATCACCTGGATGGGCTATCGCATCGAGACCTCGTTCATGGTCGCGCTGCTGGCCGTCGCCGCCGTGGTCGTCGTCGCCATGATCGTCTGGTCGGCGGCGCGCGCCATTTTGCGCTCGCCCGATCAGGTGTCGCTGTTCTTCCGCCATCGCCGCGCCATGAAGGGCCATCTCGCCATCACGCGCGGGCTGGTCGCCATCGGCGCCGGCGATCTCAGGCTGGCGCGCAGATCCGCCGACGAAGCGGCAAGACTGTCGCCGGGCGATCCGCTGATGCTGCTCTTGACCGCGCAGTCGGCGCAAATGGCCGGTGACCGCGCCGGCGCCGAGCGCGCTTTTCACGAAATGACGCGGCACGACGACACCAAACTGCTCGGCTTGCGCGGTCTCTATATCGAGGCGCAGCGCCGCAATGATGCCGCGTCAGCGCGCCGCTTTGCCGAGGAGGCCGCCAAGGCTGCGCCCAGCCTGTCCTGGGCCGGGCAGGCGGTGCTCGACGATCGCTGCGCCGCCGCCAACTGGGACGGCGCGCTGCAAGCGCTTGAGCACATGAAATCCGCGCTCGACAAGAATGACTATCGCCGCAAGCGCGCCGTGCTGCTGACAGCGCGCGCTCAGGCGCTCGATGAGTCCGACCGCGATGCGTCGCGCGCGGCGGTGCTGGAAGCGGTCAAGCTGGCGCCCGATCTGGTGCCGGCGGCGGCTCTGGCTGGCAAGCGGCTGACTGAGGCGGGCGACGCCCGCCGCGCCTCGAAAATTCTCAACGCGGCATGGAAGCTCAATCCGCATCCCGACATCGCCGACGCCTATGCCCATGTGCGAACCGGCGATTCGGCGCGCGCGCGGCTCACCCGCATGCAATCGCTCGCCGACAAGGCGCCGGGCCAGGTCGAAGGCGCGCTGGCCGTGGCGCGCGCCGCCATTGACGCCCGCGAATTCGCCACCGCCCGCGCCGCGCTGGCGCCCTATGTCACGGCGCTGACGCGTCGCGTCGCCACCTTGATGGCCGAGCTCGAGGAAACCGAGCACGGCGATGAAGGCCGCGTGCGCGAATGGATGGGCCGCGCCATGCGCGCCGCCGGCGATCCGGTCTGGACCGCCGACGGTGTGGTGTCGGACCGCTGGCTGCCGGTTTCGCCCCATGGCCGGCTCGATGGCTATGAATGGCGCGTGCCTTTAGCGGAAATCGGCATGACCCATCCGGTCATCGACGCCGCCCCGCCGCCTTTGCCGGAACCAAAGGCGGAGCCGGAGCCAAAGGTGGAGTTGGCACAGCCTGAGCCTGCCCCCGCGGCCATTGAAGAGCCGCCGCAGCCGACCGCCGAGGTCGTGCCGCTGCGCAAGGCGCAAAGGCCGGTGGCCCGGCCGGCTGCGGCCGAAGCCGTTATTCCGCTGGTCCGTGCCCCCGACGATCCCGGCCCCGAATCGGGTCTCGACGGCGACCAGGCGCCGGAAACCACGCAGGCCTCGGTCGCGGGCCCCTGGGAGCGGCTCAAGCAGATATTTCGCTAGATAGCCTGCGAAACCCGTCTTGCTTGCCAACGCAGCGCCGCGCCGATAGTAAGGCGCCAGAATTCATGTTTTCCGCATGATCTGTTCCGAAAACCGGTATCCACTTTTTGGGATCATGCGGGTCAGCCGACGTAGCTCAGCGGTAGAGCATCCGCTTCGTAAGCGGGGGGTCGGGGGTTCAAATCCCTCCGTCGGCACCAACCTTCGCGGCCCGTGCCGCTTCGGTTGGCAAGCCAGCCTTCAATCCGCGCGAAGGGTGACAGAGTCCCGTCTCTCTCGCCGAATACCTCTCTTGCCGCGAATAATCCTGTCATCGTTCCGGAACTCGCAGTAATAAGATACCCGCATAGGCGCGACGCCAAAACTGTCGCATTTCGATCTTAGAGTAACGCAATGGTCAAATCAGCAGTCGTCCTCGTCGGTGCCGACAAAGGCGGAGTCGGCAAAACCACCGTCGCCCGCACCTTGCTCGATTATTTCGGTGCGCATCAGACGCCGACCCGCGCCTTCGACACCGAAGCGCCGCGCGGCACGCTGCACCGCTTCCATCCGGATAAAACCGAAATCGTCGATGTGACCCAGGTCGCCGACCAGATGAAGATTTTCGACACGCTCGGCTCGGCCGACGCCAAGGTCACGGTGATCGACATCCGCGCCGGCCTGTTGTCGCCGACCTTGCAGGCGCTCAACGACATCGGCTTCATCGAATCGGCCAAGAAGGGCCAGATCACTTTCGCCGTGTTTCACATTCTCGGGCCGTCGATCGCATCACTCGAGGAAATCGCCGAGACCGCGCGTTTCGTCGGCGACGCCAACTACTTCCTGGTCAAGAACCACATCAACGACACCTCGTTCTTCGACTGGGATCCGGCGACCGCCAATTCCTATTTCAACCAGATCAAGAACGCGCAGGAAATCAACATCCCCAAGCTCAACGAAATGGCGACCGAGCAGGTGGAAGTGGCCAGCGTTCCCTATGTGCAGTTCGTCGCCAACAAGAACGCCAGGGGCGAGGCCGCCAATTATTCATTCGTGCTGCGCGGCTATGTGCGTGATTGGCTCGGCAATGTCTGGGGCGAATACGACCGGGTCAAGCTGATCGATCTGGTGTCGCCGAAGACCGAAAACACCGTCCGCCAGGTTGCTGGTTAAGCTCGCCGGTTAAGGCCCTGCGCGCGGCTCGTTTCGGTCGCGTCAGAGGATGACGGGTCGAGAGACGATGACGTTCCGCAATACTGTCACCATCGTTGCGTCGCCGCGCTCGCGGGTCGGCAAGACGCTGCTCGCGCGCCTGCTGGTCGATTATCACCGGCAGGAAGAGCGCGCCTTCCAGGCCTTCGACCTCAACACCGGCGAAGACACGCTGACGCAGTTTCTGCCGGGCGATGTCACCGCTGCCGCCGTCGGCGACGTGCAGGGCCAGATGGCGCTGTTCGATTCGCTGGTGTCGCCGGACGAGACCGCCAAGATCATCGATGTCGGCCACGACGCTTTCGAATCGTTTTTCACTTTAGCGCACCGCATCGGCTTCATGGACGAAGCGCGGCGGCGCTCGATTGCGCCGGTCATTCTGTTCGTCATCTCGAACGACCGCGCCTCGACCGAGGCCTATCGCAACCTGCGCCTGCGCTTTCCGCGCATGACCTTGTCGCCGGTGCATAACGAAATGCTCGGCGCCGGCCAGTATCGCGACAAATATCCGGTGTCGGGCAGCGGCGCTGCGATGCTGCGCTTTCCGGCGCTGGCGCCTGGCCTGCGCAAATTTATCGAAAAACCGCCGTTTTCTTTTTCCGACAAGGAACTGGCCAACGCAAAAAATATTCCGCTCGACGTCCACATCGAATTGCAACGCTGGCTGCGCAAGATGCATATCGAGTTCCGCGAGCTGGATTTGCGCATAATGCTCGCCGATTTGCAGTCATCGCTGAAATTATGATCGTAAACGACTCATTTCGTGCCGTTACGGCCTCGCTCGTTTCAGCATCGCTATACCGCCACACGCGCCGCCGAATCTGATACGGAACTGGAACGCGCGTTCTGCGTTCTTGGCTGACGACCCCCCGCGCGAGGATCGCGCCAGCGTAGGAGGCTATACGATGTGGATTTCGTTCTTCACCGTCGCCCTCGTGATCGCTATCGGCCTTGGCATGGCAGCATTGCTCGTTGAAGCTAACACCAAGGCACCCCGCCGCTTTGCCCGCCGGCGCATCTTCCGCGCCCGCGGCTGATTTCGGAATAGATCATGCGTCACAAGAAGGGCGGTCTTCGGACCGCCCTTTTTTGCGCGCGCGGCCGGGCAAACTCTGTGCTACTGGAAATCCATGCTCCGGCCGCTGCTATTGTCCAGGCGCTTCGCGCCGTTGTTCTGGTGCCAGTTCTTCGCGGCATTCAACGACAATTTCCTCAAGACCTCGCTGGTTTTTCTGATTCTGTTCGGCGCCGACGTCACGCAGTCACAGGCGGCGGTGCTGATTACCTTGGCCAGTGCCGTTTTCATCGCGCCGTATTTCTTTCTGTCGGGATTGGGCGGCGAACTCGCCGACCGCCATGACAAGGCGCGGGTCGCGCAGTGGCTGAAATTTCTTGAAATCTTCGTGGCGTTGATCGCGGTCGCCGGCTATGCGCGCCAGTCGCTGCCCCTCATGTTCATCGCTTTGTTCGGCTTCGGCCTGATCGCTGCTTTGT
The DNA here is from genome assembly GCA_945870035.1 of Rhizobium sp. Q54. Classification (GTDB taxonomy): domain Bacteria; phylum Pseudomonadota; class Alphaproteobacteria; order Rhizobiales; family Xanthobacteraceae; genus Pseudolabrys. The sequence goes on along the minus strand of CAMBQQ010000049.1, from coordinate 15,959 downwards.
TCGGCCCGATCAAATACGGCATCCTGCCCGATCATCTCGCGCGCGAGCGTCTGCCCTCCGCCAATGCGCTGATCGAAGGCGCGACCTTCATCGCCATTCTCACTGGCACCATTGTCGGTGGCATGGCGGCGCAGGCGGGCGGTCCAAGGCTGTTCAACATTCTGGTGATCGGTTTTGCGGTGGCGTGCTGGTTGTCGGCGCTGCGCATTCCGCCGAGCGGCGAGGGCGCGCCGCATCTCAAGGTCCGTCGCAACATCGCCGCCTCGACCGTGGCGATGATCCGCCACTTGCGCGCCGACAGCAGGTTGTGGTGGGGCGCGATGGTGACGAGCTGGTTCTGGCTGGTCGGCATCGTTGTCATGTCGCTGCTGCCGCCGTTGATCAAGAGCATTATCGGCGGCAACGAAGACACCGTCACCGCTTACCTCGCATTGTTCTCGATTGCGATCGGCGTCGGCTCCGGTCTGGCGGCTTTGATCGCGCGCGGCCGCATTGTCTTGAACACGACATTGGCTGGCGCGGTGCTGATCGGCGCTTTCGCCATCGACCTTGGCGCCACCACCTACGCGGCGGCGCTGGTGACGACGCCGCTGCCGCCGGAGGCGATCTTCGCCACGCCGCTCGGGCTGCGCGCGGCCATCGATCTTGCCGGCCTGGCGCTCGGCGGCGGGCTCTTCATCGTGCCGGCCTTCGCCGCGGTGCAGGCCTGGTCCGACGCCGACTACCGCGCCCGAACGGTGGCTGCGGTCAACGTGTTGAATGCGGCCTTCATGACCGGCGCAACGGTACTGGTGGCTTTGTTGCAGCATGTCGGCGTCACCGTGCCGATGCTGTTTCTCGGCATCGGCGTGACGACGTTTATGGTGGCGGCGGCAATCTGGAAGACGATGCCTTTAGACACCGTCGTCCCCGCGAAAGCGGGGACCCAGTAAACGCGGGCGTTGCGGCTCAAGCTCAGGCAGGGGTTGCTGGATCCCCGCCTCCGCGGGGATGACAATTTCTATTTGCCGCGTTTCCCCAGCACCCGATCGACCATCTCGCCCGCGACGCCGAGATAATTCGCCGGGTCCATCAGGGCTTCGAGCGTTTTGCGGTCGGCGTGTTTGGCGATCTCTTGATCCTCGGCCAAGAGATCGATCAACGGCCGGCTCGTTTTCATCGCTTCCTTGCCGAGCGTCGACACCAGATGATGCGCGGTGTCGCGGCCGATGGTCTTGCCGAGCCCCATGGTGACCGCTTCCGACATGATCAGGCCGTTGGTGATGTCGAGGTTCTCGCGCATCTTCCGCGGATTGACCTCGAGGCCTTCGGCCAGGTCGCGCGTGTGCTTGAGCACCGCCGCCGCCAGCAGGAACATGTCCGGCAGCACCACCCATTCGATTTCCCACGGCCCGCTGCCGCGCTCGTGGTCCTGCACCTGCGCTTCCAGCATGGCGCCGACGAACTGGCGCACCACCGCGGCTTGTGTGCTGATGTAAATGGACGACGTTGGATTGCGCTTCTGCGGCATGGTCGAGGATGCGCCGCGGCCTTCCTTGCCGGCCTCGGCCACTTCCTGCACTTCGGTTTGCATCAGCAACTTCACGTCGAGCGCCAGCTTGGCGCAGGTCGCGGTGATGAGGCCGAGGAAGCACGCGGTCTCGCCGAAGCCGTCGCGCACCGTGTGCCAGCTGATCGGCGCCTGACCGAGCTTCAGCTCCGCCATCAGCGCGTCGTGCACCTTGAGGCCATCTGTGCCGAGCGAGGACAGAGTGCCCGCCGCGCCGCCGAATTCGCCGACCAGCACGCGGCTACGCAATTCGGCAAGCCGCTGTTTGTGCCGCTCGAAAGCCGCCAGCACGCTCGCCATCTTGTAGCCGAAAGTGATTGGCACCGCCTGTTGCAGATTGCTGCGGCCGGCCATCGGCGTGTCGCGGTATTTCTTCGCCAGCGCGGCAAGGCCGTCGCAAATGCCGTCGAGGTCGGCCGCCAGCAGATCGAGCGCCTCCTTGATCTGCAACACCATCGCGGTGTCGGTGACGTCCTGCGTGGTCGCACCCCAGTGCACCCATTCGCCGTGCTTGTCCTGGCACGCCGCCATCAATTGCTTGACCATCGGCAGGATCGGCGACCCGGCCGCCTCGGTGGCGTCCTTCAGCTTGGCCATGTCGATGGTCTTGAGGTCGCAGTGCCGGATAATCTCGGCGGCGGCGTCCTTCGGCACGATGCCGAGCGCCGCTTCGACCTTGGCCAGCGCCGCTTCGAACGCGAGATAGTGCCGCACCCGGTTCTCGTCCGACCACACCGCGCGCATATCCGGGGTGGCGTAGATGTCGCGAAAAATCGCGGAATCGAGAATGGTCGAGGGCATCGCGGCGGCTCCTGGCTTGCCTGACGCAAATAGCACACCCCGGCGGGCGCGTCAGGCCAGCGCCGCCCGCTTGCCGTTTGCCGCTGCCTTGCGCGGCGCCGGCTTTGCCTCGAAGGACTTGAGCAGCTTGCGCAGCAGGGTGGCCAATTGCGCCTGCTCTTTGGCGGTCAGCCGGTGGGAGATCGCGCCGGCGCGAGCGGCGTGTTCGGTCATCGCCTTTTCCGTGAGCACACGGCCGCGCCTGGTGAGTGCGATGCGCGTTGCGCGGCCGTCGTCCGGGTCCGGCTGGCGGACCGCGTAATCGAGCTTCTCGGCGCGATCGACGCGGTTGGTCATGGCGCCCGACGACAGCATGCAGGCTTCGTAAAGGTCGGTCGGCCGCAGGCCGGTCTTGCCGCCGGAGCGTTGCAGCGACGCCAGCAAATCGAACATTTCCCAGGTCAGGCCGAACGGCGCCAGCCAGGAATCCATGTTCTCGCGCAGGTGCGCCGACACGCGCAGGATGCGGCCGACGGTTGCCAGATAGTCGAAATCCAGATCGGGGCGCTCCGCGCTCCATTCCGCCATGAAGCGGTCCAGCGTGTCGCCGGGGTCCTGCGTCTCTGCCGCCTTGTCCTTGGGCATTCGCTGCTATCCATTTTATCTTGACTTGAAGATAATTCGTTATCAGGCTGTGAGGGTCAAGACAGGGCCTGATCTCTATCAGTAATAAATTCGTGCCGGCTTCAACACCAGTTTTCAGCGGAGCACATAAATGTCCACTCTCAACAGACGATACCTGATGCAGGGCGCCGCCGCGCTCGGTTTCGCCGGCGCGTTTCCGTCCATGAGTTTTGCGCAGGCGCCTAAAACCAAAATCCGGATCGGCGTCGTGCCGCTGATTTCCTCCGGGCCGATCTTCGTCGCCAAGGCAATGGGTCTGTTCGAGAAGGTCAATCTCGACGTCGAGCTGGTTTATTTCAACGATGGCGTGCTGGCGATCCCGGCACTGGTTGCCGGCGAACTCGACACCACGGTGTCGACTCTGAGCGCCGGCCTGTTCAACGCCGTCTCCAAAGGCGCGCCGTACAAGCTCATCCTTGATCGCGGCTCGGAAAAGCCGGGCTCCGGCTCGATGGCGCTCGCCGCCAGCAACGCCATGGTCGAAGCCGGCCTGACCGGCAAGGACAAGTTCGCGCTGCTCAAGGGCAAGCGCGTGTCGCTGCAGGCGCCCGGCGGCATCGATCAGTATCTGCTCGGCCGCGCCGCGCAGAAAGCCGGTCTCGACCCGCGCACCGATGTCACCTGGAACACCGGCCTCGGCTATCCCGATATCGTCAAGTCGATGGGTGCGGGCCAGACCGATGTCGCCAACATTCCGCTGCCGCTCGGCTTCCTCGTCGAGCGCAATAAGTTCGGCAAGCTGATCTGCGCCGGCTGGGATATCGAACCGAACACGCAACTCGCCTGCTGGGCGATGTCGACCAAGTATCTCTCCGAGAACAAGTCGGCGGCGACGCGCTTCGCCATGGTGCACACTTACGCCGGCCGCCTCTACAACAAGGCCGCCGCCAGCAAGGACCCGGCGATCATCAAGATCATCTCGGAAGCGACCAAGGTGCCGCCGCCCTTGATCGAAGCCGCCGCGCCGCGCTGGACCTGGTTCAACGAAGACGGCATGCCCAATGTCGACTCCTGCATGGCGCAGGGCAAGTTCTGGACCGACACCATGAAGCTGGTCAGCGGTTCGGTCACCAAGGAGCAGCTGTTCGACCTGTCGCCGGCCGTCGAAGCCAACGCCGCGCTCGCCAAGTCGAATCCGTTCGGTTGATGGCGATGGCGGGCGCCCCTGCGGTCGCGGTCGACATTGAAAGCGTCGGTCTGGTCTTCGGAGTCCGGACCGACGCGCCGACCGTGGCCTTGCAGGACGTCAGTTGCCGCTTCGAGCCGGGCAAGGTCACGGCCCTGATCGGGCCTTCCGGCTGCGGCAAGAGCACGTTGCTGCAGATCGCGCGCGGCTTTCTCAATCCGACGCAAGGCAAACTGCGTTTCGTTGAAGTTGCCTCGGGTACGGAGACAACGCGCCCGGCCATGGCCACGGTGTGGCAGGCGTTCAATCTGTTTCCGTGGCTGACGGTTCTCGAGAACGTCGCCTTCGGCCTCGATCTCGCCGGCGTGCCGCGAGCCGAGCGCGACGCGCGCGCGCGCAAGGCCATCGCTGCCGTCGATCTTGGCGGCTTCGAGAACAAGTTTCCGCGCCAGTTGTCCGGCGGCATGCGCCAGCGCGTCGGCATTGCCCGCGCTTTGGTGATGGAGCCGGATGTGCTGCTGCTCGACGAGCCGTTCGGCGCGCTCGATGCGCAGACCCGGCTGGTGTTGCAGGAGCAGCTGTCGGCGCTGGTCGAGACCAGCGGCACCACGGCGATCCTGGTCACGCATTCGATCGAGGAAGCCATCCTGCTCGCCGACAAGATCATCGTCATGACGGCGCGGCCGGGCCGGGTCTGCGACCAGATCGACGTCACGCTGCCGCGCCCGCGCAGCTATGCCACCACCCACGAGCCGGAATACCGCATTCTGTTCGACCGCATCTACGGCATGCTGCGTGACGAAGTCATGCGCGCCATGATCATCGAAAGCCAGGGGGCATGAGCGGCATGAGCATGACCCCGGACGCCGAACCGAAGCCGCGCTGGAAATGGTACGACGACGAGCGCGTGCTCGGCTGGGGTTCGGTGGCGCTCGTCATCATCGTCTGGGAAGTCGCGGCGCGCGTCACCGGCGTGTCGTCGCTTTACCTGCCGAAGCCGACGCAAATTGTCGTGTCGCTGATCGAGATGTTCCGCAACGGCGCCTTGATCGTCGACCTCGGCTGGACGCTCTACCGCATCTTTGCCGGCTTCGGCCTGGCGATTGTCATCGGCACCGGTCTCGGTATCTGGATCGCGACTTCGTTCCGCGTCCGCGCTATCGCCGACATGTTCATCGCCATGCTGTATCCGCTGCCGAAGGTGACGCTGATCCCGCTGCTGGTGATCTGGCTCGGCACCGGCGGTCCGTTCATGCTGACCATCAGTTTCCTCGGCGCCATCTTCCCGATCGTCATCAACACCGTGCTCGGCGTGCGCCAGTGCGATCCCGGTCTGGTGCTGGCGGCGCGCGATCTCGGCGCCAATGCGCAGCAGATCGTCCGCCGTGTGCTGCTGCCGAGCGCGATCCCATCGATCTTCGCCGGCATTCGCCTCGGCCTCGGCGTTTCGATCATTCTGGTCGTCGCCGCCGAAATGGTTGTCGGCAAGCTCGGCCTCGGTGCGCGGCTTTATCTGTCGGGGCAGATTCTCGAGACCGAGCAGGTCTTCGCCGTGCTGATCGTGCTGGCGACGCTCGGCATCGTCGTCACCAAGACGCAGGATTTCATCGACAAGAGACTGGGCCGCTGGCGGCTCGTTTGATTCCTAAATCCACGGAGAAACGTCATGAGCAACGCCTATACCGTCGAGACCATTCAGCCCAATCCGGCGCGCGCCAAGGACATGCCCTATGCACCGGCGGTGCGCATCGTCGGCGCTTGCGACCTGATGTTCGTCTCCGGCGTGACGCCGTCGCCGCTCTATCACTTTCATCCGCATGTCGATGAAGAGCATCAGCATCCGGTCGATATCCGTGAGCAGACCCGGCGGGCGCTGGTCGGCGCCAAGGAAGTGCTGGACAGCGTCGGCGCGTCATGGGGCGACGTGGTCAAGATCACGAAGTATCTCACCGATATTCGCGACGCCGACGGCATGCATGACGTGATGCGCGCCACCTTCGGCGACTGGAAACCGGCCTCGACGATGATCTGCATCAATCAGCTGTCGTCGCCGGGCGCCCGCGTCGAGCTCGACATGATCGTGGCGATCCCGAAGAAGGGGTAGTAAATACTGTCGTCCCCGCGAAGGCGGGGACCCAGTACGCCGCGCTGGTAGACGTTATCTTTGATGGTGGCGATTACTGGATGCCCGCCGGAGCCTGTCATCGGGCCGCGCTTTGCGCGGACCCGTTGTCGGGCATGACAGCGGAGAGCCTCTCCTTCATCCAGTCCGCGCTCTGCGACCGCCAGCGGTAGCCGCGGTTGTTGGCGATGTGGTTGCCGTCGTCGATCATCATCAACTCGGCCTCGCCCTTGACCTCGCGCGCCAGCCGCTCGGCATCGCCTGGCGGTACGATGCGGTCGAGCCGGCCGTTGACGATAAACATCGGGCAGGTGATGTTCTGCGCGATGCCTTCAAGCGACAAGGTTTGCGCATTGCGGCGCGCGTCCTCGGGCGTGTTGACGTGGCTGCGCACGCGGAACGCTTCGCGCGTCAGCGCCGGCAATCCATCCCACGCCGCGCCCCAGTCGAACGGTCCGCCAAGCGCGATGCAGGCCTTGATGCGCTTGTCGAAGGCGGCGGCGCGCGGCGCGTAGTAGCCGCCCAGGCTGACGCCCCACATCCCGACGCGCTTGCTGTCGAGATCGGCGCGCGTCTCGATGGTGTCGATCACCGCCTTCACCGGCGCTTCGTAGTCGCCGCGAATGGCGAGGTCGTATTGCGCCTCGCCCTGTCCGGGCCCGTCGAACACCAGAATGGCGATGCCGCGCGCCAGGAACGGCGCTTCATAGGCTTCGGTTTCTTCCTTGGTCGAATCGAGCCCGACCGCCATCACCATCACCGGCGGCTTCGCCACGCCCGCCGGCTTGCGCAGGATGCCGTACAGCGTCTTGCCTTCGAACGGAATTCCAACGCGCTCGCCCGGCGGCGTCAGGTGCGGCAGCGCCGCCTGCCGGCAGGCGACCGCCTTCATGTGCGCGACCTTCATCTGCGGCACGTCGTTGACGAACAGAAACGCCGCGAAATGATAATAGACCCCGGCGCGCTGGAACGCTTCGCCGGCGGTGAGGAAGTGTCCTTTCGCCAGCGCCTCTTGCGCCACCTTCTCGTGATGCGCGGCGCGCGCCGACCAGGCGGCGCACCAGTCATCATAGGAGTTCATCGACGCGGTGACTTCCTCGAAGTCGGTCAGCACCACGCCATTGGCGACGAAGCGCGCGCCCCAATGGGCGATGGCCGAGGTAAGCGCGGGATCGGAGGACATGCGCTGTTGCGTCAGCGTTCGAGAACGAATTCGGCTTCGCGCGCCTCGCGCATCAAGGTGCTCCACACCTGCTCGCGCAGTTCGGCGAATTTCGGATGCAGCAAGGTTTCGCGCGTGCGCGGCTCCGGCAGGTCGATGACGATGGTTTCGTGGATGCTCGATGGCCGGCCTTTCAGCACGATGACGCGATGGCCGAGCAGCACGGCTTCCTCGATCGAATGCGTGACGAACACCATCGCCGTCGGCCGCTCCTGCCAGATGCGCAGCAGTTCGAACTGCAAAATCTCGCGCGTCTGCGCATCGACCGCGGCGAACGGCTCGTCCATCAGCAGCACATTGGGCTCGACCGCGAGCGCGCGCGCCAGGCCGCAGCGCTGCTGCATGCCGCCCGACATCTGATACGGAAACGCATTCTCGAAACCGGCCAGCCCGACGAGCTTGACGAACTCCGGCACCTTGCGCGCGATTTCCGCCTTCGGCGCGCCGGCCATGCGCAAGCCGTAAGCGACGTTCTCGGACACGGTCTTCCACGGAAACAGGCCGAAATGCTGGAACACCATGGCGACACCGGCGATCGGCTCTGTGACGCGCGTGTCGCCGACCAGGATCTCGCCGGCATCGTGCGGCAGCAGGCCGTCGATGCAGCGCAGCAGCGTGGTCTTGCCGCAGCCGGACGGGCCGACAATGGCGACGATCTCGCGGTTGCCGACATCGAAGTTGATGTTCTTGAAAACCTCGAGCGCGCCGTAATGTTTGCCGAGGCCGCGCACGCGGATGCGTGGCTCGCCGCTGGCGGCGGCCGCAGGGCCGGACAAGGAGCCGCCTTGGGTCTGGAGTTGGGACATCGGCGTTCCTCCCGGAGGATTTCAAAGTCTTTTTTATGCTGGGGCCATGTTGCCGTATTGAACCGGCGCCGGCAACGGCCTTGGTTGCCGGCTAACTTCCTTTCAGCATTGGAAAATTGGCCCGGCTGGGGTGCCCGGACGGCCGCGGTAAAGAAATCCTTAACCATGCTGGCCTAAGCCTGAAGGTCTCGGTTCCCGCATTGTCAGGCCCATCCCGTGAAGCATCTGCACATCAAAAAAGCGCTGGTCCTTTTCGCCGCCGGGCTCTCTTTGGCCGGCTGCAATGTCACCAGCGATATCGGCGGGATGTTCTCCGGCAAGCGCGGCAGCGACGAAGCGCGTGCCACCATGCCGCCGCCGCCCTCGGAAGAAACCACCGGCTCGATCGCGCCGCGCCATAACGCCGCCGCGCCGTCTGTCGAGCAAGCCCCGCCGCAGCCTTCCGCACCGGCAACCGCTGCGCCGGTTCTGCCCGGCGCCGACGGCAAGGACGATGTCGCCCGCGGCCGTGAGCAATTCCGCGCCGGCAATTACGCCGCCGCCGAAAGTGCCTTCGACCGCGCCGCCAAGATGAATCCGCGTGACGCCGAAGCCTGGCTCGGTCTCGCCGCCTGTTATGACCGCATGCGGCGTTTCGAGCTGGCCGACCGAGCCTATGTCCAGGCCTCCTCGATCAAGGGCCCGACCTCGGAAATCCTCAACAATCAGGGTTATTCGTATCTGCTGCGCGGCGATCTCGCCCGCGCCCGCACGACCTTGACCGTCGCGCGGAAGAAAGACCCTTCCAACAGATACGTGCAGAACAATCTGCAACTGCTCGAAAGCAAAGAGCGCAGCGCCAAAAGCGGCACGACGTCCGGCGCCTCGGGCGCTATCCGCGCACGGTAGCGCGGGCGCGGCTAGATCGCGCCTCAATAAGACGGCGGCCCCAGCATCGCGCTGCTAATCGAATAGCCCTCGGCAAGCGCCTTGGCAGCAATCGACGCGCAGGCCAGCGCATCCGAGCCCGCGTCGTGATGCTTCAGGACGATGCCGAGCTGCCCGGAAACGTAAGCCAGATTGGCCGGCTTGAATTGGAAATGCGTGCGTGCAATCCGCACCGTGCAGGCGAACGGCGCTTCCGGCTTAGGCCTGCCGGCTTTGGCGCAGCAGGTGTACAGCACTTTGCGGTCGAACGGCGCATTGTGCGCGACCAGATAGTCGGCATCGCGCCAGTAATCGCTGAAACCGTCCCAGACATCGCCGAATTCCGCTTCGTCTTTCACATCGCCCCAGGTAATGCCGTGGATATAGGTGAAGACGAATTTGTCGCGCGGCGGCCGGATCAGCCGCGCCTCGGACCGGGCAATCACGCCATCCTCGATCGCGACAATGCCGAGCGCGCAGGCGCTGTCGGCGCCGAAATCGGCCGTTTCGAAATCGATGGCGACGATTTTCATGGAGCTACGCTAGATGCTTCGCGCCCGTCCGGGAACGGCGCCACCGGGCTTGTCCCAAGGAGCCTGCAAGGCGGGCCGTCGCCGGACTGAACGGAAAAGGGCCTTCATGCCTTGACTTCTCTATTTCCCTAGACATATAGTCCATTCGCTTTCCCCACGCGAGGGGCGTTCTGCAGGACACTGCCGACGCGGGGAGGGTGCGGCGCGCCTGCTGCCGGGGCTTGTAACCCCGGCACCGGGAGGCCCTGGGTAGCCGTCCGTCCCTACTACGGGGGACTGCCTTTGATGGCTGGACGCGGTGCGGATGAAGGCTGGTGAAAGCCGGCCGGATCGGGGGCCCAGGAGGGCCCCGTCCACACCCGGAAGCACGGCCCCGGGGACAGAAATCGCCGCGCGTGGAGCGCCGGAAGGCGACGCGCCCAGGCGAAATTGGGCGCGGCCGTCGCGGGTTTTCGCGGCGGAGACTGTGGTTGCGCCTTTCGGTGCTCCACGCCCTCGCATTTTTTTTCGCGGGGGGATACTGCCAAAACCCGGCGTCATAGTGACGCGCGGGGCCGATGGTGCTCGCCATCTTGCCGTTTTGTAACGGGCAAATCGGTGAAACGATCTTACATTGCCAATGAGATGCTATTCATGTTCCCTGCCGCGCGAGGATAACAATATGTTCGGTTCCTTTCGAAAAATGATGGCCGACCTCGTCGACGGCGACAAGCCGGCGCACGAATATGCCGAGGACGACTACCGGCTCGCCGCCGCGACCATGCTGGTGCATACGGCGTCGATCGACGGCAATGTTTCCGATGCCGAGCGCGCCCGTTTGCACGACGTGCTTAAGCAGCGATTCAGCCTCGACGATGCCGCGACCGACAAGCTGGTTGAAGAAGCGACCGAGGCCGAAGCAAATGCCATCGACCTTTACCAGTTCACCAGCAAGCTCAACCGCTCGCTCGATGACGCCGGCCGCCTGCGGCTGGTTGAAATGATGTGGCAAATTGTTTATGCCGACGGTGCGGTCACCGAATTCGAGAATAATCTCGTCTGGCGCGCCGCCGATCTGCTCCATGTCGCGCGCGACCAGCGCATTGCGCTCCGCGCGCGGGTGGCGGCGGTCAACAAATGCAACGACATCGAATGAGCAATTTGCGGCCCGTCACGCTCATCACCGGCGCGTCGTCCGGCATCGGTGTCGAACTGGCGCGCGTGTTCGCGCGCCACGGTCATGCGCTGGCGTTGGTCGCGCGCCGCGCCGACAGGCTCAATCTGCTGGCCGACGAAATCGCCGCCGGCGGCGCGCCGCGGCCGATCGTCATCGCCACCGATCTCGCGCTCGCCAATGCCGCGCAAGCGATCCGCGATCTTTTGACCGCGTCGGGCTGCGAGCCGCAGTATGTCGTCAACAATGCCGGCTTCGGCCTGGTCGGCACCGCGGCAACGCGCGATCGCGCCGAACAGCTGTCGATGATCGATCTCAATATGCGCACGCTCACCGATCTGTCGCTGACGTTCATCAACAGCATGCAGCGCCATCGCGGCGGACTTCTGAATGTCGGCTCGGTCGCCGGTTTCCTGCCCGGTCCGGGCTCGGCGGTTTATTACGCCACCAAGGCTTACGTCTTGTCGTTCACCGAGGCGCTGCACAGCGAATTGAAGCCGCGCGGCATCAAGGTGTCTGTGCTGTGCCCCGGCCCGGTGCCGACCGAATTTGCCGCGCGCGCCGGCGTCGTCGGCGACAAGCCGCCGGGCGCGCTGACACAGACCGCGCAGACCGTGGCCGAGGCCGGCTACAACGGCTTGATGAGCAACACGCGCACGGTGGTGCCAGGGCTGGCCAACAAACTGGTCACGTTGGCCACCAGGTTGCTGCCGCGCCGTCTCCTGTTGCGGATGGTCGATCGGCGGCAGAGCCGGCGCCGCGCGGTGCAACCGGCATAGTAAATACGGAACTTTCGGCGGCGGTTGCGGCGGGTTCCTTGACAAATCGGCGGGCGCGCCGATGGTTGCGGGCGGGGCAGGGAACGCGAAGGACCACGCGAGCGAGGCGGATGCTGGATTCCAACGACAACGCCCGGCCCATTAATCGGCCTTTCCCGGCGACATTGACCGCGATGCTGCGCGCCTCCGACGGCATCCTCGATCTGTTGCCGATTCCGACTTTCATCTGCGACGCCCAGGGCGTCATCCTGCAATACAACAAGCGCGCCGTCGAAGTGTGGGGCCGCGCGCCGCGGCCCGGCCAGACGCATGACGAGTTCAACGAAGGCCGCCGCATGTTCGAACTCGACGGCACGCCAATGACGCGGTCGTTGCTGGCCGACGTTCTGGCGACCGGCATCGCCGTGCGCGACGAGGAGCGCATGGTTATGCGCGCCGACGGCGCACAGATGTTCGTCTCGATCAATATCGATCCGCTGCGCAATGCCAAAGGCGAACTGGTCGGCGCCGTCAATTGCTTCATCGACATCAGTGAACGCAAGCGCATGAACGAGGCGCTGGAGCTGTCGCGGCTGCGCGACCACGAGCAGGAGCAGCGGCTGGCGGCCACCTATGAACACGTCGCCATCGGCATTTCCGAGGTCGCGCCGGACGGCACGTTCCTGCGCGTTAACGAGGCGATCTGCGCCATCACCGGCTACAGCCGCGAAGAATTGCTGTCGATCAAGCTGTTCACTCGGACTCTTCCGGAAGACGCCGATCTCGATCGCGCCGGTTTCCAGCAGCAGGTGTGCGGCGAACTCGAATTCTATTCGGCGGAAAAACGCTTCAGGCACAAGGACGGCCGCCTGATCTGGATGGCGGTCAGTTCATCGCCGGTGCGCGATGCGTCGGGCAAGCTGCTCTATGTCGTGCGCGTGGTGCAGGACATCACCGAGCGCAAGGCGGCGGAGCGGCGGCAGAATCTGCTGATCGACGAACTGAATCACCGCGTCAAGAATACCTTGGCGCGGGTGCAGTCGCTGGCGGCTCAGACCGCACGCGGCACTTCGGACCCGAAGGAATTCCGCGCGCGCTTCGAGGGCCGGTTGATCGCCCTGTCCAAGGCGCACGATCAGTTGACCGAGCATCACTGGGAGAACGGCGATCTGCGCGCGCTCATCGCAGAGAGTGTGGCGCCTTATGCCGGCGCCGACAGCGAGCGTGTCGTGCTGCGCGGCGATACCGTCGAACTCGGGCCGCGCGCGGTGCTGACTTTGGCGATGGCGTTCCATGAACTCACCACCAACGCCGCGAAATACGGCGCGTTGTCCGGCGCAAGCGGGCGCATCGAGATCGGCTGGCATCGCATGGCGGCCGAAGGCGAGCGACCGGCGCAGTTGCGGATCGACTGGGTTGAGCAGGGTGGGCCGGCGGTGGCGGAACCGGAGCGGCGCGGTTTCGGTTCGCGCATGATCGAAGGCAGCATCGAAGCCGAACTCGGCGGCAGCGCCCGGCTGGATTTCAAGCCGGAAGGCCTGCGCTGCGAGATCGTCGTGCCGCTGGCGGCGGCAAAAGTGGATGACAGCGAAGGGGGAGGGTGAAAACAGGTTTCCGGGGAGGAAGGTTGGTGGAGCCAGGCGGGATCGAACCGCCGACCTCGTCATTGCGAACGACGCGCTCTCCCAGCTGAGCTATGGCCCCTTCCAAATCCACGGCAACCGCTTGGTTGGCCGTAGTTTCAGGCGAGTGGCCGCCATTTAGGGCCCGGTGTCGGGCCTGTCAAGGATGGGCCCGCGGCGGCATGGCGCGGTTTGGCCGATCTGGCGACGAAATTGACGGAACCCCTTTTCCTAACGGCCGCAAGCGGCTATTCGTCACCCGGGCTTGGGTTATGGAGCGCTTCGATGAATCCCTTTCTGTGGCTGATTACGACGATCATCGACCTCTATATCTGGATCCTGATCGCGTCGGCGGTGCTGTCCTGGCTGGTGGTGTTCAACGTCGCCAACACGCGCAACCCGATCGTCAACTCGGTCGGCGACTTCCTCTACCGGGTCACCGAGCCGGCGCTGCGCCCGATCCGCAGCATCATGCCCAATCTTGGCGGCATCGACATTTCGCCGGTGATCCTGATCATCGGCCTGCTGTTTCTCAAGCAGCTCATTTTCTGGCTCTACATCCAGGTCTTCGTCTAGTTGGCGGCGCCCTGGTCGGTCGCAGCCGGCGGCGTGAGCCTCTCTGTGCGGCTGACGCCGAAAGGCGGCCGCGACGCCATCGACGGCGTCGAGACCTTGAGCGATGGCCGCGCTGTGCTGAAAGCGCGCGTGCGCGCCGCGCCCACCGAGGGCGAAGCCAATGGCGCCTTGCGCCGCCTGATTGCCAAATCGGTCGGCGTCCCACTTCGTGACGTGACTTTGGCAGCCGGCGCCACTGCCCGCATCAAGCGGCTGGTTATTTCGGGCGACGGCCCAACGCTCATTGCCGCGCTGGAGAAAGTTTGCGCTTCGCGTTAAATGCTTGCGTGCAGGGGGCAGTGATGACCGCAAAGATTATCGACGGAAAAGCAATCGCCGCGGACTTGCGCGCGCGCATCGCCGGTGAAGTGGCGCGGCTGAAGTCGGCGCACGGCGTCACGCCCGGTCTCGCGGTCGTGCTGGTCGGCGCCGATCCGGCCAGCGAAGTCTACGTCCGTTCGAAGTCGAAAGCCCTGGTCGAGGCCGGCATGGCGGCGTTCGATCATAAGCTGCCCGAAACTGTCGGCGAAGCGGACGTGCTGGCGCTGATCGGGAAGCTGAACGCCGATCCAGCCGTCAGCGGCATTCTTGTTCAATTGCCGCTGCCGTCGCAGATCGATTCGCAGAAGGTGATCGCCTCGATCGATCCTGACAAGGACGTCGATGGCTTCCACCCGGTCAATGTTGGACGTTTGTCGATCGGATTGCCGTCGCTGGTGCCGTGCACGCCCTACGGCAGCGTCATGCTGGCGAAGACGGTGCAGCCGTCTTTGGCCGGGGTGAACGCGGTGGTGATCGGCCGCTCCAATATCGTCGGCAAGCCGGTGGCGCAGCTATTGCTCGCCGAGAACGCGACGGTGACGATCTGCCATTCGCGGACCAAGGACTTGGCCGCGGTGTGCCGTGGCGCCGATATTCTGATCGCCGCCATCGGCAAGCCGGAATTCGTGCGCGGCGACTGGATCAAGCCCGGCGCCATTGTCATCGATGTCGGCATCAATCGTGTCGCCGGAGAGGGCGGCAAATCGAAAATCGTCGGCGACGTCGCCTATGCGGAGGCGAGCCGGGTCGCCGGTGCGATCACGCCGGTGCCGGGCGGCGTCGGGCCGATGACGATTGCCTGTCTGTTGCTGAATACGTTGCGGGCGACCTGCGCGCAAAGCAATCTGCCGGCGCCGGCGATTTAGGTGTCGTCCCCGCCAACGGGTCCGCGCGAAGCGCGGCCCGATGACAGGCTCCGGCGGGGACCCAGTAATCGCGAGCGTTGCGATTCAATCTACCGAAGGTGATTACTGGATGCCCGCCTTCGCGGGCATGACAGGTTCGTGCCCTAAGCCTGCGGCCAGGCGTAGGCGACCTTGTCGAGTGTCTTGGCGCCAAACTTCTCCGACGAACGGGCGACGGCGCGGCCGCCGAGCGCGCGGTAGAATTCCATCGCCGGTTCGTTGTCGGACAGAGCCCAGACCACGAGGCTCTTGAGCCCGCTCTGCATCAGATCCTTGCGCGCGGCGGAGAACAGCCGGCGGCCGAAGCCGAGGCCCTGAAACTCAGGACGCAGATACAGCTCGTACACTTCGCCTTCGTAGAAAAGGCTACGGGCGCGATTGCGCCCGTAATTCGCGTAGCCGGCAACCTTGTCGCCGAATTGCAGAATGGTGATGCGGCTGCCTTTGCGGATTGCCGAATCCCACCATTCCGGACCGCGGCGGTTGATCAGCTTGTCGAGTTCGTTGCCCGGGATGATGCCCTGATAGGCAGAGCGCCATGCTTCGTCATGGGTTCCCGCGACGTCGGTGGCGTCGGCGGACCTGGCGCGGCGAATCTCGATAAGGGTCGTGCTCATTCTTGAATACAAGCAAGCAACCCGGCGCCCTTCAAGCCCTATCGTTAATGATGGGTTAACGGTGTGGATTACTGGCCACAGTTGCGAATTAGTTGTTCCATCCCGGATGATCACATAGACCCTCGTCGCTCTGCTTTTTTCATGGCAAGATCGATCCTGAGGGACATTCGAAGCGGGGTTCGGGCATGTTGATCCAACTTCACAGCCAAGCAACGACGACGCCGAAGGTGCGGGCGGCGA
>CAMBQQ010000048.1 GCA_945870035.1 Rhizobium sp. Q54 | reverse complement strand
CGCCCGCACCTTCGGCGTCGTCGTTGCTTGGCTGTGAAGTTGGATCAACATGCCCGAACCCCGCTTCGAATGTCCCTCAGGATCGATCTTGCCATGAAAAAAGCAGAGCGACGAGGGTCTATGTGATCATCCGGGATGGAACAGCTATTCGCCATCGCCGCCAGCCTAGTCATCCGCGATCACGTATTAAGATGTCGTGAGCAGGATCAAGCGGCGGTGATAAGGCGCCGCATTTCCGCGAACTCGGCCGTGTCGATCTCGCCGCGCGCGAAGCGCTGCTGCAGGATCTCCAGGGGGTTGGCTGTTGCGGCGTTGGCTTCGTGCTTGTGGGAGGAGCCACACTTGCCGCGGCGCTGGCCGCGATGGCCACCGTTCTTGCCACAGCATTTGCCTTTGGTTTCGGATTGGGGTTGAGCTTCTTGCATTACATATCTCCAGAAATGCCGGACTTGGGGCCGGTTGGATGTTGCGTTTTGATATCAGGGATGCCGTTGGGCTTCGCCGGCATTGATGCCGACTTGAGCGAGGAACTTCGTCGATTTGCGATGAGGTTCTTTGTGATGCCGGCCCGTTGGGGCATCCTGAACTGATCAACATCTAGGGCGGATATGTCACAGAAGTTTTTCAGCGAGGTGCTATTTTGTGACAATATGTGTCGATCTTCTCGGGTACAGGAAAGTCCAATACCTGCCGTTCCGGGCCAACGCCGACCGAGTTCCTGCGTCGAGCGACTGATTCTGCTCAAGGGCGAGAACATCGACCGAGCTCATGTCGTTCACTAGGATGGCAAAGCGCGGCTGTGCCGGTACTACGATTCCGACCGCATCAGACGAGCTGAAGTCCGCCAACTGATCACCTCAGCCGGCGCCACAATTGACAAGCGTTATGTGCGTGAAAGCCTTCGTCGCCGGATGAGGACCTGCAACTCCGGCAAATCTTGGTCGCCTACTTTGCAGGCCTGTGCCTCAGTTTTGTCGAAGCACATGCATTGCTTGTAGTCGACAAAATATCGCCCAGGGTCTGCGAACAGGCAGAGAACATCTGCTACCATTTTGCTACCCAATTCAGTGGCACGGCCCAATACAGGACATTACGCGAAACTGCCAAAATGGCAAAAAGTATAAGTATTTCAGCACCATGCGCTACCGGGCAATATAGAACAATATGGGTACATGCGAATTTCAAGACCGGTGCCTTAAACCGCTCGGCCACCCTTCCTAGCGCTAGTTCAATGGTCGAAGCGCGCCGCACTTGCAAGAGGCGGCAGCGCCGGGTTATCCGGTGCCGCCGGGCGGGTTGGGTCTGCGGCAAATGCCCATGCGGTACCAATTGTTTACCACGTCTCCTCAGCCCCTGTTCACGCCGCGTCGGGTAGAGGGTAATCTACAGGCAATGATCGGGGACGGGTTCCGAAAATGACGGACGCGGGGGATAGCGGGCGCATCGCGCGGCTGACACGGTTCATGGCCGTGGCGGCGGGCGCGCTGGCGCTTGCCAATTGCTCCGGCACCACGTCCCGGGTCGATCCGAAATGGGGCGTCGCGGCCAGCGCCCGCGTGGTCGAGCCAGGCCAGCCGGTGCCCAAGGGCGGCGGCAAGTATCGCGTCGGCAAGCCCTATCAGGTCGCCGGGCGCACTTACGTCCCGGAAGAAGACCCTGATTACAAAGCCGAAGGCCTGGCCTCGTGGTACGGCGACGCCTTCCACGGCCGTTACACCGCCAATGGCGAAATTTTCGACATGGAGACGATCACGGCGGCGCATCCGACCATGCCGCTGCCGTCCTATGCGCGCGTCACCAACCTGAAGAACCGCAAGTCGATCGTCGTGCGGGTCAACGACCGCGGGCCTTATGTCGGCAACCGTATCATCGACCTGTCGGTGAAAACCGCCCGGTTGCTCGAGTTCCACGGGCAGGGCGTGGCGCGGGTCAAGGTCGAGTATATCGGCCGCGCGCCTTTGGCCGGATCCGACGACCGCAAGCTGGTCGCCACCTTGCGCGACGGCAATTCGCCGGTGTCCGACAAAGTGCTGGTCGCGTCCAACAAGGATTTCGCGCCGGCGTTCTTCGATTCGCGGCCGATGACGGAAGTGCCGCAGCCGCCGCAGCGGCCGTTCCGCGTCGAAGGCTCGCAACAGGTCGCCAGTCTGGAGCCGGAGGCGGAAGAGACGGCGCCGCGCGTGGTCGAGCGGCCGCGCATGCCCGAACAGCCAAGGTTGGCCGCCAATGTCCTGCGGGTCCCGGTTGCTAGCCACGGCGCCGCCGCCGCGCCATCGGTTTCGCCGGTATCGGCCTATGCGCCGACCCGCTATGATGCCCCGGCGGGCTTTATCAGCGGCCGCGGCCTTTACTGAGCCGCATTCTCCCGTCAAAGGGCGCTTCTTGGGCGCGTTTCTTGGGCGCGTTTCTTGGGGCCGTTTCATCGTGCCACTTCGTGGCGCCGTGGATAAAAGGTTGCGCCGACCGGCCGGAGACTTGAAGCTGTTGAGCATGGCCATTCGAACCTCACAGAGTTTCCTCGGCGTGGTGGTTTTGCTCGCCGGCCTGTTCGCGGCGGGTCAGGCGATGGCGCAGGCGCACCGGCCGGCCTCTGGCCTGGCGGCGAAAAAGGACGGGCCGAAACGCGACGAGCCGCCGATTTCGGCGCCGCATGCCATTCTGATTGACGCCGAAAACGGCGGCGTGCTGTTTGAACGCGATCCCGACAAACTGATTTATCCGGCCAGCCTCGCCAAGCTGATGACCGCCGAATATGTTTTCAACGAATTGAAATCGGGAAGGCTAAATCTCAAGGACGAATTCCCGGTCAGCGAAAATGCCTGGCGCACGGGCGGCGCGCCGTCCGGCGGCTCGACCATGTTCGCCGCGCTGAACAGCCGCATCAGCGTCGACGATCTGCTGCACGGCGTCATTATTCATTCCGGCAACGATGCCTGCATCGTGCTGGCCGAAGGCATCGCCGGCAGCGAAGATGAATTCTCCGCCAAGCTGACGCAGCGTGCCCGCGCCATCGGACTGACCAGATCGACCTTCGCCAATTCGAGCGGGCTGCCTAACCCGGGTACGCAAGTGACGACGCGCGAACTTGGCCTGCTGGCGCGACACATCGTCGTCACCTATCCCGAATATTACCCGATCTACGGCCAGCGCGAATTTCTCTGGAACAAGATCAAGCAGCAGAACCGCAACCCGCTGCTCGGCATGGAAATCGGCGCCGACGGCCTGAAGACCGGCTACACTAAGGAAGCCGGCTACGGACTGGTCGGCTCCGCCGTGCAGAACGGCTTGCGCCTGATCGTCGTCGTCAACGGGCTCAACAGTCCCAAGGAGCGCGCCGACGAGGCCCGGAAACTGCTCGAATGGGGATTCAAGAGCTTCGAGCGCCGCGTTGTCTTTGCCGAAGGCCAGATCATCGGCAGCGCCAAGGTTTATGGCGGCGCCGAGGGCAGCGTGCCGCTGGTTGCCGGCCGGGAAGTAAAAGTGATGATGCCGAAGGCCGGCGGCGACCGCCTGATCGCGCGCGTCGTCTACACCGGGCCGGTGCCGGCGCCGGTCGCGCAAGGGGCGCCGATCGGTACGCTGAAAGTCTGGCGCAATGAGAACGTCATCCTGCAAATGCCGTTGACGGCGGCCGAACCGGTCGAGCGCGGCGGTCTCACCAGCCGCGCCTTCGACGCCGTGTCCGAACTGATGATCGGGCTGCTCCGCGCCGGCGCGCAGAAGTTGTGACGGGGATGCGCGGCAAGTTCATTACCTTCGAAGGCGGCGAGGGCTCCGGCAAATCGACCCACACCGCGGCGCTCGCCGAGCGCCTGCGCGCGCGCGGCATCGATTGCGTGCTGACACGCGAACCGGGCGGGTCGGCCGGCGCCGAGATCATTCGTCACATTATCCTGTCCGGCATCGCCAAGCCGCTCGGCGCGGAAACCGAAACCATTCTGTTTGCCGCGGCGCGCGACGATCATGTCCGCGTCACCATCGAGCCGGCGCTCAATGCCGGCCAATGGGTGATCTGCGACCGCTTCATCGATTCGACGCGCGTCTATCAGGGCGCGCTCGGCAAGGTCGACATGAAACTGATCCGCAGCCTCGAGCGTGTCACGGTTGGGCCCAACGTGCCCGACCTGACTTTCGTACTCGACGTCCCCGCCAATGTCGGGCTGGCGCGCGCCAAGACGCGGCGCGGCGCGGCGGCGGCTGACCGCTTCGAGTCCGAAGCCGTCGAGTTTCATGAGGACCTGCGCCGGGCCTTCCTGGTGCTGGCCGAGCGCGAGCCGAAACGCATCGTCGTCATCGACGGCCGCGCGCCGCGCGACGTGGTGGCGGAGCGGATCTGGGCGACAGTCGCGGAAAGGCTGCTCGGCAGCGCGGTCGAAGCGGCGGAGACCGTTACGCCGTGAGCGACAAGACGCCAGAGCGCGACGTGTTGCTGCCGCGCGAGACGTCGGTGCTGTATGGCCATGCCGAGGCCGAGCGCGTGCTGCTCGAAGCCTATCAGAGCAAGCGCATGCCGCATGCCTGGCTGATCGGCGGCCCGCCGGGAATCGGCAAGGCGACCTTGGCTTATCGGCTGGCGCGCTTCGTGCTGGCGCATCCCGATCCGCAAAGTTCCAACGTGCAGGCGGCGACGTCGCTGGCCGTCGATGTGGAAAACCCGGTGGCGCGGCGCATCGCCGCACAGGCGCAAGGCGACCTGCTGGTGCTCGAGCGCGTCACCAACGAACAGACCGGCAAGCTCTACACCGTAATTCGAGTCGACGACGTGCGCCGCTCGGTGTCGTTTTTCGGTTCGACCGCCGGAGAGGGCGGCTGGCGCATTGCGATTGTCGATGCCGTCGATGATCTGCAACGCGAAGGCGCCAATGCGCTGCTGAAAGTTCTGGAAGAGCCACCGGCGCGCACGCTGCTGCTGCTGATCAGTCACGCGCCGGGCCGCGAACTGCCGACCATTCGTTCGCGCTGCCGCCGCCTGCTGTTGCGGCCGCTCGATGAAGCCGACGTCACGCGCGCCGTCGCCACCGCGACCGGGCGCGACAGTCTGGATGCCGAAGTGGCGCAGGCCGCCGCCGCGTCGGACGGCAGCGTCGGGCGTGCGCTGCGCTTTCTCGATGGCCCCGCTTTGGCGCTGCGGCAGCGTGTTTTCGACCTTTTCGCGCAATTGCCGAACCCCGATCCGCGCGCCCTGCATGCGCTCGGCGACGCGCTGTCAGGCAGCGAGCCGCAAACGCTCGCGGCCTTCGTCGACATGGTCAATGCCTGGCTGTCGGGCCGGCTCGATGCCGGCAAGCACGATGACGCGCAGATGGCGAAAGCAGCGCAGACCTGGGAGAAGGTCAATCGCGCGGCGCGCGATGTCGAAGCCTATAATCTCGAACGCAAGCCTTTGGTGTTTTCCGTTTTCGGCATGCTCGCCGAAGCGGCGCGGCGCTGAACGGCGCACGCATCTCGACGTCCATTCGAACACACTTTATTGAACGGCATGACGCGGGAAAATTTCGCGCTCGATGCCCTTGCGCCAGCGCAGATATGAGCGCAGCTCAGGCGATATAAAGTTCCATTTTTTTGTTAATTCAGTTTATCGCTCCAGTGCACGTTAAAAATAGGTGTTGGTCTGTATTGCACAGCGATGAGATGCGTATAGGGGGTAGGCTACCGTACAGAGTCTGAGGCTGCGTCGCGTATCAACCGATTTGCACCAAATGGGTCCAGCGCCATTCAGACTTTGACGCCGTTTTGTGCAAGTCCACTACTCAGGGAGACGCACATGAAATCGCTAGTCGTCAAACGCTCCATCGTCATCGCCGGACACAAGACCAGCGTCAGCCTGGAGGATGCCTTCTGGTCCGAGTTGAAGGATATCGCCGAGCAAAAAGATCAGACGCTGTCGGCCGTGGTCGGCGATATCGATACGCGCCGCCATCAGGGCAATTTGTCATCGGCGATCCGGCTGTTCGTACTCGACAATGCCCGCACCCGGGCGATGCAGCAGCAACCGGCGCGTTCGGGCATGACCCTGCCGGCCTCGGCGGCGGCGCTCTCCGCCTGAGCCGGATTACAGCGGCCCGCCGCCGATCCGCAGCCGTTCGGAATCGTCCTTGAGACGAATGCCCGAAACACCGCGCTTGCGCATGGCCTTCAGCAAATGGGCGAGCTTGAACGCGGCATCGGCGTAACCGATGCCGGCCGGGCGGATGTTGGAGATGCAATTGCGGTCGGC
Source organism: Rhizobium sp. Q54 (assembly GCA_945870035.1). Lineage (GTDB taxonomy): Bacteria > Pseudomonadota > Alphaproteobacteria > Rhizobiales > Xanthobacteraceae > Pseudolabrys. Next base: position 23,361 of record CAMBQQ010000048.1, on the reverse strand, counting down.
GTCGGACGTCTTGGCGTTCGGCTGAAAAGTCAGATAGGCGCCCATGCTGTCGGGCGCGCTCAGGCCCGGCCGCTCGCCAATGAGCATGACGGCGGATTGCGCGCCCAGCAACGCGGCGACGGCATCGCCAATAGCGACGCGGCCATGCCTGACGATGACGATCGGCGCGATGTGCAGAGCATCGGTGCGCAGAAGCGCCATCGCCTCGGTGATAACCGGCGCGGCGTGAACCTCGACGGCGCGGGCCGACAATCCGTCGCTGACGACGAAGACGACATCATACGCGCCTGCATGGGACGCCAGCGCCGCTTCGCCGGCGGCGGTCAATGCGCGGCCAAGGTCAGGGCGCATCAGATACGTCTTCTTGTCGGCGGCGGCGCTCTCGATTGTCAGCACCGGCAGACCATGAAGAGCGACGTCTGAAGCCAATCGCGGCGCATCGAGTTCGGCGTGCACGGCATCGCGCGCCTGCGCATGCGCCAGCTGAAAGGCGAGCAAGGGCGCAGTCGCCAGCGACGCGCCGCTGCGCTCAAGGCCGATGCGCGCGGCGGTCAGGCGCCGAAGTTCTGTCCAGATGTCGGCGGCTGCCGGCGTGCTGTCGTCGTTGCTCATGCTTGACCCGCGGGCAATAGCGCCTTGAAGTGCGGCGGCAGAGCGCGCGGACGGATGCGTTTGGTGTCGTCCATGACACCCTGGCGCGTCAGCCAGCTTTCGAATTCCGGCGCCGGTTTGCGCCCCATCAGGTCGCGCATGGCCAGCGCGTCGTGAAAAGACGTGCTCTGGTAGCCAAGCATGACATCGTCGGCGCCGGGCACGCCCATGACGAAAGTAACGCCGGCGGCGGTGAGTAATGTCAGCAAAGCGTCGGCGTCGTCCTGATCGGCCTCGGCGTGATTGGTGTAGCAGACATCGACGCCCATCGGCAGGCCGAGCAATTTGCCGCAGAAATGATCTTCCAGCCCGGCGCGGGTGATCTGCTTGCCGTCATAAAGATATTCCGGGCCGATGAAGCCGACCACGCTGTTGACCAGCAAGGGCCTGAACTTGCGCGCCACCGCATAGGCGCGCGCTTCCAATGTCTGCTGGTCGACGCCGTGATGCGAATTGGCCGACAGCGCCGAGCCCTGGCCGGTTTCGAAATACATGACGTTGTCGCCAATGGTGCCGCGCTTGAGCGACAAGGTCGCCTCATGCGCCTCGGTGAGCAGCGCCAGATCGATGCCGAAACTTTTGTTGGCGGCCTGCGTGCCGGCGATGGACTGAAAGGTCAGATCGACGGGCGAGCCTTGACCGATCAAATCGAGCGTCGTGGTGACATGCGCCAACACGCAGGTTTGCGTCGGGATATCGAGCTTAGCGCGAATGTTGTCGAGCATCGACAGCAAAGCATGCGTGCGTTCCGGACTGTCGGTCGCCGGATTGATGCCGATGACGGCGTCGCCGGCGCCCAGCAGAAGGCCGTCGAGAATGCTGGCGGCGATGCCGCGCGCATCGTCGGTCGGATGGTTCGGTTGCAGGCGAACCGACAGGCGGCCGGGCTGGCCGATCGTATCGCGGAAGCGTGTGACCACCGAGCATTTCGCCGCCATGACCATCAGGTCTTGGAGACGGCTGATCTTGGCGACGGCGGCGGCCATTTCCGGCGTCAGCCCGGGCGCAAGCGCCGTCAGCACCGGCGCGGTGGCGTGGTCCGACAACAGGAAGTCGCGCAAACCGCCGACAGTTAGGTGCGAGACGGCGGCGAAGGCGGCCTGGTCATGGCTGTCGAAGATCAGGCGGGTGACTTCGTCACTCTCGTAGGGCACCACGGCTTCGCTGAGGAACGTCTTGAGCGGCAGATCGGCCAGCGCGAACTGCGCCGCGACCCGTTCTTCGCCGCTGTCGGCGATCAGGCCGGCGAGCGCGTCGCCGCTGCGCGGCGGCGTCGCCTTGGCCAGCAGGGTCTTGAGATCGGCGAAGACATAACGGCGCGCGCCGACGGTCGCAGCATACATCGAAGGCCCCGTTCACTCCCGGCAAGGGAGTCGGAAGTGACTATAGCGCAACGCGACCGGGGTATCGCTTGTTGTCGAAGGTGACGGGAGGCTAGTAGCCTCGCCGCCGTTCCTTCTTGGCTGACTTGCGCGCCGCATAGCGGGCGTCGCGGGCAGCCTTCTGTTCGGCCAGCAGCGCCTGTTCGGCGGCTTCCTTTTCAGCGGCGATCAGCGCTTCAAGCTCTTCGGCCTCGCGTTTGGCCTTGGCCTGACGCTCGGCTTCGGCGGCGGCCAGAACGGCGAGTTCGGCTTCACGCACCTTGCGGGCGGCTTCGCGTTCGGCCATGCGGGCGTCGCGGGCTTCGGCGATGGCGAGGCGCTTGAGACGCTGCTCTTCGAGGGTCGGGTCCTGTGCCGCGGCTTTAAATTTCTCCAGCATCGCCTTTTTTACGGCGGCAGCGTTGTTCCGACGCTCCAAAACGTCGGGGCTTTTAAAATAGGCCAAGTGATTCTCCTGAGGGGGGACAGTCCGGGGCTTATATGGCGCGCCGGAGCCCATTCTTCAACACCATTGGCGTCGATTTACCCGATTTAACCGGGTACCGCCTCAGCGCGGTTAGCGTTCCGTTTCCGAAGCGCAGCGGATCAGACAGCGCGCCGCTCCGGCGTGCCCCGGGGCGGCGCGCAAACGCTAAGAAGGCCTAGATGTGCGCCTCCTCGAAGGCATTCACCCACATGGCGCAAATGCCGGAGCGGACGATGTCGCTACGGGTAAATTCGACCACCGGCACCGGCAGGTTCTGACGGTCGATCATCTCGATGACCGTGCGCAGGCCGCTGTCGGTGGGGAGGTCGCATTGGCTGATATCGCCGTTGATGACCACGGTGCAGTCCTCGCCGATGCGGGTGAGGAAGGTCTTGATCTCGGCCGGCGTCGCGTTCTGCGCCTCGTCGAGCAGGACGAAGGCGTTTTTCCACGAGCGCCCGCGCATCACCTCGAACGGCACCAGCTCGATCGAGCCGTTCTTGAGGGCGATGTCATAGGCCGCCTTGCCGATGCGCTCCTTGATGGCTTCGGCAACGGGCGCCGCCCAGGGCGCGAATTTATCCTCGAGCGAGCCGGGAAAAAACCCGAGCGAGCGTCCGCATGGCACGTTCGGGCGCGTGAGGATGATCTTGTCGATGCGGCGGTTGCGGAACAGGTCGGCGGCGTGGGTGGCGGCGATCCAGGTCTTGCCGGTGCCGGCAGGGCCAAGGACAATCACCTGAGGGCTTTTGCGCAGCGCGTCGAGATAGTCGGCCTGGGTCGGATTGAGCGCTTTTATCGGCGGCAGCACCCTTTCGGTTTCGAACTTGGTGTGCTGAAAATTTATAATCTCGGCGGAACCGGACAAACGATCATTGCGGCGTCTCTTCTTGTTCAGGTTCTTACCCAAGGCCGACTCCTTCTGATGGACTGCAAGGGGAACAGACAGCGGAACGCTCAAGGCCAGGTCGCCACATGGCGGCACCGTTTTCGGCGCCTTCACAGGCTCCGTAGAAGATGCATCGAACGTGCCAATTGGGGGGCTGGGATAAGCGCTTGTGGCGGCAGGCAAACCGGCATCCGGGAGCACTGTGGTCCCGCTTGACCCGGTTGCCTTATCGATCCGAAACCGACGAACCGCCATGAACAAAAGCTAGGCGATTCGCGTGACAGATTCCTGAAAATTATTGCATCGCGGCGGAACTTCGCCAGGCCGCGTGTGCTGCAAACCGCACGGCAAAGACAAAGGCTATCGGCCGGTTAATAAACCCGGCAATCCATCTTTGGGTGGCATTTGATGGGTTTATTTTACGGCCTTTGTAACAAAATCCACTAACGCTGGGTGTTGCGCAAGCGAAAGTACCTGCCTAATCCATGGCGGCATTTTTGAACACTCAACTCGACTTCATCCTGTTCTTTTATGGGCTGGCTTTCCTTTTGCTGGGGGCCGTCGCCGCTGCTATCGCGCGCGCCTCGAGGCATTCCATTCCGTGGTCGAAGCTCGCTGCTTTCGGCTATATCCACGGCGTCTGCGAATGGCTTGACCTGTTGGCGCTGATCCTTGGCGACACGCCCGCCTTTGCACTGGGACGAACTGCGTTGATGGCGGTGTCCTATGTCGCGCTGATCGAGTTCGGCCGGATCGCGGCGCTGCGTCATGGCATCACGATGCCGGGCCGCTGGATCTATCCGCCGCTGCTGGCGCTGGTTGTGCTCGGCTGGCATCTGGCTGGCGTCAGCGGCGCCAATGCCTTCGCCCGTTATGTGCTGGCGGTTCCCGGCGCGACCCTGGTCTGCGTCATGCTCGTTCTTCATGCCCGCCGGGCAAAGCCGTTGCCGGAGCGGCGCTGGCTGGCGGCCGCCGCCATAGCCTTCGCACTGTATGGCTTTGCCGCCGGCCTTGTCGTGCCGAATACGCCGGAGTGGCGCGGCGACTTCCTCAACTACACTTTGTTCACTGCGACTTTCGGCATGCCGGTGCAATTCGTGCGCGGCGTGCTGGCCTGTTTCGTGGCGCTGTGCATCTGGGCTTACTGGGGCGAGCGACTGATCGTCGAGGCCGGCTCGCTGCGCTACGCCAGGTTCCAGCATCGTCAGTTCATCTGGACGATCGCCGCGATGAGCGCAATCCTTGTCGGCGGGTGGGTGCTGACGCAAGGCCTCGGCGAAGTTTACAAACGCAACATCGAAGAAACGTCGCAAGGCGACATCAACCTGATTGCCGGCCGGCTGGACAGCGAAATCGCGCCGACCGGCGGCATGGTCAAGGCTCTGGCCGGCGCGGCTTCCATTCGACAGCTGGCGTCCGGCGATGCGAAGGTCAGCCGTACGCGCGTCGATGACGTACTGGCGCTGCAGACCGAAGCCTCGGGCGCCGATATCGGTTTTGTTCTGGACGCAGAAGGCCAGGCCATTGCCGCAACCGCCAGAGCGCGGGCGTCCAACAGCGATATTGTGAGGATCGGGCAGGATTTCAGCGCGGCGTCATTTTTTAAAAGCGCGATGACGGGCGCACCCGGCCATCAATTCGCGATGAATTTCGCCAGCGCGACGCCGAATTATGTCGCCAGTCATCCCATTCGTGCCGACGATGGCGAAGTTGTCGGCGTCGCCGTTCTCAAGAAGGCGCTCAATCATTTCGAGGCGGATTTGCAGGGCTTCAATCGCTCGTTCGCGGTGGTCGACGCCGACGGCGTCGTACTGTTGAGTAATCGCCGCGACATGCGCTTGCGCACCTTGTGGCCGCTGCCGCAGGAGCGGCGCGGCGCACTGACCGGGACTTATGGCGCGTTGAACCCAACGCCGGCATTGCAGCGCGAGATCGTCGGCAATGTCTGGGCCACTTTCGATGGCGAGCGCGATTACGTGCAGCGCCGCCCTTTGGCGCATGGCGACTGGTCGCTGGTGACATGGCGGGTGACGGGGGGGATTTTCGCCAGCCGCGTCGTCGGCATCATCATCACGCTGCAAATGGCGGTGCTGGCGCTCGTCTTTCTGGTCGGACGGCAGCGCTGGATGCACGACAATGTACAACTGGAAAAACGGTTCGAACTGGAAGAACTGGCGCGCAGCCTCGACCAGCGCGCGGCCACCGATCCCCTGACAGGCCTGTTCAACCGGCGGAAATTCGACCGCAGCCTGGCGACGGAAATCATGCGGGCGGAGCGTTACAAGACGCAGTTGTCGCTGATGCTGTTCGATATCGACCACTTCAAGAAGGTCAATGACACGTTCGGCCATCAGGCCGGCGACAATGTTCTGATGGACCTGTCGCGCTATGTCGCCGGCCATATCCGAAATTCCGATGTGCTGGCACGCTGGGGCGGCGAGGAATTCGTGATCTTGAGCCCGGGCAATAGCGGCCCGATGGCCTGCCTGTTCGCCGGCAATTTGCTGGCCGGCATCGGCAAGATGCAGTTCGCCGAGGTCGGCTCGATTACCTGCAGTTTCGGCATCGCGCATTACCAGGCGGGCGACACAGCCGAAACCTTGCTGGCGCGGGCCGACGACGCGCTTTACCGGGCCAAGAGCAATGGCCGCAACCGCATCGACCTGGCAGAGCAGCCGCAGGCGGGATCCCAGCCGCAAATGGTTTTGCCGCTGGACGGGACGAGCCCGGCGACCGTGCCGGACGCCGATGCGGACCAAGACACCGCCGACAAATTGACGCCGATCAAGGCGCCTTGACCGCCAACCTGTCGCAATAAACTCTCAAGAAAAGCGGGGAGGCGATTGTGGCATCTATTTCCGGCAAGATTGATCCGGTGGTCCAGCGCATCGGCCCCGCCGATATTATCGACGCGCTCGGCAAGGGCTTGCGCGATTTTCAGGCCATGCCGTTGTACGGGCTCGCTCTCGGCGCGCTATTTGCCGCCGGCGGCAACGCAGTCGTGCACGCCACGACCGTCTTCGGCATGAGTTATCTGTCTTATCCGCTCGCCGCCGGCTTTGTCTTGATCGGGCCTTTTGCGGCGATCTTTCTCTACGAACTCAGCCGACGTCGCGAGGCGGGGCGGAAAATTGTGTTCGGTGAAGTGTGGACGACCATTATCGGCCGCGGCGAAATCGCCTGGATGGCCTTCGTCACCATCTTCCTCTTCGTCATCTGGATCTATCAGGTGCGCCTGTTGATGGCGCTGTTTCTCGGGCTGAAGATGTCGTTCGCCAGCGTCCAGCAGTTCATCACCGTGGTGCTGACGACCAACGAGGGAATGGTGTTTTTGATGGTCGGCAATGTCGTCGGCGCGGCGCTGTCGCTGGTTCTGTTTTCGCTGACGGTGGTGTCGTTTCCGCTGCTGCTCGACCGCGACGTCGATTTCATCACCGCCATGATCACCAGCGTACGCTCGGTGGTCATGAACCCGATACCGATGATCGGCTGGGCGGCGGCGATCGTGGTTTTGATGATCGTGTCGTGCCTGCCGTATTTTATCGGGCTTCTGGTGACGCTGCCGGTGCTCGGTCATGCGAGCTGGCACCTGTATCGGCGTCTCGTTGCGCCGCCAGTTGCTGCGTAAGGCGCGGAAACGTCAGCTCCGGGACAGGCCGCAATAGCGCTGCGAGCCATCGTCCCAACAGCCGGTCTTGACGCAGGCCGCCAGGCGCGCGCCGCAGCCGGTGAGGCAGACCGAGACCATCATGCGCGCGGTCTTGCGGCAAGCGGTCACGCAGGCTTTTTCCTCGCCGCTGCATTTCATCGGCTCGGCCATGGCGGCCTTGCCGGCCACGTCCATGGCCAGGAACGCCAGGAGGGCGAAAGCCACGAGCGCAAACCGGAACAATGAGGACGATGCGGTCATCGCGACATCTTAAGCTGAGTCGGCCGCTTTCGCTTAACCTTCGCGTAACCCTAACCCTTGCATAGTTTCCCGAACGAGGTCCGCGTTGCCACCACGCGCGCGGAAGCCTGTGGCGTCTTTGTAGAGTTGAGTTCGGGTAAGCGTAAATGGCGTACAGAACCGCGACGTTCGACGGCGGAGCTGCCTTTCAGAGCCGTGGCGTCGCGAGCGGGATGGGCCGCCGCGCTTTGCGCGCTGTGTTCCGGCATCTCGCGTTGGGACTTGGCGCGGTCGCGGCCGTCGCCATCACGGGCGCGGCGGTGATTTTGGCCGCGGCCTGGATCATCGGTTCCGCCACCGTGTCCAACCCATATCTTCCGGGCCATGCACCCAAAGGGCCGGGCAGGCTGACGCTTTCCGGCCTCGATCCCGCGGCGAGGGGCAGCATCCAGGGTTTCGAGACAACGTGGGCGCGTTCGCATGGCGCACAGTTTGCCGGCCGCCGGCCATTGATCGTTGATGTTCCGGAAAGCGCTCCGGTGCTGGTGGCGAAAGCCGCTGCCGTCGAGGTTGCTGCGCTCGAAGCGCCAAAGCTGGCACCGCGAATAGCGCCAACCTTGCCGTCCCCGTTACCGCCGATGACGGCGCCGACCGCCGTGCCGACGGCGCCCGTGCCGCTGGCGCGCTCGGTTCCGGCCAGTCTCGAATTGGCGCGTCGCACCGCGCCGCAGCCGGCATCAACCGCCGCCAGCCAAAAGCCCAGCCAACTGGCCGCTCTCGCCCCATTGCCGGAAGCGCACAACCGCGAGCCGGCGCTGTCGGACTCGACCAGCCGCACGGCGGTCTACGACATCACCTCCAGCACCGTGTACATGCCGAACGGACAGAAGCTCGAGGCGCATTCCGGCCTGCACGACAAGATGGACGATCCGCGCCACATCAAAGTGCGCATGCGCGGACCGACACCGCCGAATGTCTATGTGCTGACCGAGCGCGAGAGCCTATTCCACGGCGTGCGCGCCATCCGCCTCAACCCGGTCGACAAAAACAGGATGTACGGCCGAGACGGCATGCTGGCGCATACTTACATGCTCGGGCCGAACGGCCAGTCGAACGGCTGCGTGTCGTTCAAGAACTACGACAAGTTCCTGCAAGCCTTCCTCGACGGCAAGGTCGACAAGCTGGTCGTGGTGGCCGATCTCGGCAAGGCGTCGTGGAAAACGGCGGCCCTGCAAGCCGACGGCGTCAATGTCCCGGCGCGCCGGTTTGCCTCGACCAGCGGCGGCGCGCGGCGTTACCCGGCCGCCTTCGGCGAGGAGCCGCGCTACAGCCCGGCGCTGGGCTATGCGCCGGACGAGCGCACCGCCGGCGCCTGGTAGAGCAGGGCGGTTCCCTGTCGTCCTTGCCGCGGCGACGAGGGGTTGTTAGCTAGTCATCGAGTCCTGCTCACGCCGGGTTTTCCGGCGCTTCCCGTCGTGAAAAGCCGAAAATGCCCGCAAAAACACCGTTCTACATCACCACCGCCATTTCCTACCCGAACGGCGTGCCGCATATCGGCCACGCCTATGAGGCGATTGCGACCGACGCCATTGCCCGTTTCATGCGGCTGGACGGCTATGACGTCTATTTCCTGACCGGCACCGACGAGCACGGCCAGAAGATGCAGCAGACCGCCGCCAAGGAGGGCCTGACCGCGCGCCAGTTGCGCGACCGCAATGTGCCGCGCTTCGAGGCCATGGTTGCGGCGATGGGCTGTTCGAACGACGATTTCATCCATACGACGGAAGAACGCCACTTCCGTTCGTCGGAGGAAATCTGGCGTCGCATGGAGAAGAACGGCGACATCTATCTCGACAAATATGCCGGCTGGTACTCGGTGCGCGACGAGGCCTATTACGCCGAGGACGAAACCCATGTGAACGAGCACAAGGTGCGGCTCGCCACCAAGACCGGCACGCCGGTTGAATGGGTCGAGGAGGAGAGCTATTTCTTCAATCTGTCGGCCTATCAGGACAAGCTTTTGGACTTGTATGCCAAAGTGCCGGACTTCGTGCTGCCGAAGGAACGCCTCAACGAAGTGGCGAGCTTCGTCAAAGGCGGCTTGAAAGATCTGTCGCTGTCGCGCACCACCTTCGACTGGGGCATTCCGGTGCCGGGCAACCCCAAGCACATCATGTATGTCTGGGTCGATGCGCTGACCAATTACATCACCGGCGTCGGCTTTCCCGACGACCAGAGCGAGATGTTCAAACGCTACTGGCCGGCGGCGCTGCACGTCATCGGCAAGGATATCGTGCGCTTCCACGCGGTGTACTGGCCGGCGTTTTTGATGTCGGCCGGCGTCGCCGTGCCGAAGCGGATTTTCTCGCACGGCTTCCTGTTCAACCGCGGTGAGAAAATGTCGAAATCGGTCGGCAATGTGATCGATCCGTTCGATCTGGTGCAGGCCTATGGCGTGGATCCGCTGCGCTATTTCTTCCTGCGCGAAGTGCCGTTCGGCCAGGACGGCAATTACAGCCATGAGGCCATCGTCAACCGCATCAATGCCGATCTTGCCAACGACCTCGGCAATCTGGCGCAGCGCTCGCTGTCGATGGTGGCCAAGGCCTTCGGCGGCGTGCTGCCGCAGCCGGGCGCCTTCACGCCGGAAGACCAGACCATTCTGGCGGCGGCGGATGCCATGCTCGGCGTTGCTCGCGAGCACATGAAGACGCAGCAACTGCACCAGGTGCTCAATGCGGTGTGGTCGGTGGTGGCCGACGCCAACCGCTATTTTGCCTCCGAGCAGCCCTGGGCCAAGGCCAAGACCGATCCGGCGCGGCAGGGGACCATCCTCTATGTGACGGCGGAAGTGATCCGGCAGGTAGCGGTGCTGGCGCAGCCGGTCATGCCGACGGCGACGGGCAAGCTGCTCGATCTTTTGGCGGTGCCGGCGGCGGAACGCGATTTCAGTGCGCTGGAAGGCGGCAATCGCCTGGCGCCCGGCGTGCCACTGCCAGCGCCGCAAGGCGTTTTCCCGCGCTATGTCGAGCCGGAGGGCGACGAGCCGGAGAAGCCGGCCAAGGGGGCAAAGCCACCCAAGCCGCCAAAACCTGCCAAGGCGTAAGCATGCTGATCGACAGCCATTGCCACCTCGATTTTCCGGATTTCGCGCCTGAGATCGACGCCGTAGTGGCGCGCGCCCGCGAAGCCGGTATCGGCCGCATGGTGACGATCTCAACACGGGTGAGGAAATTTCCGCAGGTCCTTGCGATTGCGGAGAAATACTCCGAGGTCTTCTGCTCGGTCGGGACCCATCCGCACAATGCCCATGAGGAACTCGACATCGATGCGGCTCAGCTCGTCGCGCTGACGACGCATCCGAAAGTGGTGGCGCTGGGCGAAGCCGGCCTGGACTATCACTATGACAAATCCCCGCGTGACGCGCAGGCAGCCGGCTTTCGCCAGCACATCGCGGCGGCGCGCGAGACCGGATTGCCGCTGGTCATCCATGCGCGCCAGGCCGACGATGACATGGCGCGCATTCTGGCCGAGGAAACCGGGAAGGGCGCCTTCCCGGCCGTGCTGCATTGCTACACCGGCGGCCGGGATCTGGCGTTCAAGGCCATCGAGCTGGGACTGTACATCGGCTTCACCGGCATTCTGACATTCAAAAACGGCCAGGACCTGCGCGACATCGCCAAGGACCTGCCGGCCGAGCGCATTCTGGTCGAAACGGACGCTCCCTATCTCGCGCCGCTACCGTATCGCGGCAAACGCAACGAGCCGTCTTACGTCGTCGAGACCGCCAAAATGCTGGCACAGGTGCGCGGCGTCGCGGAGGAAGAAATCGCGCGACAGACCACGGAAAACTTCTTCCGGTTGTTTTCAAAAGTGCCAAGAACCTTGGCTGACGCCGCATGACTCTGAAATTCACCATCCTCGGCTGCGGCTCGTCAATGGGCGTGCCGCGCGCAGCGCTCGGCTGGGGCGACTGCGACCCGAATGAGCCGAAGAATCGCCGCCGCCGCTGCGCATTGTTAGTTGAACGCGCGCAGGGGGAAGGAAAAGTCACGCGCGTTCTGGTCGATGCCGGTCCCGATCTGCGCGAGCAATTGATCGACGCCGAGGTCGACTGGATCGACGGCGTGCTGATCACGCACGAGCACGCCGACCATACCCACGGCCTCGACGATCTGCGGCCGCTCTTCGTCGGCAAACGCCGCCAGGTCGATACCTATGTCGATGAGCCGACCTCGCGCTCGCTGCACGCCCGCTTCGGCTATTGCTTCATGACGCCGCCGGGCAGCAATTATCCGCCGATCCTGCGCGAGCACCGGCTGCTGCCGGGCACGCCGGTGACCATTCACGGGCAGGGTGGCCCGATCGAGGTCTTGCCGTTTTTGCAGGACCACGGCGACATCCCCTCGCTCGGCTTTCGCTTTGGCAACGTGGCCTACTCGACCGACCTGAAACGCCTGCCCGACGCCAGCATCGCGGCGCTCGCCGGGCTTGATGTCTGGATCGTCGATGCGCTGCGCCGCCATCCGCATCCGAGCCATTTCAATCTGCCCGAGACGCTGGAATGGATCGCGCGCATCACGCCCAAGCGCGCCATCCTGACCGACATGCACAGCGACATGGACTACGCGACCTTATGCGCCGAGTTGCCGAAGCACATCGTGCCGGGCTTTGACGGCATGCAATTTGATGCATAAACCGCATGAATAGCCTAGTCTTTTCAATGGAATGTACTGGAAAGCTAAAGCCATCAATGATCGGCGGCCGAACTTTGGTTGTCAATTATATTCCATAATATGTCTTATGCGAATTAGAGGCCTGGATCCGTGAAGCCGTCCCGCGACATTGCAAGGCTCATCGAGATCATGGCGGCGCTGCGCACGCCCGGCAGCGGCTGTCCGTGGGACGTCGAGCAGAGCTTCGAGACGATCGCGCCTTACACGATCGAAGAAGCCTACGAGGTCGCCGACGCGATCCAGCGTGGCGACCTCGGCGACCTGCGCGACGAGCTTGGCGACCTGCTGCTCCAGGTCGTGTTTCACGCGCGCATGGCCGAGGAACAAGGCGCCTTCGATTTCGGCGGCGTGGTCGACGCCGTGACCTCGAAAATGATCCGCCGGCACCCGCATGTGTTTGCCGACGCCAGCGGTCATACCGCGACGGCCGTGCGCGGCCTGTGGGAGGACATCAAGGCGCAGGAGCGCGCCGATAAAGCGGGGCGCAAAGATACTGCTGGCGAGGCCGCCTCGCCCACCAGTGCGCTCGACGGCGTGCCCGTGGCCCTGCCCGCATTGACCCGGGCGCTCAAGCTTCAGGAGAAAGCCGGCCGCGTCGGCTTCGACTGGAACGATCCGCGCGCCGTGCTGGCGAAAATCCGCGAGGAAGCCGACGAGATCGAGGCCGAGCTGGATCGCGCGGAGACGGCGAAAGCCGGCATGGAAGTCGGCGATCTGCTATTCGCGGTGGTCAATCTCGCCCGCCATCTGGGCGCCGATCCGGAAGCCATTCTGCGCGCCACCAATGCGAAATTCGAACGCCGCTTCCACTCGATCGAACGGGCGCTGCTGGCGCAAGGCAAGAGCCCGAAGGACGCGACGCTCGCGGAGATGGATGCGCTGTGGGAGGCGGCCAAGACCGAAGAGGCCTAAGCGCCGCCGGTCCGGCAACGCCGCGCGCCCCAGTCCCCCTGCTTGCCCCCAAGCGCCGTCAAAGGTATTAAAAATCAAAGATTTGGGGATGGACGGGGCCCATGACGGAACATCGCGTAATCATCGCCGGCGGCGGCATTGGCGGGCTGGCGACGGCCCTGACGCTGCACCAGATCGGCGTGCCCTGCACCGTCTTCGAGGCGGCGCGCGACATGCGCCCGCTCGGCGTCGGCATCAACCTGCAACCCAATGCGGTGCGTGAGCTCGAGGATCTCGGGATCACCTCGTCCGATCTCGACGGCGTCGGCGTGCCGGCCAAGGAATGGGCGCTGGTCGGCCTCAATGGCAACGACATCTACAGCGAACCGCGCGGGCTCAAGGCCGGCTACAACTGGCCGCAATATGCCGTGCACCGCGGCCAGTTCCATCTGCTGATGTACCGCAAGGTCGTCGAGCGCATCGGCGCGGATGAGGTCAAGCTCGGCAGCCGTGTCACCGGTTATCGCAAGGGCGCCAAGGGCGGCGTCGTTGCGACGGTCGAGCATGTCGACGGCACGACATCCGAACAGAGCGGCGCGCTTCTCATCGGCGCCGACGGTATTCATTCGGCGATCCGCGCGCAGATGCACCCTGCCCAGCCGCCGATCCACTGGGGCGGCGCCATCATGTGGCGCGGCACCACCCTCGCCAAGCCGATCCGCAGCGGCGCCTCCTTCGTCGGGCTCGGTACGCATCGCGAGCGGGTGGTGTTTTACCCGATCTCGCAGCCCGACCCGGAAACCGGCCTCGCGGTCATCAACTGGATCGCCGAAGCGACGATGGACAATTCCGAGGGTTGGAAACAAAGCGGCTGGTTCCGCCAGGTGCCGGTCGAGGATTTCGCGCATCTGTTCGACGGCTGGGTCTGGGACTGGCTCGACGTGCCGGCATTGATCCGGCAGGCCGATACTGTGTACGAGAATCCGATGATCGACCGCGACCCGGTGCCGACCTGGCGCGACGGCCCGGTGGCGCTGATCGGCGACGCCGCGCATGCCATGTATCCAACCGGCTCCAACGGCGGCAGCCAGGCGATCATCGACGCCCGGGTGCTCGGCGCGGCCATGGTTTCCCATGGCGTTACGGTGGACGCGCTGGCGGCCTATGACGAGCAACTGTGCGGACCGATTTCGCAGCTTATTCTGCGCAACCGCGGCAACGGTCCGTTCGGTCTTTTGAACATGGTCGACGAGCGTTGCGGCGGCACCTTCGACAATATCGACGATGTCATCACGCCCAAGGAACGCGCCGAGTTCATGGCCGGCTACAAGGCCGCGGCCGGCTTCGCCATCGAGAAGCTCAACAGCGCGCCGCCGACGATTGCCAAGGGCGCAAAGGCACAGGTCGACCGCCCGCTCGCCGCGCTCCCCTAAAGCCGGCCGCCGTCGACGACGAAGCTCTGGCTGGTGATGCCGGAGGAATCGTCCGACGCCAGAAACAAGGTCATGCGCGCGCAATCGGCCGGATGCAGCTTGTGCTTCAGGCATTGCCGCTGCATCAGGTTGGCTTCCGCTTCCGGCGTCAGCCACAGGTCGAGCTGGCGTTTCGTCATGATCCAGCCCGGAATGATGGCATTGACGCGAATGTTGTGAACGCCGAGATCGCGCGCCAGCGATTTGGTGAGACCGAGCACGCCGGCCTTCGCCGTCGAATAGGCGGCGAGATCCATCGCGCCGGTCAGCCAGGCGCTCGACGAATAATTGATGATCGATCCGCCGCCGTGAGCCTTCATGTCCGGATAGATCGCTTGTGCTGCGAAAAACTGGTGGCGGACATTGATGGCGATGCGGTTGTCCCAGAATTCCGGGGTGACGTCGTCGATCTTGTGCCGCTGGTCGTGCGCGGCGTTGTTGACAAGGATGGTGATGGGCCCAAGCGCCTGGCGCACCTTGTCGATCGCGCTCTTCAGCGCGGCAATGTCGGTGACGTCGCAATGCTCGTAGTGAACCTTGGCTTTCGTGCCAATGTCGGTGACCAGCGCTTTGGCCGCATCGTCGGCGATATCGATGAAGCCGACCTTGGCGCCCTGCTCCGCGAAATGCCGCACGATGGATTCGCCGATGCCGCTGGCGCCGCCGGAAATGAAAACGACCTTGTCCTTGAGACTCGGATAGTTCGCGTCGGTCATGGTGCGTCTCCCCCTGGAATGTTCTTGTAAGCGAGCGTCGATCGTCAGGCCGGAAACTTGGCCCGCACCCGCGCGGCGTGATCCGGATCGGCGCGGACGGTGACGGCGAGCTTGCCGTTCTCGTCCATCTCTTTGCTGAGGACTTCGGCGTGGCGATAGAGCCAGCTTAAGCCCGCGCCGTCGGACGGATCGAGCAAGAGATCGATGGTCTGGCGGCCTTGCGCCAGGCGGCCTTCGACCGCCGCGATGAGCCCGTCGAGGCCCTCGCCGCTCAAGGCCGAGACCGCGATTGGACGCCGTTCGGCAGGCTGACGTTCGATCAGATTCATCAGGCGTTCGCGGCCTTCGGCATCGAGGCGGTCGATCTTGTTCCAGACCTCGATCAGGCGCGGATCGGCAGGCTCGATGCCGAGTTCGCCCAAAACCTTTTCGACGTCGTGCGACTGCGCGCCGGTATCGTCATGCGACAGGTCGCGGACATGCAGGATGATATCGGCCTCGATGACTTCTTCCAGCGTTGCGCGGAACGCCGCCACCAGGCTGGTCGGCAGATCGGAAATGAAGCCGACCGTATCGGATAAAATAATGCGGTTGCCGTGCGGCAGGTCGAGCGCGCGCATGGTCGGATCGAGCGTGGCGAACAACATGTCGGCCGACAGCACGCTCGCCGTCGTCATGCGGTTGAACAAAGTCGATTTGCCGGCGTTGGTATAACCGACCAGCGCGACGATGGGATAAGGCGTGCGCTTGCGCGCGTCGCGATGCAGCTTGCGGGTGCGCTTGACGCGCTCGAGCTCTTCCTCGATGCGCATGATCTTGTCGGACAGCATGCGGCGGTCGGACTCGATCTGCGTTTCGCCGGGGCCGCCGAGAAAGGCGCCGCCGCCGCGCTGACGCTCGAGATGGGTCCATGAGCGGACCAGTCGGCCCTTCTGATAGGTCAGATGCGCGTGCTCGACTTGAAGCGCGCCTTCGCGGGTGCGGGCGCGGCGGCCGAAGATTTCGAGGATCAAGCCGGTGCGGTCGATGACTTTCGCGCCCCACGCCTTCTCCAGATTGCGCTGCTGCACCGGCGTGATCGGGCAATCCATGATGACGACGGAGACGTCGAGGCTTTTGGCCAGGCCGGCGATTTCATCGACCTTGCCTTTGCCGATATAAGTCGGCGGCCGCACCGCATGCAGCATGACGATGCCGCCATGCACGACGTCGAGATCGATGGCGCGGGCAAGTCCCATCGCCTCTTCGAGCCGTGCCTCAGGCGTGCGGGTATCGCCGGCGGCGCGGCCGCCGCCGTGCCGCGTCGACGGGTTCTTGATCCACGGCTCGATGACAAGCGCGCGCCCGCTGCCCGAGCCGGATGGCGTCAGGTTGTCCTTGTTCTCGTCGCGCTGACGTTGTTCCAAACTAGATCACAATCCAAAAAACTGGGTCATCATGCACTTTTTTTTAATGCGCATGATCTTGTCCGAAAACCGGTTCCCACTTTTCGGGATCATGCGCGCTAGACCTTTTCCACGGCGAAGGGTTCTTCGCTGCCTTCGAACAACTGGATCGGATGTCCCGGCATGATGGTCGAGATGGCGTGCTTGTAGACGAGTTGGGAATGCCCATCCCGGCGCAGCAGCACGCAGAAATTATCGAACCAGGTGACGACGCCCTGCAATTTTACGCCATTCACCAGAAAAATGGTGAGCGGGATTTTTGCTTTGCGGACGTGATTGAGAAAAGTGTCTTGCAGGTTTTGTGCACGTTCGGCTGCCATGGCCGTGATCCATTTTTTAGCTCGCATCTTAACGCGCGAGACAATCGTTGCCCTTTGTCCTTCAACATATAGCGGCGTGAAGTCTGGGAACCGGCATTAGAGGGCAGCGCGGCCTGCCATGCAAGTGCGAAATTAGCGTGCACTGCGGCAAGCCTCTGAAATAAATGCGATTTTCCGTGCATTTGCAGCGGCTTCGCCGAGCGCTGCGCCGTTAAGCCTGTCAGGAAAATTCGGCCTGGCTGTGATAGTCGCGGCGCAACGCCGAGGCGACCAGCCCCGGGGCGCCGTTGCCGACCGGCCGGCCGTTGATGCTGACGACCGGCATGACCAGTTGGCTGGCCGAGGTGACGAAGGCCTCGCGCGCGGCATAGGCCTCCTCAACCGTGAATGGCCGTTCCTCGAAACCGAGCCCTTCGCGGGCAATGAGATCGACGACAACCGAACGGGTGATCCCGGGCAGGATGCCGGTTTGCAGCGGCCGTGTGACCAGGACGCCGTCGCGGGTGACGATCCAGGCATTGGACGAGGCGCCCTCCGTGACGCGGCCCTCGCCGTCGACCAGCCAGGCCTCCTTGGCGCCCTGCTCGCGGGCCGCCTGCTTGGCCAGCACGTTCGGTAGCAGCGCTACCGATTTGATGTCGACACGCTGCCAGCGGATGTCCGGGACTGTCACGACGGCGATGCCGGCAGCGGCCTGTTTCTCGAGTTTGGCGTTGTCGTGGCTTCTGGACGTCACGATGACGGACGGTCTCGTCCCGATCGGTGGAAACGGGAAGTCCCGGCGCATCTCGCCCCGCGTCACTTGCAGGTAGACGATGCCGTTACGGACGCGGTTGCGGCGGACGGTCTCGCGCATGACAAGACCGAGCGCCTTCGGCGACATCGGATGCGCCATGCGCAGCTCCGTGAGCGAGCGGTCGAGCCGCGCCATGTGGCGGCGCTCATCGACCAGCCGGCCGCCGCGCACCTCGCAGACTTCATAGACGCCGTCGGCGAACTGGAAGCCGCGGTCCTCGATGCCGACCATGGCCTGCGCATGCGGGACATACTGGCCGTTGACGTAAGCGATGCGGGACATAAAGCGTCTCAACCAATTCCAAGGGCTTTGAGCTTGCGATGCAACGCCGAGCGTTCCATGCCGACGAATTCGGCGGTGCGCGAGATGTTGCCGCCGAAGCGGGAAATCTGCGCCACCAGATATTCGCGCTCGAACACTTCGCGCGCATCGCGCAGCGGCAACCCCATCAACTGTTCGCCGCCGCCGCCATTCGGCATTGCCGGCACCATCGAGCCGACATCCGGCGGCAGCATGGAGGCATCGAGGACGGCATCGGGTTCGCCGCCGGCCAGGATCATCAGCCGCTCAATGTTGTTGCGCAACTGGCGGACATTGCCCGGCCAGCTATGCGATTGCAGCACCGCCATGGCGTCCTCGCCGATGCGGCGCTTCGGCAGGCCGGAGCTTTGCGAAATCTGCTCCATGAAATACTCGATCAGATCGGGAATGTCGTCGCGCCGCTCGGCCAAAGGCGGCACGCGGATCGGCACCACCGACAGGCGGTGATAAAGGTCTTCGCGGAAGGTGCCTTCGGCAATGGCGACTTCGAGATTGCGCGAGGTCGAGGCGACGATCCGGACATCGACGGCGACTTTTGATGAGCCGCCGACGCGCATGAAGGTCTGATCGACCAGCACGCGCAAAATCTTGTTCTGGGTTTCGCGCGGCAGATCGGCCACGTCGTCGATAAACAACGTGCCGCCATGAGCGTCTTCGAGCGCGCCAACCTTGCGGCCGTCGGCGCCATTGGCCTCGACGCCGAACAGTTCAGTTTCCATGCGCTCCGGCGTGATGGCGGCGGCGTTGATGACGATGAACGGGCCATTGGCGCGCGCCGACAACTGGTGCAGCGTGCGCGCTGCCAGTTCCTTGCCGGCGCCGGAAGGACCGACGATCAACACGCGGCTGTTGGTCGGCGCGACGCGGTCGATGGCCTGGCGCAGCACCGACATGACGCCGGACTTGCCGATCAAAGTCGAAGGCGCTGGCGCCAGCTGCTTGAGCTGCTTGACCTCGCGCTTGAGCCTTGAGGTTTCCAGCGCGCGGTCGGCGACCAGCACAAGCCGGTCGGCCTTGAACGGTTTTTCGATAAAGTCATAGGCGCCGTGCTTGATGGCGGCGACGGCGGTTTCGATATTGCCGTGACCGGAAATCATGACGACGGGAATTTCCGGATGCTCGGCTTTGAGAATATCCAGCAACTGCAAGCCGTCGAGCGTGGAGCCCTGCAGCCAGATATCGAGGAAAATCAGGTGCGGCCGCTTGGCGGCGATCGAAGCGATGGCGTCGTCGCTATTGCGCGCGGTGCGCGCAATATAGCCCTCGTCCTCCAGGATGCCGGCGACCAGATCGCGGATATCGGCTTCGTCGTCGACGATGAGAATTTCTGCGGCCATAGGGACTACTCGTTGAGCGACATTTGCGGCGCCGTTGCGGCGGCGGATTCTTGTTCTGAATCTTGTTCGGCATTTTGCTTAAGCGAAACTTCCGGCTTGCCGGCGGCGGCAAAACGCATGCGCACCCAGGCACCGCGCTGTCCGGGAATCTTGTCGGCGGCGTCGCGCAGATCGAGATGCCCGCCATGTTCCTCGGCAATGCGGCCGACGATGGCAAGGCCCAGGCCGGTGCCCTTCTCGCGCGTCGTGACATAGGGCTCGACCAGCCGGCTGCGGTTTTCCTTCGGCAGGCCGATGCCGTTGTCGACAATATCGATGACGATATCGCCGCCCTCGCGCGCGGCAAAGACCTTGATCGATCCTTTGCCGAGTTCCTCCGGCGGCACCGCGGCGATGGCCTCGGTGGCGTTCTTGATCAGATTGGTCAGCCCTTGCGAAATCAGGCGGCGGTCGAACAAAGCCGGCATCGGGCTCTCGGCAA
The DNA here is from genome assembly GCA_945870035.1 of Rhizobium sp. Q54. GTDB lineage: Bacteria > Pseudomonadota > Alphaproteobacteria > Rhizobiales > Xanthobacteraceae > Pseudolabrys. The sequence goes on along the minus strand of CAMBQQ010000048.1, from coordinate 3,569 downwards.
TCTCTGCCTCGATATCAATCTCGGCATTGCCGACGCGCATCAAGAACACCGCCTGTCGCACCGTGTCGGCGACATCCTCGCCGACGATAACGGGCTTGGGCATGCGGGCGAATTTGGAGAACTCATCGACCATGCGGCGGATGTCGTCGACCTGGCGCACGATGGTGTCGGTGCATTGCGCGAACACGCCATCGGCGCCCTCGCCGATCACCTTGCCATATTTGCGGCGCAGGCGCTCGGCCGAAAGCTGGATCGGCGTCAGCGGATTCTTGATTTCGTGCGCAATGCGGCGCGCGATATCGGCCCAGGCCGAGGTGCGCTGCGCCGCGACCAGTTCGGTAATGTCGTCGAGGGTGATGACATAGCCGTGGTCGGCCTCGCCCGACTGTTCGCCGGTGACACGGACCGACAGATTGCGTTCGCGGCCGTTGCGCGAAATCGTCACCTGGTCCTGCGTGCGTGAGCCGGCCTTGGCGGCGAGCATGATGGGATTCAACTCGGGAAATACTTCTTCGAGCGGCTTGCCGAGCGCGTCGTTTTCATTGCGGCCGATCAGCTTTTCAGCGGAGCGGTTGAGAATGCGGACATGGCCGGAACTGTCGATGCCGATGACCCCTGCGGAAGCACCGGCCAGCACCGCCTCGGTGAACTGCCGCCTTGTGTCGATGACGTCGCGGGCGCGCACCAGATCGTCGCGCTGCGTGCGCAATTCCTGCGTCATGCGGTTGAAAGTTTCGCCGAGATGGGCAAGGTCGCCTTCGGCCTGGCGCACCGGCACGCGGACATAGAGATTGCCCTCCGACACCGCATTGGCGGCGCCGATCAGGCGGCGGATCGGCGCTACAAGCCTGTTGGCGAAGTTGAAGCCGATCCACACCGCCGACAACAGCACGATGAGCGCGATGACCGTATACATCAGCGCGAAGGCGACCTGCACGCCGGTGCGGCGCGCCTCGATGGCGGTGTATTCCTGGACGCTCTCCTGCGTCGCGCGCAATTGCGGCACGACGCGCGGATCCAGAAGCCGGGTCACATAAAGATAGCGGTCGTCGAAATTCTGCAACTTGACGATGGCGGCGACGTAATTGGTGTCCGGCAGCAACACCAGTTGCGGCTCCTTGTCGCTGATGCTCGGCAGCGCCTCGCGCGGCGGCAATGCAAACGTCAGATTGGTTCTGACGTCGGCCCGCGACACGACCTCTAGATTCTGATCGAGCACGATGACGGCCCCCAGCCCGCGCACCGCTGCCTGAAACGTCAGGAACTGCGCAAGCTTGAGTGGTTCGGCGTCGAACACGGCCTTCGAGCGCGACAGCTCGATCGCTACGACCAGAATATCCGAGCGCACGATCTGGGCGTGATCGTTGAGATAAGCCTGCGCCACCACCAGCGAGTTCTCGATGGCCGCTCGGGTGCGGGTCGAGAACAGCCGGTCGAGGCCGCGGTCGAGCGTGACACTGGCGACGATGGCGACCAGGATCGCCGGCGCCGCGGCGATCAGCGAGAACAAGCCGACAATGCGGACATGCAGCTTGGCGGCGGCCCGTCCCGAGCGGCGCGCCTGCACCACCTGCCAGACCTCCCGCACGATGATGGCGACCAAGAGGACGACGGAGGCGGCGTTGATCAGCAGCAAGGTGACGACGACATAGTGCGTCGGCGCGATCGGCGTCAGATCGGCAAGTACGACGAAAGTGACGAAAGCCGACAACAGCGCCAGCACGACCGCCAGCGGCCCCATGATGCGGCGCTCTTCGCGGCGCGGCGGGACAGTCAACACAGGGTCGGCAGTGGCGGCCTGATCGACGCTCATTGAGTTCGGCTATCCTTGGCAACGAGGCGATGGCAGCAGCCGGCTTTGGGGCCCTGGGCCGGGATATGCCAAGGAAGGCAGCGCCTTCCATGGCTGTGATGCTTTTATACAACAATGTTGCCGAATTGCGACAACACTGCGGCGCTCAACCACAGATTCCGGCATGCCGCGATTGGCTAGGTGCCGACCAGCTCCCGCACCAAAGGTGCGACTTTGCGGCCGTAGAGCTCGATGCAGCGCATCATCTTGGCGTGGCTCAAGGGACCGGCGGAGTACTTCATGTCGAAGCGGGTGGCGCCGATGGCCTTGATTGTCGCGGCGATCTTGCGGGCGACGGTTTCCGGGGCGCCGACATAGAGCGAGCCGCTCTCGATCTCGCGCTCGAACTCGCTTTTGCCAAAGGGCGGCCAGCCGCGCTCGGACCCAATCTTGTCGCGCATGCGCTTGTAGTCGGCGAACAATTCCTCGCGCGCCAGCGCGTCGGTCTCAGCGACATAACCGTGCGAATGAACGCCGATCGGCAGCATCGGCTTGCTTTGCTCGCTCAAGGCGCGGCGATAGAGATCGGCGAAGGGGGCAAAGCGCTTCGGCCCGCCGCCGATGATCGCCAGCATCATCGGGAAACCGTAATGCGCCGCCCGCATCACCGACTCCGGCGTGCCGCCGACGCCGATCCAGGTGGCGAGCGTGCCGGATTCCGTTTTCGGAAAGATCGGCTGGTTCTTCAGCGGCGGCCGCGTGCGGCCCTGCCAGGTCACCGGCTGCTGCTGGATGACTTTGGCGTAAAGATCGAGCTTCTCGTTGAACAGCTCTTCGTACTGGTTGAGGTCAAAGCCGAACAGCGGAAACGATTCGATGAACGAGCCGCGGCCGAGGATGACTTCAGCGCGACCGTTCGAGACGGCATCCAACGTCGCGAAGCGCTGATAGACGCGGATCGGATCGTCGGACGACAGAACGGTGACCGCCGAGCCGAGGCGAATGCGTTTGGTGCGGGCGGCGATCGCGGCCAGCACCATTTCCGGCGAGGTCACGGCGAAATCGGCGCGGTGATGTTCGCCGACGCCGAGAAAGTCGACGCCGGCCTCATCGGCGGCGACGCCCTCCTCGACCAGATCGCGCATCACCTGCGCGGCGGAGAGCGGCTTGCCGTCCGGGCCATCGGTGATGTCGCCGAAGGTGTCGAGGCCGAGTTCGAGCGAAAACTCTCTCATTGGGAGCGAGCGGGTGCAATCGTTGAAGATAATCTAACCAAAATGCTACTTGACGCCTATACCGAAGAATGTCCGAATCGAATCAATGCACCGCTCCAATATCGCAAGAACCAAATTCGTACTAAAGCCAACCATGAAAGGCAGGATTATCAGAGCGAAATCCGCCGCACTAAGGGCTTGGCCGCCACTTTCAGAAGGATAGAAAACATCCGCAATTTTCTGTAGCGCCATCGTCGCAAACGGGATTCCGATTAGCGAACCGAACAAGCAGCCCAAAATAATTCTGATTTTCAAAATATTCTTATCTGTTACGTCTGAAATTTCCTGCAAAAGGCTTTCGCCACTGCTTTCAAGACGCTTGGTCGCAACCTTGGTTCCGAGAAACGCACAAGCACCTAGGGTCAGGACTCATTGATCACAGCCAGAAGATGACGACTGCAGCAATGCAGATTGCTGACATGAAGGTGTGGGCGCATCGGTCGTAACGGGTATGGATACGTCGCCAGTCTTTGAGCCTGCCGAACATATTCTCGATCCTGTGA
>CAMBQQ010000047.1 GCA_945870035.1 Rhizobium sp. Q54 | reverse complement strand
GCCATGAGACAGTGGGAAAAACGGCTCGATCCGGCGCATCTGCGCCTCGGACAACAAGAATAAATCAGTCATGGCGACGCCTCCTCGCGCCGCCATTGAATCAACCGATCATCTGATCCGCAAGATATTTAATGGGTCCTGACCCTAGCGGAAAGGCTGATAGCCAAAGAATTGGTTGAGCGGGCGGAAAGCCAACAGGACAAGCGCGCTCACAGCCTGTCCCTGACGACAAAGGGGTGGGCCAAAATACCGGTCCTCGCGGCGCTTGCCGACGAGAATGACGCTGAATTCTTCAGCGTGCTGACAAAGAAAGAGCACGGCACGCTCGACAATATCCTGAAGGTACTTGCCGAACGCCACGGGCTAAAAGCAACCCCGGTGGACTGAACCCACCGGCCGCACTGAACATTGACATAAAAGGAAGCCGCCATGGACGCGGAACGGATTTCTATTGCCGAAACTTGCCTGCACGCCGCTCACGATGGCAGCCTGAGCTTTCCGGAGATTGTCGGCAAACTGATTGCTGCCGGTTTTGAAAGCTACGCGGTCGACTATCGCCGCAACAGCCAGACTTTCTATCTGCCGGACGGCGACAGCGCCGTGTTGGACATGCAGCGCTCCGCCGGGAGCGTCGCTGCCGCTTTCGATGCCGCTGAGATCGAGCGCCTGGTGCGATGGGCGCAGGCCAACCCCGCCGACTACAGCTACGTCGCTTTCTGCGAAACGGCCAAAGCCGCCGGTTGCGAGGGATACTTCGTCTCTTTTCTGGGCCGCCGCGTCGTCTATTTCGGCCGTACTGCCGAGACCCATGTCGAGCACTTTCCAAAGTGACGGGATGCCGGTCATGACGCTTTCCTGATTTTTGATTGGCGGGACCAGGGCTCGGCTCCGCCGGCGCGACAGACATTTTCTCCCAGCCTGGTCGAAGCTCAATAATGTCTGACGGAAGCCTGGGGGGGGGACGTCTGCGAGGCCGATAACCTTGTTGCCCGCAATTGAGTGGCACTACCGCACACGGTTTCCAACAACTCAAATCGGCAAATCCGGTGTCTTGCGCTAGCTCTCGTAGCGGGTATTGCCGCGCCTGGTGGTGTCGAGCGGCAATTCCATAAAGACCGGCTGATGCGCCCGCTGCGAGCAGGCCTGCCGCGGACACAAATGGCAGTTGATGCCAATCGGGCTGAACATGCGCTCGTCCGACAAATTATAGGATGACGCGTAGCCGAGCTTCCTGGCGTATTGCAGTTCGCAGCCCAGCGACACGGCGAGCCGGTGGTTCTGGGTCTGGAAATTGAACGCCGGACGATCCGCCGTCCGGTTGATGGTGAAAAAGCGCGCGCCGTCCGGCAACTCGACAAACTGCGGAATGATCACGCCCGGCGATCGAAACGTCATGTGGATATTCCACACCGGGCAGGCGCCGCCATATTCAGCGAGATGAAACGATGTCGAGTTGAACCGCTTGGTGACATTGCCGGCCTTGTCGACGCGCAGAAAGAAAAACGGTACGCCTTGCGCGCCGGGCCGCTGCAGCGTCGTCAGCCGATGACAGGCCTGCTCGAACGACACCGCGAAGCGCGCCGAGATGCGGTCGATGTCGTAGGCCGTGGTTTCGGCGGTTTGTAGGAACGCTTCGTAAGGCATCAGGAACGCCGCCGCGAAATAATTGGCGAGTTCGACGTGGCAGCGCGCCAGACTCGTGCCTTTGGTCAACGCGCTGTCGGCTGTCAATTCATCAAGCAGAGGCTGCAACTCGACCAAACATAATACGTGGGCCAGTTGAAAGGCCTGGTTCGGATGATCGAGCGCTTCCGACAGGTGGATGACTTTTTCGTTGCGTTCGTAGACGCGCAGCGCCTGGGTCATCTCCTCGATCGCGCGCCGTTGCACGCGAATGCCGTGCTCATTGAGAAGACGCGCCTTGAGCGCGGCGTAGATGTCGTCGGCCTCGCACGGCACCGCGAGGCGCAAGTTCTCGGCTGCGATCTCGAGGCGGTGGAAATAATTCGAATGGTTGCGAAAGAAGTCATGAATGACGGCTTCACCGGACATCGCCAGCAGGCCTTCCGGCATGCCGGCGGCGCCCTGGCGCATGATGCGCTCCAGCGTGGTCCGGTGGGTGCCGTAGAGGCTGAGGAATTGCTCGACCAGGCGCGGCGCATGATCGATCGCCGCGCGCAATTCCTGCAGGTCGGGAATGCTACCGGAGAACATCGGGTCGCGGACCACGTTGCGCAGTCCGGCCAGCAGGTTTGAGGTCTCGTCGCGGACGAGGTCGCGCCAGTCGACCTGATAATTGTCGGCGACCGCCATCAGGAGCCGCACCGACAGGCTGCGCTGATTGTTTTCCAGCAGGTTGACGTAGCCCGGGCTGATGCCGAGCACCTTGGCCATCTGAGCCTGGGTTTGCTGCCGTTCCCGCCGTAGCAACCGAAGCTGCGGGCCGACAAAGGTTTTTGCCACGTTCGCCCCTAATATTACAATATTACATATAATTGCATTTTGTATGCAAACGCGCAACACGCTTTCCCATTTAAGAATGCAAAGCCCTCCGATCAGGTGTTTCCTCTCTGTCAATGACGCCGACTCCTTTGGGAGATCCGGCCAACCCAGGGAGAGACAAAATGGCTTACCGGATTCTTGTCCTCGGCGCGTCATACGGTTCGTTGTTCGCCACCAAGAACCTGATGGCCGGTCATGACGTCACCCTGGTGTGCCGCGCCGCGACCGCCGACCTCATCAACCTTGCCGGCACGCAAGTCCGCATCAAGCTGAAGAACGACGACCAGCACCGCACCATCCATTCGGCCACCCTGCCCGGCAAACTCGACGCCAGGACGCCTGAGGACGCCGTCGCCACCGGCTACGACCTGGTCGTGCTGGCGATGCAGGAGCCGCAATACATGCATCACACCATCCGCATGCTGCTCGCCCGCATTGCCGCGGCGCGCGTTCCGTGCCTGTCGCTGATGAACATGCCGCCGCTGCCCTATCTCAAGCGGATCGCCAGCATCGATACCGGCGCCGCCGAAGCCGCCTTCAGCAAATGCAGCGTCTGGGACCGTTTCGATCCGCAACTTATGACCTTGTGCTCGCCCGACCCGCAGGCCGCGCGACCGATCGACGAGCCGGCGAACGTGCTCCAGGTCAATCTGGCGACCAACTTCAAGGCCGCCGCCTTCGCCTCGCCGGTCCACAACGTCATGCTGAACGCGCTCGCCGCCGACATCGACGCCGTCCGTCTCGATGGTCAGGACGTCCCGGTCAATCTGCGCGTGCATGACTCGCTGTTCGTCCCCTTCGCCAAATGGCCGATGCTGCTGACCGGCAATTACCGCTGCATCACACCCGGCGCGCCGATCTCGATCCGCGACGCCGTCCATCGCGATCTCGACCTGTCGCGCGCCGTCTATGAAACCGTGTCGTCGATCGTGCTGCGCATCGGCGGCCGGGCCGACGACCTGGTGCCCTTCGACAAATACGCCGCCGCCGCCGAACGGCTTGTCAATCCTTCCTCGGCCGCGCGCGCGATCGCCGCTGGCGCCCCGATGGTCGAGCGCGTCGACAGGCTGGTGCAGGCGATCGGCCAACAGCACGGCATCACGCATCCCGCCATCGATATGGCGGTCTCGCTGGTCAACGCCAAAATCTCGCGCAACCGCCTCTGCGCGGCCTGAGCACAGGTCAAACAACAAATCACGTTTCCAAAGGAGAATTCGAATGCCGGGTTTCAAAGGTCTCTACGTTCCGGGGCCAACCAATATGCCGTTCCGCGTGCGCGCGGCGATGGACGTCGCGCTGGAAGACCATCGCGCGCCGGACTTTCCGGCCTTCATCAAGCCGCTGCTTGAGGACGTGAAAAAGATCTTCCAGACCGAGACCGGCAAGGTCATCGTCTTTCCGGGCTCGGGAACAGGCGGCTGGGAATCGGCCATCGCCAATACGCTGTCGCCGGGCGACAAGGTGCTGGCTTCCGTATTCGGTCAGTTCTCGATGCTCTGGGTCGACCTTTGCCAGCGTTTCGGACTTGATGTCGACGCCATCCAGGTCGACTGGGGCAAGGGTACGCCGCTCGACCAATACCGCGCCCGGCTCGAGGCCGACAAGCAGCACACCATCAAGGCCGTGCTGGTGACGCAGAACGAAACCGCCACCGGGGTTGCTTCCGACGTCGCCGGCGTGCGCCGCATTCTCGACGAACTTGGCCACCCGGCCATGCTGTTCGTCGACGGCGTGTCGTCGATCGCCTGCATCGATTTCCGCATGGACGGATGGGGCGTCGATGTCGCGGTCTGCGGTTCGCAAAAAGGCTTCATGATGCCGACCGGGTTGGCCATCGTCTGCGTCAGCGAGAAGGCGCTCAAAGCCGGCGAAACCGCCAAACTGCCGCGATGCTTCCTCGACTATCGCGATATGCTCAAGAACAACGCGCAGGGCTATTTCCCCTACACGCCGGCGGCGACCTTGCTGCGAGCCTTGCGCACCTCTGTCGACATGCTGCTGGAAGAAGGTCTGCCCAACGTCTTCGCGCGCCACCACCGGCTGGCCGGCGCCGTCCGCGCCGCGGTCGATGCCTGGGGTTTGCGCAATTGCGCGCAAGGCGCGCAATGGCACTCCGATACGGTGACCGCGGTCATGGTGCCCGAGGGCTTCGATGCCAACGACGTCATCAAGACCGCCTATAACCGTTACGATCTCTCGCTCGGCGGCGGCCTCAACAAGGTCGCGGGCAAGGTGTTCCGCATCGGCCATCTCGGCTGGCTGAACGAAATCATGGTGCTGCAAGCGCTGGGCGGCGCCGAACTGGCGATGCACGATGTCGGCATCAAGTTCGAGCCCGGGGCCGGCGTCGGCGCCGCGGTGCGGCACCTCTCCAAGGCCGGCGAGGCGATGCGCATGGCCGCCGAATGACCATCGGCATGGCGCAATCGCCATGATATAAATTGATGCCGGCCCCGCGCGGGGCGTCGTGAAACGCCCCGCGGACTGGAGCTTTTGATGACCCGTATCGTTTTTCTCGATCGCGCCACCATCGGCCCCTCGGTCACTTTATCGAAGCCGTCCTTTCCGCACGCGTGGATCGACCACGACCGCACACGGCCGGATCAGGTGGTCGAACGGCTGACCGGCGCCGACATTGCCGTCTGCAACAAGGTGCCGATCCGGCGCGATTCGATCGAGAAGCTGCCCGGCCTCAAGATGATCTGCATTCCGGCCACCGGTTACGATGCCTTCGACATCGAGGCCTGCAAGGAGCGCGGCATCGTCGTCTCGAATATCCGGGGTTACGCCGTCAACACGGTGCCGGAACATGCGTTTGCGCTGATCTTCGCGCTGCGCCGCAACCTGATCGGCTTTCGACAGGATGTCATCAACGGACAGTGGCAGAAGGCCGCGCAGTTCTGCTTCTTCACGCATCCGATCAACGATCTGGCCGGATCGACGCTCGGCATATTCGGCGAAGGCGCGCTCGGCCAGGGCGTCGCAAATATCGGCCGCGCGCTCGGCATGCGCGTTCTATTCGCCGCGCATAAGGGCGTCTCGGGACTGGGACCGCTGTACACGCCGTTCGATGAGGTACTGGAAACCGCCGACATACTGACGCTGCATTGCCCGCTGATGCCGGCGACACGCAACATGATCGCGGCGCCCGAGTTCGCCAAAATGAAGAAGCAGCCGCTGCTGATCAACTGCGCACGCGGCGGCCTGGTCAACGAAGCCGACCTGGTCGACGCGCTCGACAAGGGCCAGATTTCAGGCGCCGGCTTCGACTGCCTGACCTCGGAGCCGCCGGCGCCCGACAATCCGCTGCTGAAAATTCTCGAGCGGCCGAATGTCATCGTGACGCCGCACGTCGCCTGGGCCAGCGACCAAGCGATGCAGCCCTTGTGGGACCAGGTCATCCTGCACATCGAGAACTTCCACGCCGGCCGGCCCAGCAACCGGGTTGCCTGACCGGCGACAAAGCGCCTCCGCAAGAATCTTCGGCCCCATTTTAATGGCCGCTCCGATGATCCGTTGAGCGTCCCGGCTCGTAAACAGTGAGCTTAGTCCGGGCGCTCACATGGCGTATGTCATCGCCTATACGACAATTCTCATCGTCTACTGCGCGATCGATGCGGTGTGGCTCTCGGTCATGGCGCCGCGGATGTACAAGCCGACGCTCCGCGACATTCTCCTGAAGGACTTCAAGCTCGGCCCGGCAATCGTTTTGTATCTCGCCTATCCGGCCGGTATCCTTGTTTTCGCCACGCTGCCGGCGCTGGAGGCCGGCTCGGTCAAGCCGGCGTTCATCTATGGCGCGCTGTTGGGCGCACTGGCCTATGCGACCTACGACCTCACCAATTACGCCACGCTCCGCAACTGGACGCTGCGGATGACCGCGATCGATATCATCTGGGGCGCCGTGGTGACGGCGATCCCAGCCGCTTCAGCTTTTTACGCGGTCAATGCCGCGCAACGTTTCTTTTAAGCCGCCCGGCTCAATCCGATTTCCGACCAGATCGCCGACAGCGAAGCGACCAGGTGGTCGATATCCTCGTCGCTGTGCAGCGGCGACGGCGTGATGCGCAGCCGCTCGGTCCCCTTCGCGACTGTCGGGTAGTTGATCGGCTGCACATAGATGCCGTACTGCGCCAGCAATGTGTCGCTGATCTGCTTGCACAGCACCGGGTCGCACACCATGACCGGCACGATATGGCTCGGGTTGGCCATGTGCGGAATGCCGGCAGCATCAAGGCGCGCGCGCACGCGCGCCACCCTGTCCTGCTGGCGCTCGCGCTCGACCGAACTGTTCTTGAGATGATGGATGCTGGCGATGGCGCCGGCTGCGATGCCCGGCGGCAGCGCGGTGGTGAAAATGAAGCCGGACGAATAGCTGCGCACCGGACAAGGGCGCGCACGGTCGCGCGGCCAATCGTGCCGGTCGCGCCGACGACGAAAATTCTGCGGGTGCTCAGCGAAAGCTCCACGGCGGCAGCTATTCAAGCGCAGATTTTTTTCAAACTAGATTAGTCAAACGGACGCACTATAGCGTTTTCGAGCGAGGTGGAAACCGGTTCGCGTGAAGAAACCGCGTCAAAACAAAAAGCTCGAGCCCCGACTTTGATTCCATCAAAGACGGAAAGGCTCTAGTGAAGATCGAGCTTGCCATTCTAATGTTAAATTCGCTCGGTAACGCATCCGGTAACGGAACCGAACACAAACCTGCTAAGTCATTGAAAGAATGGCGCGCCCGAAGAGATTCGAATTCCTGACCCCCAGATTCGTAGTCTGAAGTGTTCAGTTGTCACGGGGCGCGATAAGCATCTTAACCCAATATTTTTAGACGTTTTATTGCTTGACCCTCAGTCTTTCGGTCGCATAAGTAAGCAGGAATACCCATCGCGCCGCTTACCAATTGCTTACTTTCAATCATGCGATTTACTCAAAAAACAGTCTCCAACCTAACATTGCCGACGGGCCGACCGTATGTGATCGCATGGGATGATGCGTTACCGGGCTTCGGTGTGCGGATAAACCCATCGGGCAAAGTCTGGGTTGTACAATATCGCGCCAACGGAAAGTCTAGACGCGAGACATTAGGCAGGGTCAACGTTATAGCCCTGGAAGCCGCTCGAGAGGCCGCCAGGAGGGTACTGGCGCGGGTACAGCTTGGTGCAGATCCGCACGCTGAACGCGCTGAGACCGAAGCGCGCCGCGCAACCACCCTGGAAAAAGTTGTTCTGCGGTACCTACAGAACGCGCAAGGGCGTCTAAAACCGCGCTCGTACGAGGAGGTCGAACGGCACCTCACAAAGCATTGGGCGAACCTTTGGTCGCTCCCCGTTCAAAACGTCGGGCGAGCATTGGTAGCATCTCGGCTTGAAGAAATCGCGCGGCAGAATGGGCCTATAGCAGCAAACCGAGCGAGAGCCTCGCTTTCGGCACTTTACTCCTTCGCGCTTGGCATGGGGTTAGCGGACTTGAATCCCGTTGTAGGCACCCTGAAGCTTGGCGAGGAGGTCAAGCGAGATCATGTCCTCACAGACACTGAACTTGCCATTGTCTGGGAAGCATGCCGCCAAAACGACCACGGCCGCATTGTCCAATTGCTCATCCTAGCGGGCCAACGACGGGAAGAGGTCGGTGGCATGAGTTGGCCCGAGATCGACCTGGATGCCGCTATCTGGGTTATTCCGGCCTCGCGCTCTAAGAACGGTCGTTTCCATGAAGTTCCGCTGTCGCCAGAAGCCGTAACGACCCTGCGCAACGTTCCCCGTATTCTAGGTCGTGATTTAGTGTTTGGCAGCGGTTTGGGCGGCTACTCAGGTTGGTCAAAGGCAAAATCCGAACTTGATGCTCGAGCGAGCGCAATGATGCCGGCATTGCGCCCGTGGCGACTTCATGACCTAAGGCGCACCGCAGCGACAGGAATGGCAAACCTGGGGGTTCAGCCACATATTATCGAGGCCGTTCTCAATCATCTGTCTGGAACCCGGGCCGGCGTAGCCGGCATTTACAATCGTGCTACCTATTTTGAAGAAAAGCGCGCGGCCCTTAATCTTTGGAGCAACTATGTGCAGGAGCTCGTCTCCAAGCAAAGCGCTCAAAAACTAGGCTCTTAAAAGCTAAGTCATCAGTCCAAGGCGATCCAGCCCAATAGGTTTTTTAGGCGAACTCGCAATTCTCAATTTTGAGACAATCGACCGTTTAATTTTAGTAGAGGAATACCAACCGCTGCTCGCGCCCCCCACGCACGTGTCCGTTGCGACACTGACAAACTCCTTTGTTTCTTCACCGAAGTAGAGCAGATGTCTGCCACGATTATTGGCGACGAGCGCGGAACCGGAAACCAACTGACAGATATTTTTTAGAAATTTTGCATTATCTCAAGTGACAATAGCCAAGGCGTCAGTTCCCGCGCCAGTTAGGCTTACGCTTTTCTTTAAATGCCAGCGGGCCTTCCTTGGCGTCGTGGCCGTTATAGACCGGTTTAAAGATCGCATCCGCGGCACGCAAGCCGGCGTCGACCGACACGCCGGTCGCCGCTTGCACCATCTTCTTGGCCGCAGCGCCGACCATCGGCGCCCCAGCGACGATTGATTGCGCCAACACATGACTCTCGGTCATGACCGCGGCGTCGTCGACCACACGGTTGACGAAGCCGACCTCGTAGGCGCGCTGCGCTGAGATCGGCTGGCCGGTCAGCATGAGTTCGAGGAAAACGCGCGGCGGCATCATGTGCACCATGGGCGCGGCCCAGGCCATGCCGCGGCCGACCAGAACCTCGGTAATTGCGAAGCGCGCCGACACGCCTGCAACGCAGAGGTCGCACATCTGCGCCAGCCGCCAGCCGCCGGCATAGGCAACACCGCGCACGGCGGCGATGGTCGGCTTGGTGATTTCGATGTTACGGCCGAGATCGGGCATGAAATCGGACGGCGGCACGCCGCGCCGATCATCCGACATCTCCGACAGATCGGCGCCGGCGCAGAACGCCTTATCTCCCGTACCGGTGAGGATGGCGACACGCGCCGTCTCGTCGACCTGGAAACGCCGCCAGGCATCCCACAGACCTTGCCGGGTCGCGGCGTTGAGCGCGTTGCGCTTCTCGGGGCGATTCAGGGTAATCACCGCGACCTGATTGGCCACTTCGTACAGAACTTCATTCGGCATGACGATCAATCTCCGTAGCGGCCGACGATGGCGATGGAGCACACATTCTGGTGAGGGAAGCCGCCGAGGTTATGCGTCATGCCGAGACGCGGCGTTCTCTTGCGCTGGCGTTCGCCGGCGCGACCGAGGATTTGCAGATACATCTCGTAGATCATACGCAGGCCAGATGCGCCGATCGGATGACCAAAGCACTTTAGGCCGCCATCGATCTGGCATGGGATCGTCCCGTCGGCGTCATAGAAGCCGTTGAGCACATCGGCAATGCCGCCACCTTCGCCAGACAATTGCAGGTCCTCGAGCGTCACCAGTTCGGTTACCGAGAAGCAGTCATGCACCTCCACCAAGCTTATCTCGTCACGCGGTTTTTCAATCGCCGCCTCCTGATAGGCGCGGCGCGCGGCAACCCGCGTGGTGTGGAAATAGCTGCCGTCCCAGGAATTGTGCTGCGCCTCGAGCCCGTTCGACACCGACAACTGCAGCGCCTTGACCGAGACCAGATCGGTCTTGCCAAGCGAACGCGCAATCTCCGGCGTCGTGACGATGGCGCAGGCCGCACCGTCGCTGACGCCGCAGCAGTCATAGAGGCCAAGCGGATCGGCGACCAGAGGTGCGTTGAGCACGGTATCCATGGTGATGCGGTTGCGCAGGTGCGCTTTCGGATTACGCGCCGCGTTGTCGTGGCTCTTTACCGAGATGTGCGCCATGGCGCGCTTGAGATCGTCACGCGACACGTCATGCTTGGCGCGATAGGCGGCGCCAAGTTGCGCGAACAGACCGGGCGCCGACAGGTTCGGCCAGGTCTGATTGTTGAGCGTGCCACGGCCGCGCTGCGGCAAGCCGCCATAGCCGGTGTCCTTGAGCTTCTCGACGCCGAGCGCCAGCGCGAAGTCGGCAGCGCCCGACGCCACCGCATAGACCGCGCCGCGAAACGCCTCGGTGCCGCTGGCACAGAAGTTCTCGACGCGCGTCACCGGAATGAACGGCAGACGCAGCGCGGTCGCAAGCGGCACCGCCGACTTGCCGACATGCTGCTCCTCGATCGCCGTCGACAGCCATGCGGCGTCAATCTGCTTGGTCTCGATGCCGGCATCCTTGATGCCTTCGGCAAAGGCCTCGACCATCAGATCGGAAGCGTCGCTTTCCCATCGTTCGCCAAATTTCGAGCACCCCATGCCGAGAATGGCAACTTTGTCACGAATACCTGTGGGCATTACGCACTCCCCTCAGCCGCTTCGGCAGGCGCGGCTTTCCAGAAATAACGCCGGAAGCCGCGCTGGGCATCGACATCCTTGATACGGAACATCATGCGCATGCGCATGCCGACCTCGAGCTTGTCCGCCTCGACGTCAGTGAAATCCATCATCCAGCGGCCGCCTTCCTCGAACTGCACCATGCCGTAACAGGCCGGCGGATCAGGCGAGTATGTGAGCCGATCAGCGGTGAAAGAATTGACGCGGCCGGTCTTGCGCGAGAACGGATGCGGTTCCTGGGTGTCCATGGCGTTGCAGTTCGGATTGACGCAGATGCGGGTAATCGGAAACTGGAGGGTGCCGCAGACGCTGCACTGGCCGCCGATCATGCCGGTGACGGTGTCGCGGTTGCGCCACAGCGACGACAACGGCGTCTGCTTGTCCGTCTCCGACCGCATGCCGCGCTCGATCTCGATCAGATCGTTGAAGGCGAGAAACTTGGAGTAGTTCGTCTCTTCGCGGCGGCGCGCCAGATGCCCAGCGCAGCCGAGGCGGCCCTTGGCGGCAGCGGCGCCGGTTACTTCAAAAAGCAGAGCATCGGCGCCCTGCCCGAAACCGACGACCATGATGCGTTCGCCCGCCTTGGCGCGCTCCAACGCGGCAACCAGCAGCAACAAGGGATGTGCAGCGCCAGTATCGCCGCACAGGGCCTGCAGGCTGTCAGCAATCACCGCATCGGCAATGCCTGCTGTCTTGCCGACGGCGTTGACAACGCGCGGCACCATCGCCGCCATGCAGAAGTGATTGACGTCCGACGCTTTCAGCCCCGCCTCGGCGAGGCACCGCGCGATCACCGGCGGCACGATGGTCATGTAGCCGGCGTCGCGGATCCAACGCTCTTCCCACTGATAATCGAACTCGGACTCCGCCGTGCGGAAGTGGTCGACGAAATCGACCGTGCTGTGCGCCCTGCCGACAAGACGCGCCAAAGGCTCACCCTCGCCCACGACGACGGCGGCGGCGCCATCGCCGGCATTCAGTTCGATTGCACTCGCCGCCCGTGTCCGCCGGTGCTCGGCAGCAACGACAATGCTCGAATCGGTGCCGCGCAGAGCATGCGCCAGCGCGGATGTGGCACAACGCTGGGTCGACGCGACATCGAGCGCACTCAACGCTTCCGGCAGGCAGAGCGCTTCGGCCACGACGCCGGCATTGAGGCGATCGAGGAACGGGAATGTTGTGGACGCCAGATAAAGCGATGCGATGTCGTTTCGATCAACACCAATCGTCGCGTCGCGCGCGGCTTCAACCGCCATGGTGATGACATCTTCATCCCAATTGCAGATCGCGCGCTCGCCTTTGCCCAATGACGAAAGCCCCGGCGCGAACCAGCGGTTCGCGTCGACGATTGCCCTTCGTTGCAGACGCAATCGGGGAATGTAGGCGCCCGTCGCCAGAATTCCGAAAGCCATGCTCGTTCCTTTTTCTGCGCGCGTGTTTTTATCGTCGCATGTGTTTGTTTTTGTCGCGTGCGAATTGATTCTGTGTTTTCATCATTCGTATAGCGTCGCGCAATGTCGACGACATCCATTGTCTTGAGGAGCACAGACGGACATGAAGGCCATCGTTGTTGCGCATCATGGTGACGTAGACGGATTGGAGATGCGCGACGTCGAGACGCCGCAGCCGAAAGGCCGTCAGGTATTGGTGCGTGTGCACGCCTGCGGCGTGTGTCGACGTGATATTCTGGTGCGCAAGAGCCCGAGCCGTCCGGGCCTCGCCAATCCGTTGATCCTCGGTCATGAGATCGCCGGCACGGTGGAAGCCGTCGGCATCGACGCGCGCGGCTTCAAGGTCGGCGACCGCGTTGTTTCCACGCAGCGCGAGTATGTTTGCGGCTGCTGCAACATGTGCCGGACCGACCGCGAGGCGCTGTGCGCCGATCACCGTTTTCTCGGCCAGGAAGCAATGGGCGGCAACGCGGAATTCGTCAATGTGATGGACGACAACCTCGCCCGCCTGCCCGCCAATATTTCGTTCGAGGCCGGATCGATCGTCGGCTGTCCCGTCGGAACATCCTATAACGCGGTCATCGACACCGGCGCGGTGCGTCCGGGCGAAAGCGTGTTGCTGACCGGCATGGGCGGGCTCGGCATTCACGCCGTGCAGATTGCGCGGACCTGCGGCGCTTTTGTCATTGCCGCGACGCGTTCGCCCGACAAGGTCAAGGCGCTTGAAGAACTCGGCGCCGACAAGGTCGTCGTCGCGACCGATGGGCGCTTTGCCCGCGGCGTGCGTGAGGCCACCGGTGGACGCGGCGTCGATGTCGCGATCGACACTGTCGGCAGCGCCGTGTTTCACGAGATCCGCCGCTCGGTGACCTTGGGTGGCCGCATTGTGCTGGTGGGCGAAGTGACTGGTCAGCTCATCGAAATGGACATGGCGATGATCTATCGCCGCGCTTTGACCATCCGCAGCGCCACTAGCACGTCGCGCCGGCAGCTCGAAGCGGCCCTGAAGCTGGTCGAGAACGGCAGCATCAAGCCGATGGTCGAGCGCACCATGCCGCTGGCCGACACCGCCATCGCGCATCGCATGGTCGAGGATAACGCCGTCACCGGTCGCATCGTGCTGGTGCCGTAAAGTCGCCATCACGCAGGCCCGAGGTCGATTGTCGCGGTGCCGTCGCGCACGACCGCGGTGCCATCCGGCTTGGTCACCGTCAGGTTCAGGGTCGCGATCTGGCGACCGTTCTCGGTGGCGCGGCTCGTCACCTTGCCGGCAATGACGATACTGTCGTCGACATAGACCGTGGTGCGCTGCCGGTAGCCCAGCTTACGCACGAAGGCATTCGGGCCGCCCCAGCGCATCAGGCGACTCGACAGAAGCGCGCCGATCATCTGGCCATCGACAAACGGTGCCGGCATGTCGAGCGTTTTCACGAAGGCCGCGTCGTAATGATAGCGGTGAAAGTCCCAGGTCGCGCCGGCATACATGACCAGCGATGTGAGATCGCACCTGAACGTTTCTGACGGCAGCGTGTCGCCGTTCGGAACCGCGCCTGACGCTTTGGGCTGGGCGATATTCATGGCGAGTAAATATTCGTTTCGCGGTTGATGGCGAGAAGCTCGCCCCTCTGATTGGTGCAACGCGCCTCGGATACCACGAAGATCAATGTGCCGAGCTTGCGTGTGGTGCGCTCGTAGATGTCCTTGATCTTCCAGACAACGGTGACGCGATCGCTGGCGCGGACCGGCTGCAGCATTTCGTAGTCGTTGCCGCCGCGGATGAAGCGCGTGCTGGTCATCGGCAGCGGCCAGTGATGGCCGATATAGCCGTTCTCATCGAGCGGCTGGTTCATGATCTGGTTGGTTTCGCAGACAAACGTCGGCGGCGCGATGACATCGTCGTGCACGGTCTTTTTGGCGAACTCCGGATCGGAATAGATCGGGTTGTCGTCGTGGAGCGCCATCGCGAAGTAGCGGAACGGCGCCCGGCCGAACTCCTCCGGCGCGGTGTAGGTCGCCTCGCGGCCGATCCAGGCCTTTAGATCCTCAGTGATGCGCGTGGTCATCCGGCCTCCGTCAGCGCGATTGCTTCGACCGCGATCATTGCGCCCGGCTTGACGAGACGTTCGCAGATAACGCCGGTCGCTGCCGGATACGGCGCGTCAAATAATTCCCGGCGCACATCGGCCGTGCCGCGATACTCTTTCAGGCCCGCGGGCACTATGAACTCGGTGGTCTTCACGATGGATGCCGGACTGGCGCCCTTGGCGGCAAGCTTCTCGGCGAGACCGGCATAGAGATCGCGGCATTGATTGACTATGCCGTCCTTCGACGGGTCGGCTTCCGCCGAGACGTAAACAACGCGCGAGCCTTTGGGCGCAAACGCAATATCGATCTGTACGCCGGCCTCGCGCGCCGCCAGACGGGGCACGCCGATGCACAGGCCCTGCAACGCTTTCGCGGGTGACGGCGCGTCGAACGCGGACGCTGTCGCAAGCTCCGTGGCCTTGACGACCTGCGACGGCATAAGGCCGCGCGCGGTCAGTTCCTTGTCGACCGCGGCCCAGGCAGAGGCGCGGTCGGCGGCGACAACCGACGGCAGGAATTCCACGCCGTCTTCGCCGCCATCGAACGCAAGCCCTTCGATCTCGATCAGCGCTTCCGGCCGCAGCAGGCTCTGGATCGTTAGCGTCGTGACGGAAACCTTACCGAAGGTTTTGGCCTGAAACGCATCGAGCGCCGCGAGTTCAGGAATGGCTTTTGGCGTCACATAGCGCACCACGCGCGTGACATCGGCCAAAGTGCGGTCCGCGGCCACCAACGTCGCCTTCATTTTTTCGAAAATGACCGAAGCCTGGTCGACGAGATCGCCCTTCACCACCATGCCGGCCGGCGGCTCATGTTTCACCGCCGTGCTGCCGGACAGCCAGATCCGGTCCGCCGCCGCGATCCCCAGAGCAAAGGAAAAGCGGCGGTAGTCGAAGAATGGATAGTGGGCCGGTTCGAGCGCGCGACGGATGGTCAAATCATTCGCCTTTCCAGTGCGGCGGGCGCTTCTCGGCGTAAGCCTTCAACGCTTCGGTGTGGTCCTTGGTGGCGCGCACGACGCGCTGCGCGCGCTCGGTGAAGCGAACCGCCTCGTCGAGGTCCTGATAAAGCGACTCGGCCAGGGCGTATTTGAAGGCCTGGACCGTGATCGGCGGACAATTGTCGATGATCTCTTTCGCCAGGGTTTTGCAATGCGGGATCAGCGCGTCGGGCTCGACTAGTTTGCTGACGAAGCCGAGTTCAAGCGCCCCGGGCGCGTCGACGGTGCGGCCGGTGACACCCCACTCGTAGGCTTTGGCATAACCGATGATCTGCGGCATCAGCGCCAGGCTGGCGTCGTCAGGCACGATGCCGCGGCGCACGAATACCCAGCCGAAGCGCGATGCGGTCGATGCAATCCGGATGTCGCAACCGGCGGCGATGCCGATGCCTGAGCCGATGCAGGCGCCGTTAACGGCGGCGATCGCCGGCTTCGACATGCGGCGAATGCCGGTGACGACCCGGCGGATGTCGGCTTCCTGCGGGTACAACTCTTCGCGCAAGGTCGGGTCCGGCGGCTCGAGCGAGATGCCCTGCGCGGTCATGCGCTTGATGTTGCCGCCCGAGCAGAAGATGCGGCCCGACCCGGTGATGATCATCACGCGCGCCTTCGGGTCTTTCTCGATGCGGTCGCACTCCGCGATGATCTCCTGGTTCATCGTCCAGTTGACCGCGTTTTTGGCGTCCGGATCGTTGATCGTGACGACGACGATGCCGTCGGCATCCTGCTCAGAAGTAATGAACTGGTAGCTCATGGGAGTCCTGTCCGCGGAAGGCGTTCATGTCCGAGGTGAGAAGACGCGAAAGCGCGCGCCGGTGATAGGCCGCATCGCCATAGGCCGCCTGGGCGGCTAGCGCGCGGTGGTAATAGAGTTCGAGCGGGTAATCGCGGTAGTAGGCGATGGCGCCGTGGATCTGGTGCGCGGTGCGGGTCAGCGCCGGGATCGCCTTGCTGGCCTTGGCCTTGGCCATCGACACTTCGCGCTCGCCGTCAAAGCCCTCGCCGAGCGAACCGGTCGCCTGCCAGGACAGCAAACGGCTAACCTCGAGGTCGCGGTACATCTCGGCGCAATGGTGCTGCACGCCCTGAAAACTGCCGATCGGCTTGCCGAACTGGACACGGACCTTAGCGTAATCAAGCGTCAGGTCGAGCGAGGCCTGGCCGATGCCTACGAGCTCCGCCGACTTGAACGCCGCGCCGCGCAGCAATAGCCGTTTCGCCGCGCTCCAGGCCGCGCCGAGATCGCCGACAATGGCATCGGCATTCACCTCGACACCGTCGAACTTGACCTCCCACAGCGCCTCGCCGCCGGCGGCCGCCATACGCTGCAGGCTGACGCCTTTTGCGTCGCGCGGCACAACGGCCAAGGTGAGTTCTTCCGGCCGGTCGCCGGAGCGCGCGAGGCAGATGATGGCGTCGACAGCGCCGGCGTCGCGCACGAAAGCCTTGGCACCGTCAATGCGAAAGCCGTTGCCGGCGCTTTTGATGGTGGCGCGAATGTCCTGCGCACGTAGCCCGCCATTGGCTTCCATCAGGGCGACGGTCATCAGCGCTTCACCGCGCGCGATGCGCGGCAGCCAGTCGTCCTTCTGAGCCTTTGAGCCGGCGTCGAGCAGCACAAAACCGGACTCGATCACCGACGAAAACATCGGGCTCGGAATGGCGCTCTGGCCTAACGCTTCGACGATCAGGCCGAGTTCAAGCGTGCCGGTTTCGGCGCCGCCATACTGTTCCGGGAAGGCCGCGGCGGCCCAACCCATCTGCGCCATTTCCTTCCAGATGCCGATGTCAAAGCCATCCGCAGTCTGCTCGAGATCGCGGATGCGCTGCTTGGTCAGCGCGCCTTGCGCAAACGAAACCGCGGTCTCGCGAAGCATGATCTGATCATCGTCGAGTGCGATATCCATCTCTCACCTCAACGCGGCAGGCCGAGGCCACGGGTGGCGATGACATTGCGCGTAATGTCGAAGCCGCCGGCGGCGAACTGGAAATACAGGTGGTCGCGGTATTCGACCTCGACCTCACCGTCGAGTTGCGCGTGCGGCGAGTTCGTGCGCAGCGGCGCATAGGGGCCGAGCAGGTCCATGCCGGCCTCGTCGAACAGCCGCGCCGTTTCGCGCTTGACCAGCAGCGCCAGCGACGTCTCGTGTTGCGGATACTGGCCGCGCGCGTGCAGCGACGCCAGCCAGTAGCTCATGATGCGGGCGCCTTCAGCCTCAATCGCGAGCTCGACCAATTTGTCCTGCACGACGGCATCGGCAATCGGTTTGTCACCGCCGTCGCGGCTCATGGCACACCAGGCCAGCAGACGGTCGAACTGGTACCCGACCAGTCCCGGGCTCGCCAGCGCGGCGCGCTCGAAGTCGATGGCGCCCATCACGACCTTCCAGCCCTGATCGACCTCGCCGACCACGGCCGTTTTCGGCACACGGACATTGTCGAAATGCACCGAGTGGTGCGTCCATCCGGCCAGCGTCGGATGCTTGGCGATGGTGATGCCCGGGCTCTTCATGTCGACGATGAACATCGTCATGCCGGCATGGCGCTTTGAATTCGGGTCGGTGCGCGTCTGCAGCCACACATAGTCGGCCATATGGGCGTCGCTGGAGAACGCCTTTTGGCCGGTGATGATGTAGTCATCGCCGTCGGCGACCGCCTTGGTCTTGATGTTGGCGAGATCCGAGCCGGCTTCGGGCTCGCTATAGCCGACGAAAAACGAAACCTCGCCGCGGCTCATCCGCGGCAACAGGTCGGCCTTCTGCGCGGCGGACCCGAAAGTCATCACAGCGTTCGGCACATAAGTCATCGAACGGTCGAGACCGGGCGCGCGATGATACTCCATCTCGTCCCACAGGATGGCCTGGTAGATGCGGCTGCGGCCACCACCGCCATACTCTTTTGGCCATCCCATACCGAGATAGCCGGCGGCACCCAGCTTGCGCCGAAACGCCTTGGTGAACTCGGCCGTCCACATACCTTGCTCGCTGCTGTCGCGATACTTGGCGAACACATCCGGCGTCAGCTCACGGCGCAGGAAAGCCCGGATTTCGTCGCGAAATGCCGCCTCTTCCGCATTCAATTTGAATTCCATGCGACCTCGCTCAAGACAACACGCCGGCGGCATCAAGCCGCGCAAATTCGGATTCGGATATGCCGACCAAGCCGGTCAGCACCTCGCGGGTGTGCTCTCCGAGCAGCGGCGCGCGCCGGTATTCGATGCCAAGGCTGTCCATGTGCCAGGGCAAGGCCATCTGGCGGCGCGGCCCGACCACCGGATGGTCGATGGTGACGACGCCGCCGCGCGCATTGAGCTGGTCGTTGTCGAGCAGTTCGTCGAGGCGCAGTACCGGGCCCGCCGCGACACCGGCGCGTTGCAAAAGATCCGCCGCTTCGTGGGCGTTCTGGCCAATACTCCATTGCCCAATGTTCATTTCGAGTTCGGCAATGTTCGCGCGGCGCGCCTCAAGCGTGGCGAAACGGGCATCGCCTCGCCATTCGGCGTGACCGATCACCTCACACAATGCCGCCCATCCGGCCTCGTCGGTAACGCTGATCGCCAGCCAGGAGTCTTCCTCGCGGCACTGAAAGATGCCGTGCGGTGCGTTGACGCGGTCGCGGTTGCCGATGCGCTTCGGCTCGACGTCGTTCATGGTCAGGTCGATAACGGCTTCAGGAATGAGGCTCAGCATGGCTTCGTGCATCGCCACGTCGATGAACTGGCCCTGCCCGGTCCTCTGCTTGTGATAGATCGCCGCCATGATGGCAAAGCCCGAATAGGTGCCGCTCAAAGGATCGGGTAGAACGCCGCCGAGGATGCGCGGATGGCCGTCGACATAACCGGTGACGTCGGCAACGCCGCTGAAAAGGTTGACGGCGCTGTGCAGGCCGCGTGAATTGGCCATGGGCCCGGCGCGCCCGAACGCGCCATTCGACAGCATGATGATGCCCGGATTAATCGCGGCGATGGCCTCGTAGCCGATGCCGAGCTTTTCCAGCACGCCGGTCGAGAAGTTATCGACCATCACATCGCACACGCCGGCGATGCGGCGCACAATGTCGCGACCCTCCACCGTCGTCATGTCAACGGTAACGCTCTTCTTCGAGCTGTAGAGCTGGTTGAAGTAGCCGCTGGCGTCCGGCTCCTTCTCGCGGCCTTCGGCGAAAGGCGGCGCAGTGCGCGACGTCATGCGGCGGCGCGATTCAATGACAATGATTTCAGCGCCCAGCCAGGCGAGCCACAACGTGCAGAACGGCACGGCGATGAACTGGCCTAGGTCGACGACGCGGATGCCTTCAAGCGGCAACGGACGTGTGGCTTGCTGCATCATGCCGCAACCCCGCCCTTGAGGAGCGTGGCCGAGTGCTCGCCGAGATGCGGCGCCGGACGGCGCATCGCCCACGGCGTGCCGCGCATCTGAAACGGCGCTGCCGGCATGCGGGCTGCCTTGCCGCCGATTGTCACCTCAGCGAAGGTGCGGCGCTCGCGCGAATGATCGGAGTCCGACATCTTGCGAATGGAATAGAACGGGAAGATCGGCAATTGCGACTTCTCGGCCAGGGCATGCATGTCGTCGCCAGAGACAGTGACGGCCCACTCCATGATTCTTTGCCGCAGCGTGATCCAGTTGGCGGTGCGCGCCTTCTCGGTCGAGTACAGATCGGACTCAGCCCAGGCTGGATTACCCATGCCTTCCTTGAGGCGTTCCCAATGAATTTCCATCGGTGCGGCGATGGTGACGTAGCCATCCTTGCAGGGCAGATAGAAATTCGGCATGCGGCCAATGGTGACCGGGTTGAGCAGCCGCTGATATTGCGCGCCAGTATAGGACGCCGACGTCACGTCGCGGATCTGCATCGCGGCCATGGCTGCCTGCTGACTGAGTTCGACATGACAGCCTTCGCCGGTCTTGCCGCTGCCGAGCAGCGCCGCCATGGTCGCTTCTGCCGCGACAACGCCGCCAATCGTATCGGCGGCGAAACAGGCTGGATGCAGCGGCGGCTCCTTCATCAGATCGTCCGACGCGTCCGGCATGCCGGGCGTGCTGTAGGCCATACCGGCCATGGCGAAGGCGATGAGTTCGTCGCCGAGTTTGTCGGCCCACGGACCTTCGGCGCCGAACGGCGAGATCGTGGTCACGATCAGTTTCGGATAGCGCGCGCGCAATGTCTTGGCGTCCAGCCCGAGCGCCGTGAGCCGCTTGCCGGCATAATTGGTAATAAAGATATCGGCGCGCGCCAGCAGGCCATGCATGTCGGCAAGGCCCGGCGCGCTGTCGAGATCGAGCATCACGCCGAACTTGTTGACGTTGAGATACATGAACAGGCCGCTGGCCTCAGGATCGGGCCGTCCGTCCGGAAACGGACCGCGGCGGCGCGATGAATCGCCTTCCGGTCCCTCGACCTTGATGACATCGGCGCCGAGATCGCCAAACAGCTTGGCGGCATAGGGCCCCGCCGTCCCGTCGCCGAGTTCGACGATGGTGACGCCCGTGAGCGGCCCTTGCAGGGTCTGCTGCGCATGCCCGGTCATGGTTTACTTCCGCATCGCCGACAGGCGCTCGATCACTTCTTCGGCGCCCTGCACCATCGACATCACGATCTCCTTGGCCGGACGCTTCTTGGTCAGCATGCCGGAGATCTGGCCAGCCGGATTGTTGATCAGCTCAGCGCGGTTGGCTTCCACCGCCGCTTCGATCAGGTCGTCGAGCAGCACGCCCTGCAAAGGCATCGGCAGCGCCTTGAGGCCCGTCTCGTCCCACGCCTTGATGACGTCGTTCTTGTAGTCGCGCGCCGTCTTGCCCGTATAGGCGCGGGTGATAATGAAGTCCTCGGCCGAGCCCTTCATGATCTCTTCCTGGTGCTTCGGATAGATGTTCGACTCTTCCGCCAGCAGAAACGCGGTGCCAACCCAGACGCCGACCGCGCCGAGCGCAAGACCGGCCGCCATGGTACGGCCATCGGCAATGGCGCCGGCGGCGATCACGGGCGTCGGCCCGACGGCATCGCAAACCATCGGGATGAGCGGGAAATTGGCGATGGTGCCGGTGTGGCCGCCCGCCTCATAGCCCTGCGCGATGACGTAGTCGACCCCGGCCTTCTTCTGCCGCTCGGCGTTGCGCACATTGCCGACCAGACCCATCACCTTGGTGCCAACCTGCTTGGCCATCGGCACCACCCAGCTTGGATCGCCGAGGCCGGCCGCAAACACCCCGATGCGCTCTTCCATGCAGACATCGACCTGCTTGCGGATGAACTCCGGCGACATCGCCGCCAGCTTGGACACTGTCGGCTTCAGACCGAATTTCTCGAACAGCGACTTGGCAAAGGCGGCATGCTTTGGGTAGTCGCGCTCGATGCGCGCGCGCATTTCGGCACGATCCGGCGTTGTCGTTTCATCCATGCTCGCCGGCAGCAACAGGTCGACGCCGAACGGCTTGTCGGTCAAGTTGCGCACCGCCTTAATGCGCCGGCGCACTTCGTCGGCATCCAGCCACGAGCAACCGAGAATGCCCATGCCGCCGGCGTCGCTGACCGCCGCGACCAGTTCCGGTGGCGTCGCCATGCCCTTCACGCCCATGCCGGCCAGGAAGATGGGATACTCGATCTTGAGATCGTCGCAGAGGCTCGTATGCAGGACGCTTTTGCTCATGTCAGTCGCCTTCGGCTTGCTACGTGGTTGGTCAAATGTTGCGCTGAAGTTTCGGGTCGAGAACGTCGCGGATGGCGTCGCCAAGCAAGTTCGAAGCCAACACGACGACGGTGATTGCAAGGCCGGGAACCAGCACGATCCACGGTGCGGTGAGCGCCAGCGATGTCGCCGAGCCGGACATCATGAGGCCCCATGACGGCTGCGGCTCCTGGATGCCGGCGCCGAGATAATCGAGCGCCGCCTCCTGCACGATGGCGAGGCCGAGATAGGCCGTGGCGATGACCAACAGTGGCGCAAATGTATTGGGCAGAATGTGCACGACGATGATGCGCAGATTGCTGCAGCCGATGGCCCGCGAGGCCTCAATAAAGGTAGTGGTCTTGAGCACCAGTGTGCTCGCCCGCGCGATGCGCGCCGCCCGCGGCACGATCGGCATGGCGAGAGCGATAATTACGTTCTGCACCGACGAACCGAGCACTGCCGCCATAGCCAGTGCCAGCAACAGCATCGGGAATGCCAGCATGGCGTCCATCAGCCGTTGCGCGATGCTGTCGAGCCAACCGCCCAGATAACCCGAGGTAACGCCGATGATTGTGCCGACCACGACGCCGAGGATGCTGGCGCCGAAGCCGATAATCAGCGAAATCCGCGCGCCGTAGATCAAGCGGGACAGGATATCGCGGCCGAACGCGTCCGTGCCGAGCCAGTATTTGGCGTTGGGTGGCTGGTACAGCGCGGTCGGATCACCGGTGGTCGGGTCGAACGGCGCGAGATAAGGCGCGAAGGTCGCCGCCAGCACCATGATGAGAAGCACGAACGCGCTGATCGCGCCGAGAGGCTGGCTGCGTATCAGATGCAGGACGCGCTTGCCGCGCGCCGGCTTTTCCGGCGCGATGGCCGGCTTGAAGTTGGCATAGGCGGCGAGCGGATCTATACCCTGCGTCGTATCGCTCATGCGCGCGCCCCCTGCACCCGGGTCCGCGGATCGAGCAGACCGTACAGCAGGTCCACAACGAGATTTCCGAGCACGACGATGCCGGCCAGCATTAGCACGATCCCCTGCGCTGCCGGGTAATCGCGGTCGAGAATCGATTGCACAACGTACTGGCCGAGGCCAGGAACGCTGAACACGGTTTCGGTAATGATTAGACCGCCGAACAGCGCCGCGATTTCAAAACCGATCAAAGTAATGATCGGCAACGCGCCATTCCACAGGGCATGGCGAAACACGACGCGCGTCTCCGACAGGCCCTTGGCCCGCGCGGTGCGGATGTAATCTTCATTGAGCACTTCACGCATGATCGACCGCGTCATGCGTGCGATCAGCGCCAGTTGACGCAGCCCGACCGCAATCGCCGGCCAGATCAGCTGCGACATGCTCTTAAGCGGACTGGTCCAGAACGGCTCCCAGAACAAGGGCGCGCTCCAGTTGAAGAAATACACGAGCCCGATGATCATCATCAGACCGACCCAGAAGGACGGCGCGGCGAGCCCGATGATGGTGAAAGTCTGCAACGAGCGATCGATCCAGCTGCCGGCAAACCATGACGACACTACGCCGGCCGGCACGCCGATCCCGATCGCCAACACCATCGCCAGCACCACGATCTGCAGCGTGTAGGGAAAGCGCCGCGCAATATCCTCGATGACCGGGCTGCCGGTGCGCAGCGAGGTGCCTAAATCGAACACGGCCACGTGGCTCGCCCAGTCCGCGAACTGGACGACCAGCGGCCGGTCGATGCCAAGCCTGGCCCGGACCTGGGCCAATTCCGCTTCGCTCACCACCCCGCTGCCGGCGCCGGACATCATCACCGCCGCATCGCCCGGAATGACGCGCATGATCAGAAACACGATCAGCGCGACACCGAACAAGGTGACAACGCCCGTAGCCAGCCGCTGGATGATATAGCCAAGCATTCTTTTCGATAAAGGTCAGGTATCGAGCCAGACCCGGTCCATCTGCATGTTTGCGTAAAGATCAGGCAACGCATTCCAGCCCTTGAGCGAATTCGAATGCGCGGCACCGTAGCCGACCCAGGCCAGGTTGATGTGGAAGTAGGTCTTCAGGAACATCCGCTGGAAGTCCTTGATCAACTCCTTGCGCTTGGCCGGATCGAGTTCGGCCGACTGGGCGCGGAATGCCGCGTCGATCGCATCGTCCTTCCAGCCGCCGTAGTTGCGGCCGCCGAAGCTGGTATAGCCTTCGCCGAGAATTTGGTCGGGCAGCGAGCCGCTGATCGCGATCGAATGCGCGACCACCTGGAACTGGCCGGTGGTCTCGGCGGTGTAGAAGGCGCCAGCATCGCGGATGTCGACCGTCGCTTCGATACCGATCGTCTTGAGCTGGGCCGCGAGGTTGATCGAGGAGTCGCGGAAAGCCGGGATATCACTGCGGGCCAGCAGCGACATCTTGAAGCCCTTCGGCACGCCGGCCTGCTCGAGCAATTCCATCGCGCGCTTGCGATTGGCCTCGATATTGCCGCCGCCTTCGGGCATCGTGTCGAAGCCGGAGTACTTCTTGATCTCGTCCATGCCGAGGTTGTAGTCGCTGCCCGGCAGCAGCAGACCTGTGCTGTGATAAAACGCACCGGCCAGAGGGCCGACAGTCTGGATGAAGGCCGAGCGGTCGATGGCGAGCGACAGCGCTTCGCGCACGCGAATGTCGTCGAACGGCTTGACCTTCAGGTTCGGGATTAGATTGATGAAGGTCGGCGTCGGCCGGCGCAACGCCGTGATGTTGGGCGTCTTGCGCAGACCATCGAGCACTGCTTCACTGGCGAAGAAGAACGAGCCGTGAATACGGCCGCTCTGCAGGGCCGAGGCGCGCTCGACCTCGCCGCGGATCGGAAACATCTGGATCTTGTCGACATAGGCCTTCTGGCCGAAATACTTCTCGTTGCGCACGAGCTCGTAGATCTGACCGTCGACAGCCTGCGACAGTTTGAACGCACCCGTACCCATGATCGTGCGCTTCATGCCCGTCCCGGCGGTGTCGAGCGGTTCGACTACCTTGCGCGGCACGATGACATTGTACGGATTGGCGACCTGGAACGGGAAGTCGGCCTGCGGGGCGATGAGGTTGACGACAACCGTGTGGGC
The DNA here is from genome assembly GCA_945870035.1 of Rhizobium sp. Q54. GTDB lineage: Bacteria > Pseudomonadota > Alphaproteobacteria > Rhizobiales > Xanthobacteraceae > Pseudolabrys. The sequence continues at coordinate 4,819 of CAMBQQ010000047.1, read as the reverse complement.
ATCCTTGGCCACAACGTCCTTGACGCCGCCGAGAAGACCCTTGCGCGGGCTGACGATGCCGGCGGGCGGTTTGCGAATGCGGTCGAGGCTGAACACGACGTCGTCGGCGGTCAGCGGCATGCCGTTGTGGAATTCGACACCCTTGACCAGATTGAATGTGACCGTCTTACCGTCCGGCGAGACTTCGTACTTCTCGGCAAGGTCGGGAATGAGCTTGTTGATATCGGTCGGATCGATCCGCAGCAGTGTCGAATAACACGGCGACGCGACAAATTCGGTGAGGTAGGTCGCGGACTGGTGCATATCCAGCGTCGGCGGATCGCCACCATGACTGAGCAGCAACGTCCCGCCGCTCTTCGGCGACTTGGTCTGGGACCACGAGACTGTCGGCAGCATCGTTGCCGCCGCAAGTCCGCTGGCGCCGGCCTTGAGGACCGCGCGCCGATTGATTGGAAGCTTCTTTGTCATGTCATTTGCACTCATCGCCAAGTCTCCGTGTCTGCTAAATCGGGTTGCCGGCTGGTGGGTGAAAGTTTACGGTCGTCGCTTCGCCATTCGTGACCTGCAACCAGCAGGCCACGAAGGTAGAAACCTGCCATCTGCTCGGAAATCTGCGCCGAGGTGAATGGTCCGTTCGGGCGATACCATTTGGGTATCCAGTTGATGCCGCCGAGAATGGCGAAGCCCGCCATCTTGACGTTGGCGCATTGAAATTCGCCGGCCTTGACGCCGTCCTCGATCAGCCGACGCACGCCGCGCTCGAGTTCGTCGCGCTTGCTCACGTAAAGCTTGCGATGCGCGGGCCGGATCTTGTCGAGATCGGTCTGCAGGATGCCGCCGAAGCCGTCGTCGATGATGCCGCGGATGTGGCGCACCAGAAGGATATGCAGTTTTTCAGGCGGGGTGCGGCCAAGCGTCTCAGCGTCGCTCAGGGCGCGCAGGCTGATCTCGGTGCTGCGCATGTGGCAGTGGAACAGAATGTCCTGCTTGTCCTTGAAGTAATAATACAGATTGCCCTTGGTCATCCCGAGTTCGTCGGCGATCTGCTGGATCGTCAGCGACGAAAGACGCGAATTCCTCAAGACATTAGCGACACTTCGCAGGATCGCATCGCGGCGATTGTCCTTGATATCGCCCATACCATTCCAGCGTGCAATTTTTTTGCGCGTCGATTTTTTCGTGCGCGCCGGAGCGCCTGCACTCTCGCGTGCCGTTTGTGCCGAATTTCTTGGCGCTTTGCTCATTTGGACGCCGGTTTAAACATTTTGACTTTAAGTTCAGAAATTCTACGATGCGGCAGTCGGCAATGTCAACCACGAGCGAGCATGGATGCGATGAGCGGCGCTGAGGAGTTGATCGCAACGCAAATTGTCGCAGGCACCTCCCCGCTTGTGGCGCCGCGTGACGATGTTGCGCCTTTGCTGGAAGTGCGAAACCTGACCACCGAATTCGGCAGTGGCAGCAGCATCCTTCACGCGGTCGACGACGTCAGCTTTCAGATCAAGCCGGGCGAGACTTTAGGCCTGGTCGGCGAATCCGGCAGCGGCAAGAGCGTTACGGCGTTGAGCATCATGGGGCTGATCCGCAAGCCCGGCCGCATTGCCAACGGCCAGATCTTTTACAAAGGCCGCGACCTGCTCGGACTGACGGCCAAAGAAACTATGGCGATCCGCGGCAAAGACATCGCGATGATCTTCCAAGAGCCTATGACGTCGCTGAATCCGGTGTTCTCCATTGGCGACCAGATCGCCGAATCGATCCAAGTACACGAGGGCCTTAGCCGCCGCGAGGCGATGAACAAGGCCATCGAAATGCTGCGCATCGTGCACATCACGTCCCCTGAGCGGCGCATTCACGAATACCCACATCAGATGTCGGGCGGCATGCGCCAACGCGTCATGATCGCCATGGCCCTAGCTTGCAATCCGCAGCTCCTGATCGCCGACGAACCGACCACCGCTTTGGACGTCACTATCCAGGCGCAGATTCTCGATCTACTCAACGAGCTGAAAGATAAGTTTGGCATGGCGATCCTGCTGATCACCCACGACCTCGGCGTCATCGCCGAGACAGCGCAGCGCGTGATCGTGATGTATGGCGCCAACGTCGTCGAGGCGGCCTCGGTCGACGCCCTGTTCGAGGATCCGCTGCATCCCTACACGCAGGGCCTGTTGCGATCGATTCCCCGCCTTGATCTCATCGGCGAGAAGCGTCGCAGACTCATGCAGATTCCCGGCACGGTTCCTGCGTTGCGCGGCGAGCTTCGGCCCTGCTGCCGATTTGCGCCGCGTTGCCCGATGGCCAAACCAAGCCATTTCGAAAAAACGCCGCCCCTGCGTGAAGTGCGTCCAGACCACAAAGCAGCGTGTTTTCTCTATGACTGAGGCTTCCGATCAACCGCTTCTAAGCGTTCGAAAACTTAAGAAGCATTTTACCATGCGGTCGAGCTTTTTCGATCGAAAACCGACCGTGCTGCGCGCCGTCGACGGCGTGAGTTTCGATATCGCGCCAGGCGAGACCCTGGGCCTTGTCGGAGAATCAGGCTGCGGTAAATCGACCACTGGCCGGACCATACTGCGGCTCGATGAGCCTACGTCCGGCGAGATTGTGTTTGGCGGCCTCGACATCCGAAAATTCGACCGCCATGAGTTGCGTGCCGTTCGCCGTGAACTTCAAATCGTCTTTCAAGACCCCTACTCGTCGCTCGATCCTCGCAAGACCGTCGGCTCCATCGTTTCCGAGCCTTTAATAATTCACAAGCTTGAGCCGAGCCGAAGCGCGCGCGAAGACCGCGTGGTCGATCTGCTACAGACCGTTGGCCTGTCGCGCGACCATATAGGTCGCTATCCGCACGAATTCTCCGGCGGCCAACGTCAGCGCATCGGCATCGCGCGCGCGCTCGCGGTCAGCCCAAAACTGATCATATGCGACGAGCCTGTATCGGCGCTCGATGTCTCGGTGCAGGCTCAGGTCATCAACCTGCTTCAGGACCTCCAAGAGAAGTTTGCCCTCACCTATCTGTTCATCGCGCACGATCTATCCGTGGTCGAGCACATCTCGAACCGTGTTGCGGTGATGTACCTTGGCAAGATCGTGGAGATCGCTTCGGCGCGCGATCTTTACACAAAACCCACGCATCCCTATGCTGAGGCGCTTTTGTCGGCGGCGCCCGTGCCGGATCCGAAAGTAAAACGAGAGCGCATTGTTCTCAGCGGCGATGTGGGGAGTCTAACTTCCGTCGCGGACGGATGCCGTTTCTATCACCGCTGTCCATTGCGCCAGCCTTCTTGTGCCATATCTGAACAGGTGTTGACAGAGGTCTCGCCGGGTCATTTCGTCGCTTGTCAAGTTCGGACTGGGATCACCGGAGGGGCGGAGAGAAACATTAAGAATTATTAATTGCGACACTACCTCATCGCATTTTCAAGAACCCGATCATCGTTAGTTTCAATACGCGTTCCAAGGCCGTGAGACGATTAAGAGCAGCAATCTTGAAGAGCGGAGAAGCGCAAAAATCTCCGTCTCGAATCCGCAATTTCGGGCCAGATGGGATTGTAGAACTTTAAGTCAAATATCGAGAGAGACAGAATCTACTCCCGGCGATCCAATGTGTCCCATCTCGAACCATTCATCGGCGTTTTTGAGAATGCGAGCAGCGCGGCTGATCTTGGTCTTGTGCTTCGCGGAGACGCGTTGAGTTGGAACCGGAGGTGCGTCATGGAACGTCGGAAGTTTACACGCGATTCAAGCTTGAGGCTGTTCGGCTGCCCTCCCCGGCTGCATTGCGCCCGCGGTGACTCCGTTCTCGATCCTTTGATGGACTTTGCTGGCCGCCGAAAATGTTAGAAAGCTATCATTCCGGCTTACTGAGAAAATTCTCGATCGTCTGGTCAGTGTGGAAAACCGGCTTCTCGTAATAATGCGGGCCGTCGTAAATCTCGATCAGCACGCTGCGCTCATGCGCGATGGTCGGGCCATGCGGATGGTCTTTCGGGTTCATGTAGAAAGAGCCCGGCAGCAACCTTATGCCGCTGTCCGTGTATTCGTAGTCGCCTTCGAGGCAATACATGAACTGGTTAGACGCATGGATGTGTTTCACCGGAATATGCCCACCCTTGTCGAATTCCAGCAGCGCGATGCTGCCCTGATTATTCGGGTGTCTCCAGAAGAAGTACTGGCGCAGGCCGAAGTCCGGGAAATTCAGCCATTTGTCCGGATCGAGATCGCCGGCGCGGATCAGGACTTCGAGGGACTTCATGCTCGATGCGTCGGGCTCACTTGCCATGTGCATGCTTTCTTGTCGCTATTTTATCGATGGTCGGCCGGTGGCCACCCATCTATCATACTCGGCCTTGCTGTCCGACGTTGCCGGAAAGAGACCAAAGATGGATCGCCCGCGTCGCAGATGCGCGGTGACGAATTCCTCATACTCGACGGCGGCGAATGCCTCTTCGGCGACTTCATCGGCGAGATGTCGCGGTATGGCGACGACGCCTTCGCCATCGCCGACAAGGATGTCGCCTGGATAGATCGCAACGCCGGCGCAGCCTATCGGTGCGTTGAACTCGACTGGGTGGAGTGTGATCGGCGTGGCCGGACCCGAACTTTGGCGCTGAAAGCAGGGCAGACCGGTGCCGCGGATTCCGGGCGAATCGCGGAAGCCACCATCGGTCACCACGCCGGCGACGCCGCGCATCTTGAGGCGCAGCGCCATCATGTCGCCCATGCAGGAAACACGCGTATCGTTGCCGGTCGACATCACCAGCACTGCGTCCGCCGGGCATTCCTCGATGGCGCGCCGGTGCAAGCTGTCGTCGCG
>CAMBQQ010000046.1 GCA_945870035.1 Rhizobium sp. Q54 | reverse complement strand
CGCCCGCACCTTCGGCGTCGTCGTTGCTTGGCTGTGAAGTTGGATCAACATGCCCGAACCCCGCTTCGAATGTCCCTCAGGATCGATCTTGCCATGAAAAAAGCAGAGCGACGAGGGTCTATGTGATCATCCGGGATGGAACATCTAGGAAGCGCCAAAGCTTTCGCCAGTGGCCTCAGGCCAGCGCGACATTGTGTTCGGCCAGTACGCCCAAATAAGCATCCGAGTTGAAAAAGGCGAATTCGTGCTCGCGCAAGGTCGTCAGCGAATCGAGCGCTTTGAGTTCGGCATCGACGAAGCCCGGATGACACATGATCAGGCCGCGGTCCGGCAACCCGTTGAGAAAGCGCGGAAACAGTTTTGAAAACCGGGCCTTGGGCGTGAACGCATAGGCGCCGGCAAAGGCCGGATTGGTGGCCAGGCCGTGGCGTGCCGCCTGGCTCTTGAAGCCGAGGCTCAAAACGTCGAGCACCAGCGACTTGCGGTCGTGCATGACGCGCCCGGCGCGGGCCCGGCCGCATTGCCGCAGCCAGGCGTTCGGCGCCATGTCGCTCGCCACTTTCAGGAAGGCATTGCGCACCTGCGGCAGCAGATGAACGTGCTGATGGCCGTCGAGAAAATCCGGCGCGCGGCCGAACATGTCGATGAAGCCGCGCAGTTGCGTGGCGATCTCGGCCGCCAGCGGCGTTTCGGACAGCCGCCGCGTCACCGCCAGTTTCATCATCTCATTGATTGGCAGGAAGGCGCCGTCGCGCAGCGGCACAAAGCCGCCGCTCATCGGTTTGAATGGCGCGGTGAGCGTGACATGCAGGCCGATCGCGGCGCGTGTTTCCTCGGCGTTGAGCGCGGCGAGCGCTTCCGCTTCGCCATTGCCCAGATAAGCGGCCGGCATCATCACCGAGGTGGCGTTGATGCGCTTGTTGGCGATGAGCTGGCGGATGGCGTCGTTGACGCCGGGCGCCATGCCGTAGTCGTCGGCGCAGAGCCAGATGCGGCGGATTGGCAAAGTCTTGCGCAAGGTCTTGGCTTTGCGAATTTCAATTCACTCCGCTGTGCGCGCCGGCGCGGTCCGCGATTTGGCGGGCTCGCCGCTGGTCTTGATCGTGTGGTCGGCGATGAAATAGACCGGGCGGCCTTTGATCTCCGACAGCATCTTGCCGATATATTCGCCGAGCACGCCGATCATCATCAGTTGCACGCCGCCGAGCACCATCAAGCCGACGACCAGCGACGGATAGCCCGGCACGTCCTCGCCGAACAAGACGGTCTCGATGACGATCCAGAAGCCGAACAGCAGCGCCGTCGCCGCCATGACGACGCCGAGCAGGCTGGCGACGCGCAATGGCGCCACCGAGAACGAGGTCAATGCTTCGACCGACAAACCGACCAGCGACCATATATTCCAGGTGCTCATGCCGTGCTCGCGCTCGGCCGGCTCGTAGTCGACGCGCACCTGACGAAAGCCGATCCAACTCGACAGGCCCTTGAAGAAGCGGTTGCGCTCCGGCATCTGCCGCAACGCATCGGCCGCGCGTGGCGACAGCAGGCGGAAGTCGCCGGCGTCTTCCGGAATTTTCAAGCGGGCGCGCCAATTCAGCAGCCAGTAGAACCAGTGCACCATCGTGCGGCGCAGCCAGGGTTCGTTCTCGCGGTGCGCCTTGGCGGTGAAGACGACGTCGTAACCGTCATCCTGCCAGCGCGACACCAGTGTCTCGATCAGGCTCGGCGGATGCTGGCCGTCGCCGTCCATGAACAATATGGCGCCGAGCCGGGCATGGTCGAGACCGGCGAGGAGGGCTGCTTCCTTGCCGAAATTGCGCGAGAGGGTAATCACCTGCACGTCGAGCGGGAGGGCGGGCAAGGAATTGGCGGTCTGGCTGGTGGCGTCCTTGCTGCCGTCGTCGACATAGACGACCTCGACCGTGAGATTGCGCTTGGTCTTGAGAAAGCGCGCGACCTCGGCGATGCGCTCATGCAGACTGGGCAGGCCCTTGGCCTCGTTGAGCACCGGGACGACGATGGACAGCCCTTCGGTGGGGCGGCTTTTGCCCGCCCGGGACCCCGTTTTTGTGATTTTAGCCGGCATTGTCGTCAACCTAACTCGCCTTGGGATAGTTCCGGATGATGGGCCGATCTATACCGTATGGCGCAGCCTCTGTCGCGCCAGGGGGGACATAGTGCTATGGAGCGGCGATGATACCGGCACCCCTGAAAAACATCGTCGACCGTCTGAACGTGGCCTGGCACGAGCGCGCCATCGCCCTCAAGGCGATCAGTTTCGCCATGGTCGGGGTAGTCAACACCGCCATCGATTTCAGCATTTTCTGGACGGTGGCGGAACTGCTGCGCTGGCCGCTGGTGCCGGCCAATGTGCTGGCCTGGGTGGTGGCGGTGTCGTTTTCCTACGCGATGAACACCTTCATTACCTTCGGCCCGGAGTCGGGCCGAATCCTGCGCTGGCGCGATTACGCGACCTTCGCCGCCTCCGGCATCGCCGGCATGGTGTGCGCGACTGCGACCCTGGTCGTGCTGTCCTATTTCCTGCCGGTGGTGGCCGCCAAGCTGATCTCGATCCTGGTCAGCTTCGTTATCAATTTCTCGCTGTCGCACTTCGTCGTGTTCCGCAAACGCGAGCACTAGCAGTCCTCACGGATGGAACTTTTCCCGGCCTGCGTAGTCTTGAAGCAGGGGCGTGGCGTTGAGGCGGACGGTCGCCGAGGCTAACCTGCCGTCCAAGTGGGGTCGCTCAGAAATGGCGTTCGATGCGGCGCGGGAAAATCCCGAAACGGCTTTTCTTGCCGGCGGTGGCCAACTCGGCACCATCATTGCCGCCTTCGACTGGACCACGACGCCGCTCGGCCCCATCGAAAACTGGCCGACTTCGGTCAAGACCACCGTCGGTTTGATTCTTCGTTCGCCGGTGCCGATCGTCACTTTGTGGGGCGAGCAAGGCACGATGATCTACAATGACGCCTATTCCGGTTTTGCCGGCGGACGGCATCCCCGGCTGCTCGGCTGCGCGGTGCGCGAGGGCTGGCCCGAGGTCGCCGACTTCAACGACAACGTGATGAAGGTCGGCTTGGCTGGCGGCACGCTGTCCTACACCGATCAGGAACTGACGCTGTACAGATCCGGCGCGCCGCAGCAGGTCTGGATGAATCTCGATTACTCGCCGGTGATCGGCGAGAACGGTCAGCCGATCGGCGTCATCGCCATCGTCGTCGAAAGCACGGCGAAAGTTTTAATGGAGCGCGAAATCCGCAACGAGGCGCAGCGTTTTCGCGAAGCGCTGGACAAGGCGGTGGTCGAGCGCACAGCGGCGCTGCAGCAAAGCGAAAAGACCATCCGCACCGTGTTCGAGACGTCCTATCTGAATCAGGGATTGCTGACGACCGACGGCAAGATCGTCTACGTCAACACAACAGCGCTCGCCAGCATCAAGGGAAGACTGGAAGACGTCGTCGGCAAGGATTACGCCGACACGCCTTGGTTTACCGGCACGCCGGGCATGCCGGAGAAAGTCCGCGACGGCATCGCCCGCGTCGCCGCCGGCGAAAGCATCAAGATCGCGATGCCGCTGCATCTGCCGACCGGCGATCGCATTTATGAATTCTCGATGCGGCCGGCGCTGGACGAAAACGGCAAGGTGGTCGCGCTGGTGCCGGAGGCCGTCGAAATCACCGCGCGTGTGCGCGCCGAGGAGGCGTTGCAGCAGGCGGTCAAACTGGAGGCCATCGGCAATCTCACCGGCGGCATCGCCCACGACTTCAACAATCTCCTGATGGCCGTTCTCGGCAGCCTCGAATTGCTGCGCAAAAGACTGCCGGACGATTCCGCCACGCTGCGGCTTATCGACAATGCGGCGGAAGGCGCACGGCGCGGCAAGTCGCTGACCGAGCGCATGCTGGCCTTTGCCCGCAAGCAGGATCTTAGGCCCCAGCGCATCGATCTCGGCCAGCTTGTCGGCGGTATGGCGGAACTGCTGGAGCGTGCGCTCGGCCCGACCATTACCGTCGACATGAAGATCGACAGCGAACTGTCGCAGGTCGAGATCGATCCCAATCAGATGGAAGCGGCGCTGCTCAACCTCGCCGTCAATGCGCGCGACGCCATGCACGGCCAGGGCCCGCTGGTCATTGAGGCGCGCGAGGACGTCGTCGAACACGGCAGCGTGCTGTCGCCGGGCCCATACGTCGTCCTGTCCGTGATCGATGCCGGCGAAGGCATGGAAGAGGCCACGCTCAAGCGCGCCACCGAACCGTTTTTCACCACCAAGGGCGTCGGCAAGGGCACCGGTCTCGGTCTGTCGATGGTGCAGGGGCTCGCCGAACAATCGGGCGGCCGGCTGATCCTCAAAAGCCTTGCCGGCGTCGGCACGACCGCCGAAATCTGGCTGCCGGCCGCCGGACCGGCCGATGACGCGGTGCCGGAGCCGGCACCGGCGCCGGTTGCCGCATCGGAAAATCAAAGCGCGGCGCCGCTCACCATTCTCGCCGTCGACGACGATCCGCTGATCCTGATGAATATCGTCGACATGCTCGAAGACCTCGGCCATTCCGTCGTCGAAGCCTCATCCGCCAAGCGCGCGCTTGAGGAACTGGGCAAATCTAAATTCGATGTGATGGTGACCGATCACGCGATGCCGCACATGACCGGCGCTCAATTGATCAAGGAAGCGCAGGCGCGCTGGCCGGAGCTGCGCATGATCCTGGCGACCGGCTATGCCGATCTGCCGCCCGGCGCCAATGCCGATGTGCCGCGGCTGTCGAAGCCATTCATGCAAAGCGATCTGGCCGCGGCATTGGCCAAAGCCTGAGCGTCAAGGCCTAACCTCGAAAGGGCAAGCGCGTAAGACCTCAGCTCAGTTCCTTGATCTTCCGCTTGCCGGCCTCGATGCCCATGATGAGCCCTTGCATGAAGCGTGAGCCGCTGGGTTGCGCGTCGGGCACGTCGATCTCGGGCGGCGGCAAAGCCGGGCCGACCACGGACTCCCAGCCGCGCTGAAAGCCTTCGAAAAAGGTTTGCTGGTCATCCATGCCGCAGCCCCCAGCTGCCGCATCTTTTTGGCAGCGCCGTGCTAGCCCGACACTACCCTGTTTATGGTATTCTAAGACCACTAATTTTGCCCGCGGCCGGCCAGGCCCGCCCTTACAATCCGCCGCCCAAGCGGGTTAGTGTCCGCCACCCGGCCGGGCAAAATTCACCTTTCGGGCGCGTGAAATAAATTGCAGCGAAGAACCATGGCCGCCGGCGCGGCCCTCATTCTGGTCGCCGGCTTCCTCACGCTTTTCGTCGGCGGCGGCGCGCGCTTCGCCATCGGCCTGACGCTCAAGCCGATCGTCGACGATCTCGGCTGGGGCCGCAGTGAGCTTGGCCTCGCAGTCGCGCTGTTTCAGGTCGTCTCCGCGGCCGCGATGTTCGCCGCCGGTTTTCTCACCGACCGCGCCGGGCCGCGGCTGGTGCTGACCGGCGGCCTTCTGGTCAGCGCGCTCGGCATCGGCCTGATGAGCGTCATGGATGCGCCGTGGCATGCGCTGGTGCTGTATGGCTTCATTTTCGCGCTCGGCAATGGCGCGGCGTCGATGATCCCGGTCAGCGTCATGGTCATGCGCGCTTTTCCGCAACGCGCCGGCATGGCCAATGCGGTCGTGACGTCGGGCATGAGCGTCGGGCAACTGGTCATGATCGCCGGGCTTGCCGCGCTATTGCTGACGGTCGACTGGCGCTCGATCTATGTGCTGCTCGGCGTCGCGCACCTCATCCTGGTGCCGCTATTGTTTCTGGCGATTCCAAAAACCACCTCGGCGCAATCGAAAGCGGCGCGCCCGGCCGACGGGATCGGCATCGCGCAAGCCGCCCGCACGCGGCAATTCTGGCTGTTGCTGGTGGTCTATGCGATCTGCGGCTTCGATGACTTCTTCGTCGGCACGCATGTCGTCGCCTTCGCGCAGGATCGCGGCGTCGATGCTTTTGTCGCCGGCAATCTGTTGGCGGTGATGGGACTGATGGGCCTGATCGGCATCATGGTGGCCGGCGCCACCAGCGACCGTTGGGGTCCGGTGTGGCCGACCGCGTTGGCGTTCGCCGCACGGGTCGTCGTGTTCGCCTGGATCATGATCGATCAATCGGCGGTGTCGGTCGCGGTGTTCGCTTTGGTGTTTGGGCTGACCTTCATGGTGACGGCGCCTTTGACGGCGGTGTTTGTATCGCAGAGTTTCGGCACCCGCCATCTCGGCGCGCTGACCGGACTGATCACCATGGTGCATCATGTCGCCGGCGGCTTTGGCGCCTATCTCGGCGCCGCCGTGTTCGACGTCACCGGCACCTATGATGGCGCCTTCGCCGTCATGCTCGGCGTCTCGGTGTTGGCTTTGGCTCTGACCGCGATGCTGCGAAAGCCGGCCGTGCGCGCAGTCTAGAGCCTGGCTTCCAGCTTCGCGTACAGCGGATTGTCCTTCGAGAACACGTAATCGAGATCGGCCACGGCGACCGCTTCGGCGCCGTTGTCGCGCAGGAAAGCGGTCAGCGCATAGACCTGATCGGGCGGGCAGTGCAGCGTCAGCATGCCGGACGAGGTCGGCCCGCCGAACGGCGTCGCGACGCCGAATTTTTGCTTCGCACTTTCCACCAGCATATTGTTGCAGGCCGTAAAGCGGGCGCGCACTTCGCGGAAGGCGCGGGCGCGCGCCTGCGCGGCAATGCGGTCGAGAATGACGCGCGCGGTCTCGCGCGTGCCGGCGTCCCAGGCGGCGCTGCGCGCCGCGACCAGATTGGCCTGCGAGCGCAGGATGATCCCGTCCTCGACGATCTTCAGTCCATTCGCCGACAAGGTCGCGCCGGTGGTGGTGATATCGACAATCAATTCGGCCGAGCCGGAGGCCGGCGCGCCTTCGGTGGCGCCGGCGCTCTCGACGATGCGATAGTCGATAACGCCGTGCTTGCCGAAAAAGTCGCGCGTCAGATTGATGTACTTCGTTGCCACCCGCATGCGGCGGCCATGGGTGTGGCGGAAGGCGGTGGCGACATCGTCGATGTCGGCCATGGTGCGCACGTCGATCCAGGCCTGCGGTACCGCGACCACGACGGTGGCGGAGCCGAAACCAAGACCTTCGATCAGCACAACGCGCTCGTCGGCATCCGGCATTTGTTCGCGCACCAGGTCTTCGCCGGTGACGCCCATATGCACGGTGCCGGCGGCCAGTTGCGCGGTGATCTCAGAGGCCGAGAGGTAAGCGACCTCGACCGTGTCGAGGCCGACAACGGCGCCGCGATAATCGCGCGCGCCGCGCGGCTTGACCAAAGTCAGTCCGGAGCGGGCAAAGAAGGCTTCGGCGTTTTCCTGCAAGCGGCCTTTCGCCGGCACCGCGAGCACGAGTTTCTGCGTCATGACGCGGCTCCATAGGCGGCGAGCCTTTCGATCCATACCGCGAAGCCGACCGCGGGAATCGGTGAAGGCGCACCGAGCCGCGCCAGCAAGCCATCATAGCGGCCGCCGGCGACCAGCGGATCGCCGGTGCGCGACGGGTCGGTCAACTCGAATACGAAGCCGGTGTAATAATCGAAGCCGCGGCCGAACGCGGTCGAGAACTGCACGCGCTTGAGATCGACGTCGCGCGCGGCGAGAAAACCGTTGCGGCTTTCGAACAGATCGAGCGCGGGACCAAGGTCGGCCGACAGGTTGGCGTCGGCGGCCAGTGCGCGCAGTTCGGCGGCGGATTCGTCCGGATCGCCGCCAATGGCCAGGAAGCGTTCGATCAGGCCGCGCACATCGCCGGGCAATTTGGTCGACGCGCCGAGCGCCGACTGTTCGAGAAAACGGTCGGCGATTTCCGCGACCGAGCGGCCGCCGACGGCATTGATGCCGGCGATCGACAGCAGGTCGGTGACCAAAGCATGCGCGCCTTTCGGATCGGAGCCGGCCAGCGCCGCCAGTACGCCCTGATATTCCGGTCGCGCATTGTTGCCGCCGAGCATCAGCCGTTCGAGATCGGACGCCAGATTGCTCTTGCGGTTGAAATCCTTCACCAGCCGCCGCTTCCAGGCCGGCGCCAGATCGAGCCCGGCGATGAGGGCCGCGAACAGCGCGACGTCGCCGGTGCGGATATCGGGCTGTGTGAGACCATAGCCGGCGGTGGCTTCCAGCCCGAGCGCTAGCATCTCGGCGTCGGCCGCCGCCAGATCGGGACGGCCGAATGATTCGATGCCGGCCTGCAGGAATTCGGCCGGCTGGTCGTTCCTGTGACGGAAGACCGGGCCGAGATAGCAGAAGCCCGCCGCCTTGCCGGCGACGGCTGAGGCGAGATAGTCGCGCGACACCGGAATGGTGAGGTCTGGCCGCAGGCACAGCTCCGTGCCGCCCGGCGCTGTCGTCAGATACATGCGCTTGCGGATGTCTTCGCCGGACAGATCGCGGAACGGCTCGGCCGGCTGCAAAATGGCAGGCTGAACGCGGCCATAGCCGGCGCGCTCATAGGAGGCGACCAGCGCTTCCGCGCGTGCATCCTGCCCGCCGGGGCTCATTCCAATGCCGTTTTGCTTCGCGTCCATGCCCGGTATCTGGCCCCGTCCCTTGATCTCAAGGGCGGCCTTTAGCACGTCAGGTTTAAGGATTCGACGGCCAATGCGCGCCGCCGTTAACAAAGCCGGGCCGCAAACGGCTGGCATCGTTAACGAATTTCGCCCCGTTCAGAACATCGAAAAGTTTGTTGCAACGCACAGGTGCGGGCCGTCGGAAATATCGTTCTGGAGGTAATGGAATATCAAGATTGGGGGCGTTGAGTGGTCGGGCAGGGGGGGCCCCGATGACATATTCCGTTTCGCGCGCGGTGGTGGATCGCTTCTACGATGCCTATGCCGCCCATGACACCGAGCGACTGACGCCGCTCCTGCACGACGATATCGAATGGACCATCAGCGGGCCGGTCGATGTCCTGAGCTTCTGCGGCGTCCGCCGCGGCAAGCCGGCTGTCCTCGATCTGGTCGACCGGGTCGTTCCCAGCGTCTATCGGGTCGTGAGCTTCACGCAGGATTCGTTCCTGATGGACGGTGACCAGGTGGCGACGCTCAACCGCATGTCGGGGCGGCGTTGCGATGACGGCCGCATTGTCAGCTACCGGCTGGCGCATTTCATGCGCTTCAAGGATGATAAAGTGATCGCCAATTTGTCGCTGCTCGACACTTTCGACGCGGTCGAGCAGTTCATCGGCCATCGCATCGATCTCGGCGCGAGCGTCGGCGAAACCGATCTGGTGGGCGTGTAGGCTTCAGGCCGGCAGTTTTTCCGGCACGGTGTCCGGCGCGTTGGCGTTCTGCGCTTCGTTCTGGAGGTCGATCTGGTCCTGGATCGCGCCTTCGTCGACGACAGCCTTGGGAATTTCCTCAACATCGGGATGCGAACTGACGCCCTGCGCCTGGGTCTCGAGCGGCGCATCGCCGCTGCTCTGCATCTGGCTTTGCGACTGGTTCGCCGGCGCCGCGTTCGGCCGTCCCGACGTCACCGTCACCTCGACCGTCATGCCGAGAAAATCCGACGGCGCGGCGGTGAAGCTGCCGGAGATCGGAATGGCCTGCGAGGGGTCGCGCGTCACCGCGATGCGGATGAGGTTGTCGCCGGCGATCAGTCCGTTGGTCGGATCGTATTCGACCCAGCCGGCGCCGGGCAGATAGACATCGGCCCAGGCATGCGTCGCGCCGGCGCCCTGGATGCCGCCTTGCGCGCCGTCGAGCGCCGGGTCGTACAGATAGCCGGTGATGAAGCGCGCGCCGAAGCCGAGGCTGCGCACCGCCTCGATGAACAGCAGCGCGAAATCGCGGCAGGTGCCGCTCATCTTTTCCAGGGTTTCGATCGGCGACTGCGTGCCTTCCTCGTAGCGCGCGTTGTAGGTGAACTCGTTCTTGATGGCGGAGTTCAGCTTCGCCAGGAGGTCGAAGGTCGGCATCGGGTCGCCGGGAAAGAAGCGCTTGGCCCAGGCGTCGACCAGGCCCTGCGGATCGGGATAGTGGCGTTCGACCAGCCGGCCGAGATCGCTGCGGTCGGCGGCGGAATAGACGAACGGATAATTCTGCGCTTCCGGCGCGATCGACACCGCCTGGCGCGGCAGGCCGTAGCTTTCCAGATGCAGCGTGCTCTCGATGAAAAGCTCGGTGGCCGACTGGTTGAATTCGACCAAAGCGATGGAATTGCCGAACACGTCATGCATCCAGCGCGTCGCGCCCGGCGGCGACAAGGTCAGTTCGGCATCGACCAGCCGCAGGTCGTGGCTGTCGCGCGGACGGATCATCAGCCGGTGCGGGCCGAAGGCCGCCGGCCGGGCATAATTATAGCGGGTCGCGTGGCGGACCGTGAAATGTCTCATGAGGCGACCGTGGGTTAAAGAAATCTACTGTTCCGGGCGCTGTTCAACTGTGCGCACGCCGGATGGTTCAATCGATTGGGTATTATCGGCTTTATCTTTGGTCGTGTCCGGCGCAATCGGCGGTGTGCCCGGAAGTGGCAATGGTCGGCTACGGCTGCCGGTCTGGCGCTGCATGGTCTGCGAAACAGGATATGGCCAGCGATCGTCCACCCGAAAACCCCTTTTTTTGATTTTATCGCGTGGTGACAACGCGACGAAATCTCGAAGGTTCCGGTTTATGCGCGCAAAAGCGCGATTCCCGGCGGTAGCGGGCGGCTCAGGCCGGTTTGTGACGCGCCAGCAGTTTTGTGACGGCGGCCACGAGATCGGCTTCCGGCACGGCAAACTGCGCCTCGGCCTGTTTCTTGAGGTAATCCTCGCGCTCGGCCGACTGGCCGGCGATTTCGGCGCCGAGGATGAGGTCCTTGATCAGCACTTCGCCGCGCGCCTTTTCGTCCGAGCCCTGCATGATGACGCAGGCCGAGGAGCGCTTGTCGGCGTATTTGAGCTGGTTGCCCATGTTCTTGGGATTGCCGAGATAGAGTTCGGCGCGGATGCCGGCAGTGCGCAATTGTGTGACCATGCGCTGGTAATCGGCGGTGCGGTCGCGGTCGAAAATGGTGACGACGACCGGGCCGGGCTCCGGTTTGGTCGAGAGCTTGCCGAGCGCGGTGAGCGCGGCCTGCAAGCGCGACACGCCGATGGAGAAGCCGGTCGCCGGCACCGGCTCGCCGCGAAAGCGCGACACCAGACCGTCATAACGGCCGCCGCCGCCGACCGAACCGAAGCGCACCGGGCGGCCTTTTTCGTCCTTGATCTCGAAGGTCAGTTCAACTTCGTAGACCGGGCCGGTGTAATATTCGAGACCGCGGACGACGGAGGGATCGATGCGGATACGGTCACCAAATCCTGCCACTTCAATGAGTCTTGAAAAAACTCTAAGTTCGTCGATGCCACTTTGACCGGTAGGGCCGAGCGGAATATTGGACGCGATGTTTTGAACGGTGCTTTCGTTCGTGTCGCGCGAGGTGGCCGCGACATACATCATGATCGTGTAGAACGACTCGCCGTCGAGCCCCGCGCCTTTGGTGAAGTCGCCGCTCTCGTCCCTACGGCCAGCACTCAAAAGGTCCTGAACACCTTCAATACCTAGTCGGTCCAATTTATCTATCGCACGAAGCACCGTCAGTCGCTTGCTGGCATTTTCTTCTCCGCCAAGGCCCGCAGCTTCCATCACCCCATCCAGCACCTTGCGGTTATTCACCTTCACCACATAGCTGCCGCGCGGAATACCGAGCGCTTCCATTGTATCCGCAGCGAGCATGCACATCTCGGCATCGGCCGCCATGGTCGGAGCGCCGACGCTATCCGCATCGAACTGCATGAACTGGCGGAAGCGTCCCGGGCCCGGCTTCTCGTTGCGGAACACCCAGCCGAAGCGATAGCTGCGATAGGGCAGCACGAATTTCTCGGTGCCGTAATTTTCCGACACATGCCGCGCCAAAGGCGCGGTCAGATCGTAGCGCAGCGACATCCACTGCTCGTCGTCGTCCTGGAACGAGAACACGCCTTCGTTCGGCCGGTCTTGGTCGGGCAGAAACTTGCCGAGCGCGTCGGTGTATTCGATCGCCGGCGTTTCCACGGGCTCGAAGCCATACAGCTCGAATTGCGTGCGAATGGTCTCGACCATCGCCCGCGTCGCGGCGATTTCGGCAGGGCCGCGGTCGGCGAGGCCACGCGGCAGGCGGGCTTTAAGCTTCTGCGGTTTTTGTGGCTTTTTACCGGAGTTTTCGGCCATGGCGCTCAAGGACAGGAGGGCAATGGCCGGTAGGTAGCAGCGCCTCGGCGCAGCGGCAAGGGAGGCACAAGGACGGGCGGACGCGCCGCCTAGCGCCCGCCGGACAGCGCCTTGCGGTCGCCGCTCACCCCGTCGGCCAGCACCACGTTGAGCAGCGTGCTTTTGACCTCAATGTGGCCGTTGTAGTCGACATAGCCGAGGCGGCGAAACTTGTTCATGAAAAAGCTGACGCGCGAGCGCGTCGTGCCGATCATTTCGGCCAGCGTCTCCTGGCTGATCTTCGCCAATATCGGCTCCGGTTTTCCGTTCTTGCCGAAGTTCGCCAGCAGCAGCAGCGTGCGGGCCAGCCGCTTTTCACTGGAATTGAACAGCTGATCGACCAGGTCTTCCTCGGCCCTCGAGTTGCGGCGGAGCAGATGCTGCATGAACAGATCGGCGAAGGCCGTGTCGCCATGCAGTTCGGCCAGCATCGCCGCTTTCTCGATGCGCAGCACCGCGCAGTCGGTGATCGCCGTCTTGGTCGCGCTGCGTGGCGTATCGCCGCGCAACGAGGCTTCGCCGAAGAAATCGCCGATACCGAGGATCGACAGCACCGCTTCCTTGCCGCTTTCGGCGGTGACGGTGATTTTCACTTTGCCGTGCTGGATGAAATAGATGGCGTCGGCCGGATCGCCTTGGGCGTAGATGATATCGCCGGCGGCGTATTTCAGGTTCTTCCGGCCCGCGCCGGCATGGGCGAGGAAAACGCTCGGGTCGAATGCAATGTTCTTTTGCTTTTTAGCCATCAATCGGGTGTTCCCTTTTTCACCCAGTTCGTGCCCGGCTTCCTTTGCGATTTATTCCACGGCCGCACGTTAACATACTATGTTCTCTAGAACACATAATTATACAACTTGCGCGGGCTACAACCGTTCCGCCGATCCTGGCCCAGGCTGTAAAACGCAGCCGCCACCTCGTTGCGCAAAGGACGATTTCGGATAGGCCGCGTTCGCTGCTACGATGTCGCCGGTGCAGAGCCGTTTTGACATGCTGGCAGAGGTTGGAGAATACCATGGCGCAGACCCGCGAAAGCCCATCGACGAACGTTCCGAACGATCTCGAACAGTTCTGGATGCCGTTCACCTCTAACCGCTCGTTCAAGGCGCGGCCGCGGCTGCTGTCCAGCGCCAAGGACATGCATTACTTCACGCCGGAAGGCCGCAAGATCCTCGATGCCTCCGCCGGGCTTTGGTGCACCAATGCCGGGCATAACCGCGACCCGATCGTCGCCGCCATTCAGAAGCAAGCGGCGGAAATGGATTTCTCGCCGACCTTCCAGTTCGGCCATCCGAAGGCCTTCGAACTCGCCTCGCGTATCGCGGCGTTGGCGCCGGCCGATCTCGACCATGTGTTCTTCTGCAACTCCGGCTCGGAAGCGGTCGACACCGCGCTGAAGATCGCGCTCGCCTATCATAATGTGCATGGCAATGCCTCGCGCGTGCGCCTGATCGGCCGCGAGCGCGGCTATCACGGCGTCGGCTTCGGCGGTATCTCGGTCGGCGGCATGGTCGCCAACCGCAAGCAGTTCGGCGTCGCGCTGGCCGGCGCCGATCACATGGCGACGACCTATAACCGCGCCGAGCAGGCCTTCTCGGTCGGCGAGCCGGAGTGGGGCGCGCATCTTGCCGACGAACTCGACCGGCTGGTGGCGCTACACGACGCCTCGACCATCGCCGCCGTCATCGTCGAGCCGGTGTCCGGTTCGACCGCCGTGCTGCCGCCGCCGAAAGGCTATCTCAAGCGGCTGCGCCAGATCTGCGACAAGCACGGCATCCTCTTGATCTTCGACGAGGTCATCACCGGTTACGGCCGCCTCGGCCATGCCTTCGCCGCCGAGCGTTACGATGTGGTGCCGGACATGATTACGTTTGCCAAAGGCATCACCTCCGGCTCGGTGCCGATGGGCGGCGTCATTGCCCGCAAGGGCATCCACGGCGCCTTCATGAAAGGCCCCGACCACGTCATCGAGCTGTTCCACGGCTACACCTATTCGGCGCATCCGCTCGCTTGCGCCGCCGGTCTCGCCACGCTCGATCTCTATCGCGACGAGGATCTGTTCGCCCGCGCCAAGAAGATGGAGCCGATCTGGGCGCAGGCCGCGATGGGATTGAAGGGTTTGCCGAATGTACTCGACATCCGCACCGTCGGCCTGATGGCCGGCATCGATCTCGCCAGCAGACCGGATGCGGTCGGCCTGCGCGGCTATCAGGCGCTGGAAAACGCCTTCCACGATCACGGCATCATGTTCCGTATTTCCGGCGACGCCATCGCCATGAGCCCGCCCTTGATCGTGACCGAAGCGCAGATCGGCGAAATCTTCGACAAGGTCGCGGCGGTCATCAAGCAGGTGGCGTAGCTTTCTATCCCCTCCCCCTGAAAGGGGGAGGGTTAGGGAGGGGGTGTCTAAGATCTTTGACCCCCACCCACATTGTCATTGCTGCGCAACGACAATGCGACCTCCCCCTTTCAGGGGGAGGTGAAGGGAAGCACGACGCGCGCGTATCTTGCGCTACATCAATGTCCTCGCGTGCGCCGCCTCTAGGGTCCGCCTATGCGAAATCGACGGCTCACTATCATCGCGGCGATCGTGATACTGACGGCCGCCGCGGTCATCTGGTGGCGTTACGGCCAGCCGCCGCAAGTCACCGTCGCCACCGTGACGCGCGGCACCGCGGTCGAGATCGTCTATGCCACCGGCGGCGTCGAGCCAGTGCGCTGGGCCAAAGTCGCCAGCCTGCTGCGCGACCGCATTGTCGAGATCTGCGACTGCGAAGGCAAGACAGTCGCCAAGGGCGATGTGCTGGTGCGGCTCGACGACCGCGAAGTGCAGGCGCAATTGCGCGAACTCAAAGCCCGCGAGGAATTTCTCAAGCGCGAAATGTCGCGCGTCAGCGAACTGATCGCGCGCGGCACCGCGACCACGCAGGCTTTCGAGCGCGCTTCCATGGACCTGCAACAAGTGCAGGCGCAGATCATGGTGCAGCTTGAGAAGATCAACGACTACACCATCCTCGCGCCGATGGACGGCGTCGTGCTGCGCCGCGACGGCGAGATCGGCGAGATCGCCGAAGCCGGGCAGATCCTGTTTCGCGTCGGCGTGCCTTCCCCGTTGCAGGTCGTGGCCGAAGTCAATGAAGAGGACATTCCGCGCGTCGCCTTGAAGCAAATGGTGCTGTTCCGCACCGATGCGTTCCCGGACCGCAAGTTGCAAGGCGAGGTGCGCGAGATCACGCCGATGGGCGACGTCGTCGCTAAGACCTACCGCATCAAGATCGCACTGCCCGACGATACGCCGCTCAAGCCCGGCATGAGCGTCGAGGCCAATATCGTGACGCGCGAACAGGCCGATGTCCTGTTGGTGCCGCCCGGCGCCGTGCAGGGCAGCTTTGTCTTCGTCATCGATGGCGATCGCTTGCGCCGCCGCGAGGTCAAAATCGGCATTCGCGGCACGCGCGCGGTCGAGGTGCAGTCCGGCCTCAAGGAAGGCGAGCGCGTTGCGTCGCCGGCGGCGACCGATCTCAAGGATGGCCGCCGCGTGCGTGTTGTCGACGCGCAGCCGTGAGCGCGCCATGAACCTCATTTTCGAAATCGCATGGACCCATGTGCGTGGCCGGGTGCGGCAGACCGGCTTTGCCGTCGCCGGCGTCGCCACCGGCGTCGGCTTCTCGATCATGATGGCGTCGCTGATGCAGGGCTCGCAGGATGACTTCACCGACCGGCTGATCAATACGCTGCCGCACATCACCGTGTCGGACGAGCGCCGTACGCCGCCGGGACAACCGGCCGAAATGTTTTTTGGCGCCGCCGAGATTCACGGCCTGACGCCGGAAGCGCGCCGGCCCGGTATCAAAAATCCGCTGGCCAGCATCGCCGGTCTTGAAGCCTGGGTGCCGGGCGCGGTGGCGCCGTCGGTGCGCGTGCCGGCCATCGTGCGTTACGCTAGCCAGGATGTCGCCATCAGCATCGTCGGCATCGATCCGCGCCGCGAACCGATGGTGTCCGATCTGCCGAAGCAGTTGCGCGGCGTCACGCTGAGCGCGCTTTACCGCGCCACTAACGCCATCATCATCGGCGACGG
The DNA here is from genome assembly GCA_945870035.1 of Rhizobium sp. Q54. Lineage (GTDB taxonomy): Bacteria > Pseudomonadota > Alphaproteobacteria > Rhizobiales > Xanthobacteraceae > Pseudolabrys. The sequence continues at coordinate 14,493 of CAMBQQ010000046.1, read as the reverse complement.
ATTGTCGGTCCGGATCGGCGCGCGCCCCGGCGCCAATATCACGCTGCAGACCAGCGAAGGGACGCGGCTCAATGCGCAGGTGGTCGGCCTGTTTCACACCGGCGTGCAGAGCATCGACCAGCGCACCGCCTATGTGCTGATCAAGACCGGGCAGATCCTGTCGCGCCAGACCGGGCTGGTCAACGAATTGCGGCTGCGGCTGCGCGATCCGATGATCTCGCGCGAGATCGCCGCGCGCATCGAGAATGATACGACCTACAAGTCGGTGTCGTGGCAGGAATCGAACGAGGATTTGCTCAACTCGTTCATCATCCGCAACATCATCATGTTCGCGGTGGTCGGCGCCATCCTGCTGGTGGCCAGCTTCGGCACCTACAACATCATCTCGACCATCACCCACGAGAAGGCGCGCGACATCGCCATCATGAAGTCGCTCGGTTTGAGCGAGTTCACGGTGCGCTCGATCTTCGTGGTCGAGGCGCTGATTATCGGCCTTGTCGGCGCGCTGGCCGGCTTCGTGCTCGGCTATCTGCTGTGCCTGGCGCTCGGTTCGGTCACGATCAAAAGCCCGTTCATGGATTCCGACCGCCTGCCGATGGCCTACACCTATACGCATTATCTGCTGGCCGGCGCCGTTGCGCTGGCGTCGTCGCTGATTGCCGGCTACCAGCCGGCGCGCAAGGCGGCGCGGCTGCATCCGGTCGAGATCATCCGGGGCGCGACATGACCGCGACGCCGCTGATCGAAGCGCGCAACGTCACCCGCATTCTGCCAGGCATCGTGCCGACGACCCTGGTGCAGGGCGTCGATCTTGCCATCCGCCAGAACGAATTCGTCGCCATCACCGGTCCGTCGGGGTCGGGCAAGTCGTCGCTTTTGTATCTGCTCGGCCTGCTCGATCTGCCGACCTCGGGCGAGGTGCTGATCGAAGGCCAGGCGACGACGTCAATGCCGGAAGAAGACCGCGCCTATGCACGGCTGACCATGCTCGGCTTCGTCTTCCAGTTTCATTTTCTGCTGCCAGAATTCACCGTGCTGGAAAACGTCATGCTGCCGATGCGGGCGCTGGGCAAACTGACGAAGGCCCAGATGCGGGCGCGCGGCGGCGACCTGCTCGGTTCGTTCGGGCTCGGTGAGCACATGAACAAACGTCCCGATCAATTGTCGGGCGGCCAGCGCCAGCGCGTCGCGGTGGCGCGTGCGCTGGCCAATGAGCCGCCGGTCATTCTGGCCGACGAGCCGACCGGCTCGCTCGATTCGAAGTCGAGCGAACAGGTGTTCGAGGTGTTGCGCGATCTGGTGCATGTCGAGGGCAAGACGGTGGTCGCGGTGACGCACGATCTGGCCATGGCCGAGCGTATGGATCGACGGATTGAACTGATGGATGGCGCCATCGTCGCCGACAAAGCCGTCAGCGTCCGGCAGTAGCCGGTATTGCGGTCAGGTCAGGCTCAATATCGTCATGGCGGCAACCGTGACGATGCGGGCGAGATCGGCCCAGCGGCGATCGCCTTGGTAGCGCCCGGCCGAACGCCAGACGCCGACCGTTACAAAGACATTGTAGGGCACCGACAGAACGTAGCCGACGACAAAAGCCGTCACGATGTAATCGTTCATGATCAGGGTCAGAAACAGAATCGACGTCAGCCCGTTGACCGCAATGGCGCCGATCACGGCCCAATTCCAGAATGCCTGGGACAGCGGCAGGTCGCCTCGCCAGAGACGGCGCAATGTATTCATGGGCGTGATCCTGCGTGCCGCTGCTTGTGTATCGGGTCCGAACCGGTCTGCGCAAAAGCCGGTTTCGGCAGCAGCACCGCCCAGCCGACATTGATGAAACTGTCGCCGCGCCGGTCCGGGATCAGGAACGGCGGCTGCACCGCCGCCTCGCTGGCGATGTTGCGGTATCCGATCGGGATCGCGTCGAGGTCGCCTTGTGTCCAGACGACCACCGCGCCGCGCGCGTTCAGGTCGGCAAGATCAATCCACGGCGCGCGCGCCGGCGCACCGTCGATCAGGACGCGCGGATGGCTCGGCGTATAGTGCGCGACATTGCCGCCTGTCCACATGCCGCCGATGACATAGGCGATCGGCTGTCCGGTGATGGCCCGGTAGCGGCGGCTTAACTCGGTCGCCAGCCGTTCGCCGGGATAAAACACTGCGCGATAGCGGTGGTCGTAGTGCGGCAGCACCGCATAATTGACGATGAAGGCGGTGGCCATGCATGTGAAGACAATGGCCCAGGTGATTGCGATGCGGCCGAGACGCCCGGGTTCGAACGCGCGGCGTGCTGCCAGCACCAGCCACAGGCCGATGAACATCCACAGCGGATAGCCCCACATTGCCACGGTGCCGCGGCCGCTAACGGCCGCCAGCGCCAGCACGGCGGCGACGGGCCCGAAGGCCAGCCACGTCACGATGCGCATGTCATAGGCGTCGGCCAGCGAGACGACCGGCGTCTCGGTGGCGGCGCGGCGCGGAATAAATAGCGGCAAGGCAATCAGCAAAGCGGGAACAAGAAAGAACAACTGGGAGAGGGCGAACTGCGCCGGGCGCCACAGGTGATCGTACCATCCGCGCGATAGCACGGCGCGGCGCTCGGCGTAACCGAGCGGCAAAAAGTCGTTCTGCACCAGCCAGATAAGATGCGGCGCCATGACGATCAGCGCGACCGCGGCGGCGACATAGGGGCCCGGCGTCTTGAGACATTTGCGTGCATCGGCGTCGATCAGGACAAACAGAGCGATCGGCACCGCCAGCATGACGACGAAATACTTCGCCCACAGCGAAATCCCGATCGCCAGACCGAGCAGCACCCAGTGGCAGATCCATCCGCCGCGCAGCGCCCTATGCAGGGCGAAGCCCGCCAGTGCCCAGAACGGCAGCTGGATCACGTCGTGATTGAACTTGGCGGCAGTGTAGCTGAGATAATGCAGGCCATCGACGATCAGGACAGCGACCAAAGCGCCGACCGGCCCGGCCAAGGGCCGGCTTGTCACATAGACAATGGCCAGCGCCGCAACGACGGCGAGTTGAGCCAGCAGGTAGAAGCCGAAATCGTGGCCGATGATGCGATAGACAATCTCGACCAGCCACCACGGCAGAGGCGGCAGCTTGTCATAGCCGAGTTGCCATTCGCGGCCATAGGTCAAAGCCTCGATCAGATCGAGCGGCAGGTTGGGGTACAAAGTCGTCGGCAAAAGGGTCCAGACCGCCACATGCACAGCGAGGAGGGCGGCCAAGGCCTGCCCGGGCGCGGCGGCGATCCAGGCCAGGATTGAAGACGGTCGGGAGGCCTGCATCGGCTCAAGTTCCGGGTTGGCCACAAAAGGGGATTCTTGCGGGAATTCTTGGGGAAGTTTTGGGCGGCATTTGCGTGTAAGTTCTTGTGAAAGACCGGCGAAGTGTCGATACCATAGCAGGAATTCGCGGTTGCGCGGGCGCGCCTCGTCATGAACATTAAGGTGGGCTCATCCGAATCAGGGTTGGCCCTCATAAGGTCGGATTTATGCTTCGTCTCGGCGCCATCTTCATCGCGGTCTGCATGGTGCTGATCGCCGGCTCGGTCGGCGCCGTGCTCTATCTTGGATTGAAGATGGACCCGCGCACCGCCGCCATTGCCGCGCTGGCGGTCCTCACCGGCCTGGCGCTGTACAACACGATCAGCAACCGGCTGCGCGACCGGACCCTTATCGGCGACCAGATCGCTGATCTTTCGCGCGGCACCGCCGACCTGTCGCGGCAGATGGCCGAGATGTCGCGCCGCATTGCCGCGGTCGAGACCCGTCTCGAAGCCACCGTCAGCCGCCAGCGCGGCGCCAACGATCCGCTGGCCGCGGAAATCGGCGAACTCGGCGGCCTGGTGCGGCAGATCGCCGAGACGGTGGCCGCGCATGAAACCATTTTCCGCGATCATGGCGCGATGCCGCCGCGGCCGGTCGCCTCGGTCGCGCCGGACGAACCTCTGGCGGCGGACGTGCCGCTGACCTTGAGCGAATCCGACGCGGTCAGCGGCCCGCGCCGTTTCCAGGGCATGAGCCGCGAGCAAATCGGCGAACTGATCGCGCGCGCCGCCGACGCCAACCGCATCGACCTTTATCTCCAGCCGATCGTGACGCTGCCGCAGCGCAAGGTGCGCTTCTACGAGGCCTTGTCCCGGTTGCGCACCGAGCAGGGCGACATCGTCCCGGCCGGCGACTTCATCGACATCGCCGAAAGCGTCGGCCTGATGCCGAAGATCGACAACATGCTGGTGTTCCGATGCGTCCAGGTGGTGCGCCGGCTGCAACTGAAAAGCCGTGACGTCGGCCTGTTCTGCAATATCAGCGCCTCGACGCTGACCGATACGATCTATTTCCGGCAATTGCTCGATTTCATGGAAGCCAACCGGGCCCTGGCCGGTTCGCTGACCTTTGAATTCACGCAAGAGGCCTATCGCAGTTTCGGGCCGCTCGAATATGAGAGCCTGGCGGCTTTGGCCGAGCGCGGCTTCCGTTTCTCGATGGATCACGTCACCGATTTGCGGCTGGAAGCCAAGGAACTGGCCGACCGCTCGTTCCGTTTCCTCAAAGTGCCGGCCAAGCTGCTGCTCAACAAGGCGGCCTCGGCGCAGAGCGACATTCATGCCGAGGATCTCGCCGACCTGATGGCCCGTTCCGGCATCGACCTGATCGGCGAGCGCATCGAGAATGAGAGCATGGTCGTCGATCTGCTCGATTACGATGTGCGTTTCGGCCAGGGCTTCCTGTTCTCGGCGCCGCGACCGGTGCGGGCCGAGGCTCTCCATGGCGGCGCCGGCAATGACGACGGCGCCGACAAAGCGCCGGCCAGCACCTCGTTGCGCGACTACCTCGCCGCCAACGCTCCCTCCCTCTGACCGGTTATCGCTGTGCCCCCTTTAACCCCGCACTTCTCGGCGCTCGCGCCCAACTACGATGTATTCCTGTGCGACGTCTGGGGCGTCGTGCATAACGGCGAAGTGTCGTTTCCCGATGCTTGCGACGCGTTGATGCGCGTGCGCGCCATGGGCAAGACGGTGATCTTCATCACCAACGCGCCGCGGCCGGGCGAGGCCGTGATCCGCCAGATCGATCATCTGCGCGTCCCGCGCGAGGCCTATGACGGCATCGTCTCGTCCGGCGACGTCACCCGCAACGTCATCGAGTCGCGCAAGGGCCAGTCGCTGTGCCACATCGGCCCGCCGCGCGACAAACCGATCTTCACCGGATTGAACGTCAAATTCGCGCCGCTGGAGAGCGCGGCCTACGTCGTCTGTTCGGGGCTCGATGAGGACGACAGCGAGACGCCGGAGGATTATCGCGCCCGTCTCGAGATCATGCTCAAGCGCAAGATGTTCATGCTGTGCGGCAATCCCGATCTGGTGGTCGAGCGCGGCACCCGGCTGGTCTATTGCGCCGGTTCGATCGCCGATTTGTACGCCACGATGGGCGGCGAGGTGCTCTATGCCGGCAAGCCGTACCGGCCGATCTACGACATGGCGCTGGCCAAGGCGGAAGCGGTGTCCGGCGCTAAGGCCGACATGAAGCGGGTGATGGCGATCGGCGATTCGGTGCGCACCGACCTGAAGGGCGGCCGCGCCTTCGGCGTCGACATGCTGTTCCTCACCGCGGGCATTCACGCCGAGGAATTCGGCGGCCGCGACACGCCGAATACGGAGACGATGAAGACGGTGTTCACCGCCGCCGGCGAGATGCCGACCGCGGTGATGAAGCATTTGGTGTGGTAGATGCTTTCTTCACCTCTCCCCTGGAGGGGGAGGGTCGGCCGTTCGAGCGCAGCGAGAACGGTCGGGGTGGGGTGATCTAACTTTACGATCGTTCACCCCACCCCGCTCGCAAGTGCTCGCGACCCTCCCCCTCCAGGGGAGGGTAAGAAAGTCACGTAATCGGCGCCGGGTTGAACAACGCCAGCGCGTTGTAGAGGCCCCATTTGTCGGTGCAGGTCTTCTTTTTGCCGCTGGCGACATCCAGAATCAGCCGGAACACTTCCCAGCCGACATCTTCGATCGTCGCCTCGCCGGTGGCGATGGTGCCGGCATTGACGTCGATCAGGTCGGCCCAGCGCTGCGCCAGTTCGTTGCGCGTCGCCACCTTGATGACCGGCACCGACGACAGGCCATAAGGCGTGCCGCGGCCGGTGGTGAAGATGTGCACGTTCATGCCGGACGCCAGTTGCAGCGTGCCGCAGACGAAATCGGAAGCCGGCGTCGCCGCGAAGATCAGGCCCTTCTCGCGCACGCGCTCGCCCGGCGCCAGCACGCCGGAGATCGCGCTCGATCCGGATTTCGCCGATGAGCCGAGCGCCTTCTCGACGATATTGTTGAGGCCGCCCTTCTTGTTGCCAGGCGTCGTGTTGGCCGAGCGATCGACGCCGCCCATCTCGAGATAATCGTCGTACCATTTCATCTCGCGGATGAGATCGCGCGCGACCTGTTCGTTGGCGGCGCGCGGCGTCAGCAAATGAATGGCGTCGCGCACTTCGGTGACTTCGGAAAACATCACCGTGGCGCCGGCGCGCACCAAGAGGTCCGAGACAAAGCCGAGCGCCGGATTGGCGGTGACGCCGGAAAACGCATCGCTGCCGCCGCACTGCATGCCGACGACGAGATCGGAGGCCGGGCAGGTCTCGCGCTTGCGGGCGTTGAGCACCTTGAGGCGGTCGTCGGCCATCGACATGATCAGTTCGATCATGGCGCCGAACGAGGTCAAAGTCTCGTCCTGCAGACTCATGATGCCGGTTTTCTCGGTATCCTTGCCGTCGGGCAACAGCCGTTCCGGCCGCAGTTTTTCGCAGCCGAGGCTGACGATCATCACTTCGCCGCCATAGTTCGGATGCCGCGCCAGATTTTGCAGCGTGCGGATCGGAATTTCCGATTTCGGCGCGTTGATGGCGACGCCGCAGCCATAGACATGGGTGATGGCGACGACGTCATCGACGTTCGGATATTTCGGCAGCAACTCGTCCTTGATGCGCTTGAGCGCGATCTCCAGCGTGCCGGCGACGCACTGCACGCTGGTCGAGATGGCGAGGATATTCTTGGTGCCGACCGAGCCATCCTTGTTGCGGAAGCCCTCGAAGGTATAGCCCTCAAGCGGCGGCAATGCGGGCGGCGTGCGCGTCGCCAGTTCAAGCCCTTCGAGTGACGGCGGCTCCGGCATGCGCACGCGCGATTCCTCGACCCAGCTTCCGGCCGGCAGCGCTTCCAGCGCGTAGCCGATGACTTCGCCGTATCGGATGATGGCTGCGTCCTTGGCGATATCGGTGAGCGACACCTTGTGACCCTGCGGTACGAATTCGCGCAACGTCAGTCCGCCGGGGAATGTGGTGCCCGCCGGCATGCCGAAAGCATTGACGATGATGGCGACGTTATCGGCCTCGTTGAGCCGGATATAACGCGGCGTCTCGACAGGCGGCTTTACCGGTATGGTCATCATATGTCCTCCGGGCGGCACTATATCGCGCGCGGAGGAGGAGGGAAGGGAGGCTTCTTATCCCTCCCCGGTTACGGGGAGGGTCCGGCGCGAACGCGCCGGGGGTGGGGCGATGCCAGATGGATAGTAAACCCCACCGTCCGCTCGCGACTGCTCGCGTCCACCCTCCCCGTAGCCGGGGAGGGATAAGAAAGTGCGCGCGTCGTTGAGCTACGCCGCCGGGGCTTCGGCCGCCGCCGCCGCAGCAGCAGCCGCTTCTTCCGGCGTGCGGAACACGGCTTCGATCTTGCTCTGCAAGGTCTGCGCGTTGAATGGCTTGACGATGTAGTTGGAAACGCCGGCCCGCTTGGCGGCGATGACGTTCTCGGTCTTCGACTCGGCCGTCACCATGATGAAGGGCGTCTCGGCAAGGCCCGGATCGCTGCGCACCTGTTTCAGGAGCTCATAGCCGGTCATCGGTTCCATGTTCCAGTCGGAGATGACGAGGCCGAATTTGTGCTCGCGCATTTTGGCGAGCGCGGCGGAGCCATCGCTGGCGTCGTGGATTTCCACGAAGCCCAACTGCTTCAGCAGGTTGCGAATGATCCGGATCATCGTGTTGTAGTCGTCCACGATCAGAACCGGCATCGAGTGGTCGATGGCCATCGCCTTTCGCCCTTCTGGGCGCTCCCCTAAGTTGGCGGACTGTAGCGCTGGCCCTTGAATAACCCGTTAATTTGAAAGTTTGTTAACGCCGCGGTAACGCTGTCCACCGGCAAAAACAGGCAGTTGCCACAATAGCGGGCGAGCGCGTAAACGCTTGTGTCTTGAACCACTTCCCTGACCATCTCGATCCATCATGAATGACTTTACCATTGTCCGCGATAGCGATCCGGGCGCGCTTTACGGCGCGGTGGTGGCCATCGGCAATTTCGACGGCGTGCATCGCGGTCATCGCGCGGTCATCGGCACGGCGCAGAAACGCGCCAAAGCGCTCGGCCGCCAGGCGGCGGCCATGACCTTTTCGCCGCATCCGCGTCGTTTCTTCCAGCCGGACGCGCCGCTGTTTGCGCTGTCGAGCGAACGCGACAAGTTGCGATTGCTGGCGGGAGTGGGCCTCGATGGCGCCATCGTCCTGCGCTTTGACGCTGCGCTGGCGGCGACCTCGGCGCAGGATTTCGTCGAGAAGATTCTGGTCGGGCGCTTCGGCATCGGCGGCGCCGTTATCGGCTACGATTTTCACTTTGGCCAGAAGCGCGCCGGCTCCCCGCAATATTTGGCCGAGCAGGGCGAACGCCTTGGCTTTACCGTCGACATCGTCCCGCCGCTCCAGGACGGCGGCCGGCCGGTGTCGTCCGGCGCGGTGCGCGCGGCCCTGAGCGAGGGCCGCGTGGCGGAGGCAACTGACCTGCTCGGTGCGCCGTGGTTCGTGTCCGGCGAGGTTATTCACGGCGCCAAGCGCGGCCGCGAACTGGGCTTTCCGACCGCCAATATAAGGCTCGATCCGTCCTGCGGGCTGCGGCATGGCGTCTATGCGGTGCGCATGGCGGTCGGCGGCAGATTGGTCGACGGCGTCGCCAGCTTCGGCATCCGGCCGATGTTCGACGCCGGCGCGCCATTGCTCGAGGTCAACCTGTTCGACTTCAATGGCGACCTTTATGGCCAGGTCGTCGACGTCGCCATCATCGGCTGGATCAGGCCGGAGCTGAAATTCGGCTCACTTGACGACCTCAAGCGCGCAATGGACGCCGACGCGGCGCAGGCGCGCGAGGCCTTGAAGCGGGCGGCAGGGGCGTTTCCGGTTTTGGGAGAGATCTGAGCGTGTTGACGTTGTGTGGTTATTTTTGTATACACAATGACAACACATGGACGTTTCATGGACAGCACCGTACCCCCACGCCTCCGGCGTCCCGCCTCGCGCGATGAGCGCGACGCGACGATTCATATTCGCGCCTCGACCAAGACCAAGGAACTGATCGGAAGCGCCGCGGCGGCGGTCGGCAAGTCGCTCAGTGAATTCACGCTGGACAGCGTGCGGCAGCGTGCGACCGACGTTCTGCTCGATCAGAGGCTCTTTGTGCTGGACGCGGGGCGATACGACGCCTTCGTCGCGGCGCTCGACAATCCGCCGCCGGCGGGACCCAAATTGAAGGCTTTGATGAAGCGGCGTCCGCTTTGGCAGAAATAGCGAAGCCCGGCGGCGATAAGGTTTCCGGGCTCTTGGCCCCGGTGCCGCTGATGCCGGGGCATGATTTAAGCCGGTTCAACAGCGGCAAGCCTGAGCTCGATGAATGGCTGCGGACCAGCGCGCTGGACAGCGAAGGCCGCTCCGCGCGAACCTATGTTGCCTGCGAGGGCAACAAAGTCGTGGCCTACTACTGCATTTCGACCGGCAGCGTCGAGCGCCGCATGCTGCCGTCAAAGATGAAGCGTGCGCGCGGCACACCGAACCAGGTTCCGGTTGCCATCATCGGCCGGCTTGCGCGCGATCGAGCCTATACCGGAAAGGGCCTCGGCAAGGACATGTTGCGGGATGCGCTGACACGCATTCTGGCGGCGTCGCGGATCGTCGGCCTGCGCGCCGTTCTGGTGCATGCGCTGGATGACGACGCGGCGAGGTTCTGGAAAGACCAGGAATTCGTCGAATGCCCTGTCGGTTCGGGCACATTCTTTCTGGCGATCGAAACCATTGCCGACGCAATCTAGCCGGAACTTGCGTCTTTCCCCCCCGGAATCCCCCTGCTAGATAGCGCCGCAAGGAACCCCATAATGACCAAACCCGAACGCGATTACTCCGAGACCCTGTTCCTGCCGCAGACGGAATTTCCGATGCGCGCCGGCCTGCCGCAGAAAGAGCCCGAACTGCTCAAGCGCTGGGAGGAGGGCGACCTCTATGGCCAGCTCCGCGCCGCCTCGAAAGGCCGCGAGAAATTCGTGCTGCACGACGGCCCGCCCTACGCCAACGGTAACATCCATATCGGCCACGCGCTCAACAAGATCCTCAAGGACGTGGTGACGCGCTCGCAGCAGATGCTCGGCTACGATTCGAATTATGTGCCGGGCTGGGACTGCCACGGCCTGCCGATCGAATGGAAGATCGAGGAAGAGAACTACCGCTCCAAGAACAAGCAGAAGCCGAATTTCGCCGACGCCGCCGCCATGGTCGCGTTCCGCCAGGAATGCCGCGCCTATGCGCAGAAATGGCTGGAGGTGCAGCGCGAGGAATTCAAGCGCCTCGGCGTCGAGGGCGACTGGGATCATCCTTACACGACCATGAGCTTCCCGGCCGAGGCGCAGATCGCGCGCGAACTGATGAAGTTCGCCGCCAACGGGCTGCTGTATCGCGGCTCGAAGCCGGTGATGTGGAGCGTGGTCGAGAAGACCGCGCTGGCCGAAGCCGAGATCGAGTATGAGGATTACACCAGCGATACGGTGTGGGTGAAGTTTCCGGTTGTTCCGTGGGTCGAAAGCGGTAGCCATAGTCCTAGCTCTCCAGCGCTCGACGCTCAAATGAATCGTGCTGCGGATAATGCAGTGCCAACTCGACTTGTCGGTTCGTCTGTAATCATTTGGACGACGACGCCTTGGACGCTGCCGGGCAACCGCGCGGTCAGTTTCTCTTCGAAAATTGGTTACAGTCTTTTTGAGGTGACAGAAGCTCCTGAAGGCAATTGGGCAAAAACCGGCGAAAAATATATTCTCGCAGACAAGCTTGCTGATGAAGTGATGAAGCAAGCAAAGGTAACAGCATTCCGCCGTATCGAGCCAGTTTCTGCTGACGAACTGTCGCGCGTGATTTGCGTTCATCCACTTCGCAGTATGGGTTACGAATTTCGTGTCCCGCTGCTCGCCGGCGATCACGTCACCGACGATGCCGGTACCGGCTTCGTGCATACCGCGCCGGGCCATGGCCGCGAGGATTTCGAGGTGTGGATGGATAACCGCGTCGCGCTGGAAGCGCGCGGCATCTCATCGGTTATTCCCTATACCGTCGATGAAAACGGCGCGCTGACCGCATCGGCCCCGGGCTTCGAGGGCAAGCGCGTCATCAACGACAAGGGCGAGAAGGGCGAAGCCAACAACGCCGTCATCGCCGCGCTGGCGGAAGCCGGCAACATCATCGCGCGCGGCCGGTTGAAGCATCAGTATCCGCATTCGTGGCGCTCGAAGAAGCCGATCATCTTCCGCAACACGCCGCAATGGTTCATTGCCATGGACCAGAATATCGATAAGCCGGCCGACACGCTGCGCGCCCGCGCGCTCGCCGCGATCAAGGTGACGCGCTGGGTGCCGAAGGCCGGCGAAAACCGCATCACCGGCATGATCGAGGCCAAGCCCGACTGGGTGATCTCGCGCCAGCGCGCCTGGGGCGTGCCGATCGCCGTGTTCATTGCCGAAAAGCCCGATGGTTCGGTCGAGATCCTGCAAGACCCCGAGGTCAGCGTGCGCATTGTCGAGGCGTTCGAGACGGAAGGCGCCGACGCCTGGTATGCGCCCGGCGCGCGCGAGCGCTTCCTCGGCAGCCGCGCCAACGAGCCGTGGAAAAAAGTCGACGACATCTGCGACGTCTGGTTCGATTCGGGCTCGACGCATGCCTTCGTGCTGGAAGACGACGTGAACTTTCCGCAACTCGCCAATATCAAGCGCAAGGCGCTCGGCGGCAAAGATACGGTCATGTATCTGGAAGGCTCCGACCAGCATCGCGGCTGGTTTCATTCTTCGCTGATCGAAAGCTGCGGCACGCGCGGCATCGCGCCGTTCGATGTCGTTTTGACGCACGGCTTCGTGCTCGACGAGAACGGCCGCAAGATGTCGAAGTCGCTCGGCAATGTCGTCGCGCCACAGGACGTCATCAAGAATTCCGGCGCCGACATCCTGCGCATGTGGGTCTGCGCCTCGGACTATGCCGACGACCTGCGCATCGGCCCGGAAATCCTCAAGACCACGGCCGACACCTACCGCAAGCTGCGCAACACCATGCGCTGGATGCTCGGCTCACTCGCGCATTTCCATGAGGACGAGCGCGTCGCTTTCGAGAAGATGCCGGAGCTGGAGCGGCTGATGCTGCACCGGCTGTCCGAACTGGACGAACTGGTGCGGCAGGCTTACGCCGACTTCGACTACAAGCGCATCTTCGCAGCACTCTCGGCCTTCATGACCTCCGACCTGTCGGCCTTCTATTTCGATATCCGCAAGGACGCGCTGTATTGCGATCCCTATTCGTCGACGACGCGCAAGGCCTCGCTCACCGTCATCGACCAACTGTTCCGCTGCACGGTGGTGTGGCTGGCGCCGATGCTGTGCTTCACCGCGGAAGAAACCTGGATCTCGCGCTACGGCGCCGATGCCAAGTCGGTGCATCTGGAAACCTTCCCCGAAGTTCCCGCCAACTGGCGCGACGACAAGCTCGCCGAGAAGTGGCGCAAGATTCGCACCGTGCGCCGCGTCATCACCGGCGCGCTGGAAGGCGAACGGGCGCAGAAACGCATCGGCTCGTCGCTCGAAGCGCATCCGATCGTGCATGTGTCGAACGCGGAGTTGTACGAAGCGGTGCTCGACGCCGATCTCGCCGAAATCTGCATCACCTCGGCGGCGACTCTGGTGCAAGGCGAGGGGCCGGCCGGTGCATTCAGCCAGCCCGATGTCGCCGGCGTCGCGGTGGTGCCGAATTTGGCCGAAGGCACCAAATGCGCGCGGTCGTGGAAAATCCTGCACACCATCGGCGCCGACCCGGATTATCCCGACGTCTCGCCGCGCGATGCCAAGGCGTTGCGCGAATGGGAAACCATGCGCAAGGCGGCGGAGTGAACATCCGGCAGTACATCAGCGGCCCGCTCACCGGCTTCGGCCTCGCCGTCGCAGGCGTTGCCGGCGTCCTCGACCAGGCCAGCAAGCTGTATCTGCTGTTCGTCTACGATCTCGCCAACAACCCGACCCGGCTGGGGCCGTTCTTCGACTTCGTGCTGACCAAAAATACCGGCATCAGCTACGGCCTGTTCTCCGGCGGCGGCGATCTCGGCCGCTGGGTGCTGCTCGGGTTGAAGGTAGCGGCGGTCGGACTGCTCTGGGCCTGGCTGTCCAAGGCGGAAAACCGCCTCACCGCGCTGGCCTTGGGCCTGATCATCGGCGGGGCGGTCGGCAACGGTATCGACCGGCTGGCCTATGGCTGGGTGGTCGATTTTGTGTTTTTTCACGTTTCCGGGGCAGATTGGCGCTTCAACTGGTACGTTTTTAACCTCGCCGATGTAGCCATCGTTGCCGGGGTTATAGGCCTCCTGTATGAATCCGTGATCGGGGACCGTGCCGCAAAAGCGCCCTGATCAACGTCAATATGATGAGTGAGTCACCATCTGTTCCGCGAGTAGAGGTCCGTTTCGCATGATCGCCCGGCGACCGACACGTTTGACCGTCAAGACATTGACCCGCGCCACCTTCGGCCTCGCGCTCGCCGCGGCTGTGCTGACCGCGTCGCCGAAGGCCTATGCCGCCGACGACAAGGACGACGATGCGGCCTGGGATACGAAAATCCTGCGCGGCCTGCTCGAAGGCATCGGGCTGCAGCGCGACGAGAAAATCATCAACTATCAGGAGCGCGCGCCGCTGGTCATTCCGCCCAGCAAGACGCTGCCGCCGCCGGAGCGTTCCGACGCGCTGATCGCCAACAACCCGGCCTGGCCGAAAGATCCGGACGTGCTGCGCGCCAAGGAAGAACGGGCGCGCGAGCGCGCCAACTTCAGCACCGCGGAAGAGGCGATTGCGCGCGACTCGCGGCCGTTGCGGCCGGATGAATTGACGCCGGGCCGCAGGCCGGGCCAGTCGACGCGCACCGCGAACTCGCGGATACGGGAAACGACATTCGACGAGAAGGGCAACCAGCGGCTGACGCCGTCGGAGATGGGCTATTCCGGCGGGCTGTTCGGCAACATGTTCCGCGGCAGAGATGACGAAACCGCCAGGTTTACCGGCGAGCCGCCGCGCACCGCGCTGACCGAACCGCCGCCCGGCTATCAGACGCCGTCGCCGGATCAGCCTTACGGGACGACGGAACGTTCTAAGGCGCCGA
>CAMBQQ010000045.1 GCA_945870035.1 Rhizobium sp. Q54 | reverse complement strand
AAAAGGCAGCTTGTGCCACCCTCAACAGGACGCCGGGTGCATACGGCGGAGCCGCACCGGCGTCAGATCATCTGCCAATTGCCCGCCGATCCGCGCGGGCTAACGATCACGCAGCAAAAACGCTATTGTTCGAGGTGCCCTTAACATGATCGCTTCGTTTCCACTGGTGATGGTGGTGCCGGTCGATCATCCGGCCAAGGACGTGAAAGAACTTGTCGCCTGGGCCAAGGCCAATCCCGACAAGTCGAATTACGGCACGTCGTCGCCAGCCTTCACTATCGCCAGCGAATTGCTCAAGCTCAAGACCGGCATGCCGGCGGTGGCGATCCCGTACAAGAGCAGCAACGAGTCCAATCTCAGCGTTGTGAGCGGGCAGACCTTGTTCACCATAACCGACGGGCCGCCGGCCATTCCGCTGGTGACCGGCGGCAAGCTGCGCGCGCTCGCAGTGACCGGATCGGAACGTTCGCCGGAACTTCCGACTGTGCCGAGCATGAAGGAAGCTGGATACCCGGACGTCAATTCGCAATTGTGGAGCGGCTTCTTCGTGCCGGCGGGAACGCCCGACGCGATCGTCGCCAAGCTAACCGCGGAACTGGGCAAGGCGCTGGCTGACGCCGGCGTGCGGGCGTCGCTGTCGAAGATGGCGGTCAAGCCGGGCGGACCGACCGGAGACGCCTTCAAGAAATATATCGATGCCGATATCAAGAATTATGTGGATGTCGTGCAGGCAGCGAAGCTGACGTTCAAGTAGGACATCCGCGTCGTCGTTCGCTGAAATTTTCGGCAAGGCGGGATGAAACCTGCCTTGCCGATTGCCGTCGTAAAGTGTGCTGCTATTCTCAGAGGCTCGGATCGTTCTTTTCTGAGTCGGTTGAGGTTGCGGTACCATGCGGATTGCGGCGTTGGGCTTGATGCTTGTTCTGTCGTTGCCCGCCGCTGCTGTTCCCGCCCCGGACATCGACCCGGCCGAGGCCAATCCAGAGGCCGCGGAGACCACAGTCCCGGCTGAACTGCCAGCGGCGGAACCCGGCGTGGTGGACTTGTTCCATACGCTTGGACTGTTCGGGACGTTCGCGCCGGATTGCAGCCGGCCGCCCGCGCCGTCCAATCCGCACGTCAGCGTGTCCCAGCAGACCGGCGGCCTGGTGATCGAGGCGCACAATGTCGGCGCCGCTTATGCAACCAATCTGTATAGCGTGCGAGCTGCTCGCCGGCTGGGCCCGAACCGGCTTGAGATCAAGGTCGTGTTCGTGCCGGGCACGCAGGCCGAGGAATTTCAGACGCTGGAATTGCTGGTCGGCAAGGGCACGCGGCGCACTATGCTCAACCGCGTCGACGACGGCCCGGTGCGGGTCCGCCGCGGCGTCGCGGTCGCCAATGGCAGCAAGACGCCGTTGTTGAAGAAGTGCGACTAGATATTGCGCATGATCTTATCCGAAAACCGGTTCCCACTTTTCGGGATCATGCGTCCTAAACGTCGAGCAGTTCCTCGCTGGCGAATTCGGCGTTTTCCTGGATGAACTCGAAGCGGGCTTCGGCCTTGTTGCCCATCAGCCGCTCGACCGAACTCGCCGTCGCCTTGATGTCGGCATCTGCCAACGTCACTTTCAGCAACGTGCGCTTCGACGGGTCCATGGTCGTTTCCTTCAACTGCGCCGCCATCATTTCGCCGAGGCCTTTGAAGCGTGACACTTCGACCTTGGCATTGGCATTGAAGTTCGACTTCAGCAGTTGCGCTTTGTGTTCCTCGTTGCGGGCATAGGCGATGGTGCCGCCATGCTGCAGCCGGAATAAAGGTGGTACCGCGAGAAACAATTTGCCGTCGTCGATGATCTTCGGCATCTGCCGGTAAAAGAAGGTGATCAGCAGCGAGGCGATGTGTGCGCCGTCGACGTCGGCGTCGGTCATGATGATGACCTTCTCGTAGCGCAGATCGGCGTCGCGGTAATTGGCGCCGGTGCCGCAGCCGAGCGCCTGGATCAGATCGGCGAGTTGCTGGTTGGCCGCCAGCTTGTCCTTGGTCGCCGATGCGACGTTCAGGATCTTGCCGCGCAACGGCAGGATGGCCTGCGTCTTGCGGTCGCGCGCCTGCTTGGCCGAGCCGCCGGCCGAGTCGCCTTCGACGATGAAAATCTCGGAGCCGGCCGAGCCGGAGTTCGAGCAGTCGGCCAGTTTGCCGGGCAGGCGCAGCTTGCGGACCGCCGATTTGCGGGCGACGTCTTTTTCGGCGCGCCGCCGCAGCCGGTCCTCGGCGCGATCGATGACGAACTCCAGCAGCCGGTTGCCCTGCGTCGGATTGCCGGACAGCCAGTGATCGAACGGGTCCTTGATCGCTTGTTCGACGATCTTCTGCGCCGCCGCGGTGGCAAGCCGGTCCTTGGTCTGGCCCTGGAATTCCGGCTCGCGGATATAGACCGACAGCATGCAGCCGGAGCCGACCATGACGTCTTCGCTGGTGATCGCCGCCGCGCGCTTGCCGAGATTAGCGCGCTCGGCGTGATCCTTCAGGCCGCGCAGCAGCGCGGTGCGCAGGCCGGATTCATGCGTGCCGCCGTCATGGGTCGGGATGGTGTTGCAATAGGATTGCAGGAAACCGTCGGCGTCCGCGGTCCAGGCGATCGCCCATTCGACGGCGCCGTGCTTGCCGGTCTTGCCGGAGGCGCCGGTGAAGATGTCCGGATGGACGAGGGTGGCGCCTTCCAGGTTGGAGGCGAGGTAATCCTTCAGGCCGTCGGCGAAATGGAAGACGGCCTTGGCCGGCACATCGGTGCCCTCGACCATAGACGGGTCGCAGCTCCAGCGGATTTCGACGCCGCCATAGAGATAGGCCTTGGAGCGCGCCATCTTGAACACGCGCGCCGGATCGAAGGCGGCGTTCTTGCCGAAGATCTGGTGGTCCGGCTTCAGGCGGATCTTGGTGCCGCGCCGGTTCGCGACGCGGCCGAGCTTTTCCAGCTTGCCCTTGGGGATGCCGCGCTCGAACACCATTTTGTAGAGCTGCTGCTCGCGCGCGACTTCGACTTCCATTCGCTCGGACAGAGCATTGGCGACCGAGACGCCGACGCCGTGCAGGCCGCCGGAGGTCTCATAGACCTTGGAATCGAATTTGCCGCCGGCGTGCAGCGTGCACATGATGACTTCGAGCGCCGACTTGTTCTTGAACTTCGGATGCGGATCGACCGGCATGCCGCGGCCATTGTCGTTGACGGTGAGGAAGCCGTTGGCCTCCATCTCGACTTCGATCCAGCTGGCGTGGCCGGCCAAGGCTTCGTCCATCGAGTTGTCGATGATCTCGGCGAACAGATGGTGCAGCGCCTTCTCGTCGGTGCCGCCGATATACATGCCGGGGCGGCGGCGTACCGGCTCCAGTCCTTCGAGAACCTCGATGTCCTTGGCGGTATAGCCGGACTCGGCCGAGCCGCCGCGGGGGGAGGCTTTGGTGCGGGCCTCAACCTTCGGCGCGCTGCGCGCGGACGGGGCGGCAAACAGATCGGGCTCGGATTGCTTGGATTTCTTCTTGATCGCGGATTTTGCCATTGCAGCCTTCAGCTCTTACCAACAGTTCTTGCCAGCGCTCTCAGATGGGGACGCAGCGAATCAGTTGCCAGCACTATGCCATGCCGGCGGAGCCGGCGAGATTCCAAGACCGAACGGCCGTCGTGACCGGCGAAGCAGCCGGTTCCGCCGTGCGTGAGGACAGGGGCCTACAGGTTAGGCAGGAACGTGGCAATCTGCGGGAATACCGCCAAGGCGGCGACCACGGCGAGCAGCACGATGACATAAGGCAGCGCGCCGCGGAAAATCTCCGCGAGTTCCACGTCCTTGTCCGGCACGGCCGCCTTCACCGTGAACACCAGAATGCCGAAAGGCGGGGTGAGCAGGCCGGTCTCGATCGCCAGAATGCCCATGATGGCAAAGGCGAGCGGGTCGAAGCCGAGATGGGCGGCGATCGGGGCGAAGATCGGCACGGTCAGCAGGATGATGGAAATAGAGTCGATCAGGCAGCCGAGCGCGACCCAGATCGCGATCATGATCACGAGAATGCCCCAGGTGCCGGCGCCGGTGGCGAGCAGGAAATTCTTGGCCGCTTCGGTGAATCCGGTCATCGACAAAACGCGCGAATAAAGCTGTGCGCAGAACAGCAACAGCAGCAGCGGCCCGGAGGTGCGGCCGACATCGAGCACCACTTGCCAGACTTCGCGCGGCCGGATGCCCTTGATGATGGCCAAGAGCAGCGCGCCGACCGCGCCGACGCCGGCGCCTTCGGTCGGTGTGCACAGGCCGAGCCAGATGGCGCCGAGCGTGCCGATAATCAGCGCGATCACCAGTAACGTGCTCAACAGCATGGCGCGGATGGTGGCTGGATCTTCTTCCGGCGGCATGATGTGCGCGCCAGTGACATCGGCACTCAAGGCGCCGGCAGCGCCGCGCGACGCATGCGTTTCGCCGACCAGTTCCGGCTTGAACTTGGCCGCGATCACCACATAGGCCACCATGCCGGTGGCGGTGAGCAGGCCGGGAATGACGCCGGCCAGAAAAAGTTTGCCGATCGAGATTTCGGTCAGCACGCACCACACGATCATCAGCACAGACGGCGGAATCAGCATGCCGAGACAGGCGGAGCCGGCAACGCTGCCGAGCGCGAAATCGCGGCGATAGCCGTAGCGGCGCATTTCCGGATAGGCGATGCGCGAGAACGCGGCCGCGGCGGCGATGCTGACGCCGGTAACGAAGCCGAACAGGGCATTGGCGACGATGGTCGCCGCCGCGAGCCGGCCCGGCAGCCATTTGCTGGCGCGGTTGGCCAAAGTGTAGAGGTCGCGCGCCGCGCCGCATTTGGCCAGAAAATCGCCCATCAGCATGAATAGCGGGATGACGGCGAAGACATAATCGCGCAGCGCCTCATAGGCGGTGTTGGCGACGAAGGTGCGCACCACTTCGACATCGCCGGTCATCAGATAGATGCCGAGCGCCGCGGTGACCCCAAGCGCAATGGCGATGTGAACGCCGGAGAAGACCAGCAGCAGGACAACCACCACAATGGCGATCATGTCGAAATGCCCGAGCATGATGCTTTATCCTAACGGTGCGTTGACGCGGACGGGGCGGCGATGTCCTCATCCCGGCCGGTAATGAGGGCGTTGATTGCGCGTAGCCCATGCAGGACGTAGCTGGTGATCACCAGAATGGCGCCAAGAACGACGACGGTACGCGCCGGCCAGACCGGCACGCGCAGCGCGCCTTCGCCTTCATACTCGCCGCTGGAGATGGCATGCAGAGTCGGCTCGAAACTGCCCCAGACGATCAGGCCGAAAAACAGGATTCCCAAAGTGGCCGACACCAGTTGCGCGAAAGCCAGCCCGCGCACGCCGAACGCGCCGGAGAATACGTCGGTATAGATCATGCTGCCGCTCTGCACCGAATAGCCGGCGAGCAGGAAGCAGATGATGACGATCGACATCGATACCATTTCCGGCGTGCCCTTCACCGGCGCATTGAAGAAAGCGCGGCCGATAATGTCGGCGCAGACCAGGAAGCCGAGCAGAAAAATGATCACCGCCGCGGCCACCAGCAGCAGCCGCACGACGCGCGCGTTCAGTGTTTCAATCATGCGATGTCGTCCTGACCGGCGTGGGCTGTCGATTAAAAAAAACAGACGGCCCCGAGCAGGGCCGTCTGTCAATATTCATGCCGTTACTTGATCTTGTATTGCACCGGCCATTTGTGGCCGTTGTCTTCGGCGGCCTTGAGCGCGATTTCCAGCACCTGCGTTCCCGGCAGGCCGGCAGCGTCGAGCTCCTTGGCTTTCTGCGCCGGCCAGGCGGCCAGCGAATTGGCCCAGTCCGCCTTCACCTTGTCGGAGACGGCCTTGACGTTGACGCCGTGCGTCTTCAGATCGGCGATCTGCTTGGGATAGTTCTCTTTGTTCACGGTGCCGGTCTTGGCTTCGTATTCCTTGGCGACTTCCGCGATGATCGCCTGGACTTCCTTCGGCAGATTTGCCCAGCGCGCCGAATTGATGGTCAGGCCATGCCAGGTGATCGCACCGAAGCCGATCTCGGTATAGAACTTGCCGACTTCATAGAGCTTGAAGTTGACCCAGGCCGACGGGAACATGATCCAGCCGTTGTAAACGCCGGTCTGCATCGCGGTGTAGGCGTCCGGCAGGGATGACTGCACCGGCGTCGCGCCGGCGAATTCAAGCCACTTCAGATTGAGTCCGGCGCCGGCGATCTTCTGGCCCTTGATGTCGGCAACGCTGTTCCAGTCGAAATTGGTGCCGAGGTTGTAGCCGTTGTCGGCGATCAGCGCGAGCAGCTTCTGCTTGAACTTGTCCTCGAACACTTTCGACATGTACGGCACTTTGTCGTACACGGCGCGCGCAACCTTCAGGCTGACGGTGGGGTCCATCGTGCCGAAAGGCAGCATCACCTGAAAGGCATGCAGCGGCAGGTTGGACGGCTCGAAGCAGAAGCAGTAAGCGCCGATGTCGATGATGCCGGCCTGCACGCCTTCGAGCGTATCGGCGACCTTGACCATCGAACCGCCGTAGCCTTCGACGAACTCAACTTTGAATTTCGTCTTCGCGGCGACGCGCTTGGTCACTTCCGGAACGAAGAAGCCCTGCATCAGGTTGACGTAGGTGTTCGCCGTCGGATGCCCCGAAGCGATGCGCAGGCGGATGACTTCCTGTGCATTGACCGGCGCGGCGGCGATTGTTGCGGCGGTGGCCAGCGCCATGAATACGCCGGCGCGTAACAGAGTGCGAATCGTCATGTTGTCTCCCCAAATTCGCCGGTGTCCGGCGTTGTTTTTGTAGACCGACAGTCTGTTGCATGGACGTTGTCTGTCAATCCCTCATGCCGTCGCGGATCGTCTTAATCGCCGGATTGCGCGACCAAGTTTCGCGTTATGAAAGCATGGCGCAAGAATTGCGGCCGGGTTAGAGAGAATGACCGTTTCTTGGTCAACCGCCGGTTTAATGTCGCATGGAAGCCTACGTCGATCAGATCATCGCCTTTGCGCGCGACAATGCCGCTTGGGCGCCGGCCATCATGTTCGCATTGGCTTTCGGCGAATCGCTCGCGTTCGTCTCGTTGCTCATTCCGGCGTGGGGGGCGCTGGTCGCGCTCGGCGCCTTGATCGGTTCGAGCGGCATCAGCTTCTGGCCGGTCTGGCTTGCCGCCGCGCTCGGCGCCGCTCTCGGCGATTGGCTGTCATACTGGATCGGGCTGAAGCTCGAATACCGGGTGCAGCATATCTGGCCGCTGTCCCGCCATCCGGACCTGATCCCGCGCGGCGAGCGGTTCATGAAGACCTGGGGCATTGCCGGCATTTTCATCGGCCGGTTTTTCGGTCCGTTGCGCGCCTCGGTTCCTTTGATCGCCGGCATTTTCGAAATGCCGTTCTGGCGATTTCAAATTGCCAATGTGCTGTCGGCTTTTGTCTGGGCGGCGGTGCTGCTGACCTTGGGCGACGGCATTTCCAAGGCGATTGCCTGGGGCTGGGGCAACTAAATTTGGCTGCGGCAATTTGGCAGCGCGAGGTGCCGTGAATTTGATCCCGGCGCAGGCCGCAGGCGCTTGAAATAAAACGCTTATGCCGATCCAAATAGGGGCGGGAATAACGCCTTCGCACGGGTGTTATTCATCCGATTCAAAAGCGTGGCAGGGACGCCATCGCGTTTCATTATAACCGGAGGCTTAGATGCAGTTTACTCGTCGCGCCGCACTTGCGGGGGCTGCCGCCGCGGCGGCAGGTTCGCTCAGTCCTTTGTCGATTTCGCAAGGTCACGCGCAGGCGCCCGCTGCCGCTGCGCCTACTGGCGTGTTTCGTTATAAATTCGGCGACGGCGAGATCATCCAAGTCTCGGACGGCGCGCGGACCTTTCCGATCCCGGAAAACTTCATTGTCAATCTCGACAAAGAGAAGACGGCCGCGGCTTATGAGGCGCTCTATATGCCGAAAGGCCAGCTGACGATTTCGTTCAGCCCGGTGATTATCAAGATGGGCGGCAAGACGATTGCGATCGATACCGGCAACGGTCTCGGCGCCTTCGGCGCGAGCAAGGGCGCGGTCGGCAATACGCGCGCCAATATGGCGGCTGCCGGTATCGAGGCCACGGCTGTCGACATCGTTCTGATCTCGCATTTTCACGGCGATCATATCGGCGGCCTCAAGAATGCCGACGGCACGCCGGCCTATCCGAATGCCGAAATCAAGGTTCCGGCGGCCGAGTGGGCGTTCTGGAGCGATGAGTCCAACGCCGCCAAGACCAACGCTCCCAACAAAGGCAACTTCGCCAACGTCAAGAAGGTGTTCGATGGCCTGAAGCCGACGCCGTTCGAGAACGGCAAGGAAATCGCGCCGGGCATCACGGCAACGCCGACGCCGGGCCACACGCCGGGTCATACGTCGTTCATCGTTGCATCGGGCGGGAAGCGTTTGGCGGTGCAGGGCGATGTCACCAACCATCCGGGTGTATTCATGAAGAATCCGGGCTGGCATCTGATGTTCGATAATGACGGCGGTCTGTCGGAGGCGACGCGCAAGAAATTCTACGATATGGCGCTGGCCGAGAAGATGCCGATCATCGGCTATCACTTCCCGTTCCCCTCCGTCGGTTATGTCGAAAAGGACGGCACCGGCTACCGGCTGGTGCAGGCGCACGGCGGCATTTGATCGGGTAAAAACCGTTCAAAGAACCGGAGGCCGTCCCGCAAGGGGCGGCCTTTTGCTTTAGAGGGCGCCGCTTGACCGGTCCTGGACCTCGGCCTATATCGCGCCCATGTCGACGTTTTCACCAGCATCCGCGCTGCGCCGCCGCCGTATTGTCACGGCACGGGCGCGCTTTAGCGTTTAGATTTCGTCCCCGTGCCGCTGGATTTTGGCCGCGGCATCCTGATCCTTCCCTCCGCCGCCCGAAGTCCAGACCTCAATGCCGCTCGCAATGCGGCGCGATGTCGTCCAAATTCCGTTTAACCGACGCTTGAACTGAAGGGCATAAGGCCATGGTTTCCAAAGCGAAAATCGGCGTCCTCGGCGCTTCCGGCTATACCGGCTCCGAACTGGTGCGGATGCTGCTGCGCCATCCGCGCGGCGAACTCGCGCTGCTGACCGCCGAGCGCAGCGCCGGCAAGGCCATGCGTGAGGTGTTTCCGCATTTCTCGCCCTATGAGCTGCCGACTTTGGTGGCGCTGGACGGGCTCGACTGGAAGGCCTTGGCGCTGGACGTCGTTTTCTGCGCGCTGCCGCATGCCACCACGCAGAATGTCCTCAAAGGCCTGTTGGCCGCCGCGCCCGATACCAAGGTGGTCGATCTGTCGGCCGACTTCCGGCTGGCCGATACGGCCGCTTACGCCAAATGGTACGGCCACGAGCACCATGCGCCCGAGCTTCAGAAAGAGGCGGTCTACGGCCTCGCCGAGATCCACCGGCGCGACATCAAGAAGGCGCGGCTGGTCGCCAATCCCGGCTGCTACACGAGTTGCGCCGAACTGCCGCTGATCCCGCTGATCAAGGCGAAAGCCATCGACCTCGACGAGATCGTCATCGACGCCAAATCCGGCATGACCGGCGCCGGGCGGGCGGCCAAGGAAGCCATGCTGTTTTCCGAAGTGTCGGAAGGCTTCAACGCCTACGGCGTCGGCAAGCACCGGCACATGGCGGAACTCGACCAGGAGTTTTCGCTGGCCGCCGGGCGGGACGTTATGGTGACGTTCACGCCGCACCTGGTGCCGATGAACCGGGGCATTCTCTCGACCATATATGTGCGCGGCAAACGCGGCCGGACGCCGCAAGAGCTTCATGAGATACTTTTAAAGTTCTACGCGAAGGAGCCGTTCGTGCACGTCCTGCCGTTTGGCGAGACGCCGCATACGCGCCACGTCCGCGGCTCCAACATGACCATGATCGGGGTCGTTGCCGACCGCGTGCCCGGCCGGGCCATCGTCATTTCGGCGCTGGACAATCTGGTCAAGGGCGCATCGGGACAAGCGATCCAGAACATGAACCTGATCATGGGCTATCCCGAAACCATGGGCATCGATCAGGTCGCGCTGTTTCCCTGAATCGACTAGGGTCTTCCGGCCATACGCCGGGAGGCCTTCATGTTCGAGGTCGCAAACCAGCCGCCGCCGCTCGAGCCGTATAATCTGTTCGCCAGCGACCGGGTGCTGCGCGAAGCGGTGCGGCGCGAACAGGCCGAATGGGCCGAGGGCGGGCTCAACGCGCTCGGCGTGACTTTGGGCCGGCCGGAGACGGTCAAGCTCGGTTTCGACGCCAACCGCCACCCGCCGCAACTCAAAACGCTCGACCGTTACGGCCACCGGCTCGACGAGGTCGAATTTCATCCGGCCTGGCATGACCTGATGGCGATTGCGCTGCGCGCCGGTTTGCATTCGAGCCCGTGGGCGCATCCGCAGGCCGGAGCCCACGTCGCGCGTGCCGCCGGCACCTACATGCTCAACCAGATCGAGAGTGGTGTTTATTGCCCGGTGGCGATGACCTATGGCGCGGTGCCGGCCTTGCGCCATGCGCCGGACGTTGCCGCGCAATGGCTGCCGAAAATCTATGGCCGCGACTACGACAAGCGCTTTGTGCCGGTCAGCCAAAAGTCGGCGGCTCTCCTTGGCATGGGCATGACGGAAAACCAGGGCGGCTCCGACCTGCGCACCAACACGACGCGCGCCGTCGCGGCCGGTGGCGGTTCGTACCGTCTGCATGGCCACAAATGGTTCATGTCGGCGCCGATGTGCGACGCCTTTCTGGTGCTGGCGCAAACCGGCAAGGGCCTCAGTTGTTTCCTGCTGTCGCGCTGGACGCCGGATGGCGAGCGCAATGCGATCCACATCATTCGCCTCAAGGACAAGCTCGGCAACAAATCGAACGCCTCGAGCGAAGTCGAATTCGTCGGTGCCTACGCGCAATTGATCGGCGAGGAGGGGCGCGGCATTCCGACCATCATCGAGATGGGCAATTATACGCGGCTCGATTGCTGCATCGGCTCGTCGTCGCTGATGCGCCAGGCGGTGGCGCAGGCGGTTCACCACGCCAGCCACCGCACGGTGTTCCAGAAGAGACTGATCGACCAGCCGTTGATGACCAACGTGCTGGCCGACATGGCCTTGGAATCCGAGGCGGCGACGGTACTGACGATGCGGCTGGCGCGCGCCTATGACGAAGAGGGCGAGGCGGCGCAGGTGTTCCGCCGCGTGCTGACGCCGGCGGCGAAGTTCTGGATCTGCAAGCGCACGCCGATGGTGACCTTGGAAGCGATGGAAGTGCTCGGCGGCTCCGGCTATATCGAGGAAAGCATCATGCCGCGGCTGTACCGCGAAGCGCCGGTCAACTCGATCTGGGAAGGTTCCGGCAATGTCATGTGCCTCGACGTGCTGCGCGCCATCGGGCGCACCGCCAATGCCGCCGATGTGCTGCGCCAGGAATTCGACAGCAGCGAGCCGCGCCTGAAGACCTTCGTCGAGCGGCTGACAACGCGCATGACCGGCGCCGAACGCAACGACGAGGCGCAGGCGCGCGTTCTGGTGCGCGACATTGTGCTCGCCTTGCAGGCGGCGCTGTTGATCAAGCACGCGCCGCCTTCCGTTGCCGACGCCTTCTGCGCGTCGCGGTTAAGCGGCGACAGCGGCGGTGCTTTCGGTACGTTGCCGCGCGGTTGCGATCTCACTGCGATCGCCGAGCGGGCCGCGCCGCTTCACTGATTACAGATTCCCGAACACCGCCAGCACAAGTGCCGCCTGCGCCAGGAAGCCGACGGTAAACGCGACCGTGCGCAGCACCGGAATGCCAAACGCATAAATGACGGCATGCGCCAGCCGCGCCCAGAAATACACCGCGCAGGCGATGATGGTGCTCTGCGTCGAATGGCCGATGCTGTCGAGAATAAGCACCAGCGGCGCGAACACCACCAGATTATCGACGGCATTGGTGTGCGCGAAATAAAGCCGCTGCGCCCACGGGCTTTGCGGCTTGTCGTCGCGCGACGGGTTGGCCATCGCGCCCATCAGGCCGCGCACCTTGATGCGGTCGAGCGTATAGGGGATCCACAGCACCATGGTCAGGATGACGGTAAAAGTCAGCCACATAAATTCTTGCGTCATTTTCGTCTCCCGAAAAGCCGGTGCCGGCCGCGAATATCGGCCCGACACTAACCGATCCCGATAGGCGAGGCTATCGACTGCGGCGGTTGTGCAGCTTCTGCCGCGGACGTAAAAGGGCAAAGGGTATTGAAGCGGCAGGATTCAACGGATTGGAACAATGAGCGTGACCGAGGCTAAACCACCGATCGACACGGCCTTGTTCCGGCGGGTCATGGGTTCCTTCGCCACGGGCGTGACGGTCATCACCGCGGAGTCGGACAATGCCGTGCGCGGCATGACCGCGAACGCCTTCATGTCCGGCTCGCTGGCGCCGCCGTTGTGCATTATCTCGGTGGCGAAAAAGGCCCGCATGCATGAGCTGCTGGAGAAGGCCGGCCATTTCGGCGTCAGCATGCTGGCGCTGGGCCAGGAGGCCGTCAGCCAGCATTTCGCACGCCAAGGCGCGACCGAACCCGACCTTGACTTCGAACACATCGAGGGCATTCCGGTGCTGGCCGGTGTCACCGCCTCGCTCGCGGCCGAGATCGACGCCAGTCACGACTGCGGTGACCACACTTTGTTCATCGGCCGCATCCTCGGTTTGCGCGAGCACGACCGGCCGCCTTTGGCCTATCACGCCGGCAAATACGCGACTGTGCAATACAAGAAGGAAGTGCCCGCCGATCCGGCGATCGATTTCTGGGAGCTAGAACACGACTGAGCGGGCGACGACGTAAAGTCCGACCGCGATGACGATGCCGGCAAAAGTGCGCGAAAGCGCGTTCTTGTGCCCGGCCAGATGCCGCGCCAGCCGCGTGCCGAACAGGCCGCCGAGCGCGCCGCCAACCACGAACAATCCGGCGAGCGGCCAATCGACCAGTCCTGACCAGGCGTAGCTTGCCGCGGTGGTGAGGCCGAAAGCGGTGACGGAAACCAGCGATGAGCCGATGGCATTGATCAGCGGCATGGCGGTCGCGCCAATCAGGCCGGGCACGATGAGAAAGCCGCCGCCGATGCCGAAGAAACCGGACAGTGCGCCGACCAGCAGGCCCGCGCCGACAAGCAGCGGCAGCATGGTCCGCATGTTGTCCCGCGTTAACGCGACGTCGGGATTGCCGCCGGATTTGCGCGGCCACAGCATGCCCAGCCCGATGACGATCATCAGCACGCCGAACAAGGTCAGCAGCCGCGCGCCGTCCATCATCTTGCCGAGTTGCGCGCCGCCGGCAGCGCTGGCAATGCCGGCGAGGGCGAACACCAGTGCGCACGGTCATTTCACCGTATGCGCGCGCGCATGACCGGCGAGATTGAGCGCGGCGCTGGCGGCGACCGCGATGGCGCTGGTGCCGATCGCGACATGCGGCGATGACACGCCGACCACATAGACCAGCAATGGCACCGCCAGGATCGAACCGCCGCCGCCGACAAGGCCGAGCGTGAAGCCGACGAGGCTCCCCGAGCCGATCGCTAATATCTCATGCAGGAACGGCACGGCACTTCCTTATCCGCGGGTGTGCGGTGTCAGCGGAACATCGACGAGAGCCGGCACAGAAAACCGCCCCGGTTGGCGTCCGCCGCTTGCTTGCCTGTGGGGTTTGCCGAGGTCGGCAGACCGGCGCGTTTCCAGGCTTCGATGCCGCCGCTCAGGATGTACGTCTCGCACTGGCCGGCGGATGCCGCCAGGCGCCCCGCGTTCATTTTGGTCCGGGCGCCGGATTTGCAGTGAAACACAAGAACCTTGTCGCCGGCCTGAACCGGGTGCTGGGCATCGATCTGCGATAGCGCGTGGTGCCGCGCGCCGGGAATGTTCTCGCCGGCGTGCTCGGCAGTCTCGCGAATATCGATCAAGACTGCGCCGTCCTTGACGAGTTCGACGGCGCGTTCGGGTGATATGATTTTCATGGGGGTGTCTCCTGACAGTTAGTTTCGGGGATGACGGGGTAAGTCGTGAATGCGTCAGCGGCAGTAGATGTCCTTGAGCAGCGCCAGCAGACGCGCCGCGTTCTTGTCGGCGATGCGGTAGTAGATGGTCTGCGCGTCGCGGCGGGTGGCGAGCAGGCCGTCGTCGCGCATCTTGGCGAGATGCTGCGACAGCGCCGACTGGCTCAAATCGCCGGCCTCGACGAGCGACGTGACCGACATTTCACCGGCCACAGCCAGCCGGCACAGGATCAGCAATCGGTTTTCGTTGGCGAGCAGTTTCAGCAGGGCCGCGACTTCGCCGGCTTTGCGCTCAAGCTCGGCCAGGCTTTTATCGGCGGGAACGGCTTGGCGGCGCGCGGTGTTGGTAGTCACGTGGAAGCTCCTTAGATAAGATATTGCTAAATTAGATAATTCTAATATATAAGTCAAGCCCAAGCGAGACCACGATGCCGAACCGGAGACAGCCATGCCCATGAAGCCAAAAATTCAGGCCTTTTTCGACGAGCCGACCAATACCGTCAGCTATCTGGTCTGGGATGCCGCGACCATGGAAGGCGCGGTGATCGACCCGGTGCTCGACTACGACTTCCGAACCGGCAAGGCGTCGATTGCGTCGGCCGATGCTATTCTGGCTGCCGCCGACAAGCTGGGCGTCAAGGTCACGCAAGTGCTTGAAACGCACGCGCATGCCGACCATTTGTCGGCCGCGCCCTATGTCAAGCTGAAGACCGGCGCCAAGGTTTCGATCGGCGAGCACATCCGCGACGTGCAGCGCATCTTCCGTCCGGTGTTCAATGCGACCGACGTGTCGGGCGACGGCTCGGAGTTCGATCATCTGTTCAAGGACGGCGAGCGCTTCAAGGTCGGCACGCTGGACGGCGAGGTGATGCACACGCCCGGCCATACGCCGGCCTGCGTGTCGTACAAGATCGGCGACGCCGTCTTTGTCGGCGACACGATGTTCATGCCGGACTACGGCACCGCGCGCGCCGATTTCCCCGGCGGCGATGCCCGCGCGCTCTACCGGTCGATCCAGCGCATCCTGTCGCTGCCGGCGGAGACGCGGCTGTTCATGTGCCACGATTACAAAGCGCCGGGCCGCGACGCCTATGCCTGGGAAACCAGCGTGGGCGAGGAGAGGGCGCGCAATGTGCACATCCACGAGGGCGTCAGCGAGGATGCTTTCGTCGCCATGCGCGAGAAGCGCGACGCGACTTTGGACGCGCCTTTGCTTTTGCTGCCGTCGATCCAAGTCAACATCCGCGCCGGCAACTTCCCGCCGGCCGAGGTCGATGGCGTGCACTATCTTAAGGTGCCGATCCGGCTGCCGTCTTAATCCAAAAGAATAAGCCGGAGCGATCCGGCCTGTCTATCTGGATGCGTTCTGGCGCGGCAACTTGCTGCGCCAACGCAGAAGCGCCTTGTCGGCCGTCATCAGAGTGGCGCCATGCGCAATCGCGGTTGCGACGATGAAGCGGTCGGCCGGGTCGCCGTGCAGTTTTTCCAGCGCGACGGCGACCGTCGCAATGT
This sequence comes from Rhizobium sp. Q54, assembly GCA_945870035.1. GTDB lineage: Bacteria > Pseudomonadota > Alphaproteobacteria > Rhizobiales > Xanthobacteraceae > Pseudolabrys. The sequence continues at coordinate 15,671 of CAMBQQ010000045.1, read as the reverse complement.
CGCCGGTCAGCGCCAGTTCGGCAATGCCGGTCGCCAGGAAGGTGCGCCGCAATTCTTCGACAGGCCTGTGCAGGATGAGCCGCTTCTTGGCGGCGAGGAGGGCCAGCTCCCAGAACGAGATCGAACTGACGCCGACGCCGCCGGACGGCAATGCCTGCGCGATGAGTTCGCGGCTTTGGCGGCCGAGCTTCGCATCGTATTTGGCCAGCCAGAATGCGACATGGGTATCGAGCAGGATCACTTCATTGCGTCCCACTCGACATCGATCGGCGACATGATATCGCCGGCGATATCAACCTTGCCCTTCCATATGCCGAATGGGCTCGGCTTGTCCTTGGTCTTATGCGGCACCAGGTCGGCCACCGGTACGCCGTTTTTCGTCACGGTGACGGCTTCGCCGGTTTTGGCGACTTCGTCCATGACCGCCAGGCACTTCGTCTTGAACTCTGACGCCTTCATGATTTTCGTCATCGCGGGCCCGTTGTTCTACATGACTATGGTCATGACCATGGTCAAATATACGATTTTGGCGCGATTTTGCAAGGCGGATCGAACGGGCGATTAGTCCTTCGCTTTCACGAACGAGCCCGGCGCGTCCTCGAGGGCTTTGAGCTTGCCGCCGCCAATGGCGCGCGCCGGCACCGTCTTGTCGTTCAGGCTCTTGATCCAGTCGAGCCAGTCCGGCCACCACGAGCCGGGATGCTCCGTGGCGGTCTTCATCCAAGCCTCGACATCGGAGCCTTTCGGCGCGTCGCCGGTCCAGTATTGATACTTTGGTTTCGACGGCGGGTTGACGACGCCGGCGATGTGGCCCGATCCGGCCAGTACATATTTCACCGGGCCGCCGAAGAATTGCGAGCCGTGCAGCACCGATTTGGCCGGCGCGATGTGGTCCTCGCGGGTGGCGAGATTGTAAACCGGCACTTTCACTTTCTTGAGGTCGAGCGTGACGCCGGCAATCTCCATCTCGCCTTTGGTCAGCCGGTTGTTGAGATAGCAGTTGCGCAGATAGAACGAATGATTGGCCGCCGGCATGCGGGTGGCGTCCGAATTCCAGTACAGAATGTCGAACGGGTAGGGCTTCTTGCCGCGCAGGTAACTGTTGACGACATAGGGCCAGATCAGGTCGTTCGAGCGCAGCATGTTGAACGTGTTGGCCATGCGCGAGGCTTCGAGATAGCCCTGTTCCTTCATATGCGCTTCGAGCTGCGCGATGCGCTCTTCGTCGACGAATACTTTCAGGTCGCCTGAATAGGTGAAATCGACCTGCGCCGCGAACATGGTGGCCGAGACGGCGCGGTTTTTCTTTTTGGCGGCGAGATAGGCAAGCGTAATCGACAACAAGGTGCCGCCGACGCAATAGCCGATGGTGTGAACTTTTTTCTCACCCGTAATCGTCTCGATTGCGTCCATCGCCGCGATGGGGCCTTCCTTCATGTATTGTTCGAAGCTTTTTGCCGCGAGACGTATGTCCGGGTTGACCCACGAGATCACGAACACGGAAACGCCCTGATCGACGCACCATTTGATGAAGGATTTTTCCGGCGTCAGGTCGAGGATGTAGAACTTGTTGATCCACGGCGGCACGATCAGGAGCGGCACCTTGAGGACGTTTTTGGTGGTCGCCTCGTACTGGATCAATTGCATCAGGTCGTTCTGGAAGATGACCTTGCCGGGCGTCAGCGCCAGGTTGCGGCCGACTTCGAAATTCGACGGGTCGGACTGGCGGATCTTGAGATTGCCTTTGCCGGCTTCTATGTCCTCGCTCAGCATGTGCATGCCGCGCACGAGGTTCTCGGCGTTCGATGACAAGGTTTCGCGCAGCAGTTCAGGATTGGTCAGAACGAAATTGGACGGCGAAATCGCGTTGGCGATCTGCCTGACGTAGAACTCGGCCTTGGCGCGCGTGTGCTCATCGACGCCGTCGGCGTCCTTGACCAGCTTCTCGCCCCAATGCGACGTCAGCAGGTAGGCCTGCTTGAGGAAGTCGAAGAACTGGTTCTGCGACCATTCAGGGTCTGCGAAGCGCTTGTCTTTTGGGTCGGTTGCGACCGCGGGCGGGGCGGGTTCGCCGGCCATGCGTTTGACGGTCGAGGCCCACAGATCGACATAGGCGCGGCCCAGGCTGGTCTGTAGTTCGAGCGCGCGTTGCGGGTCGGAGAGCCAGTATTCTGCGACGGTACCAACGGTCTTAACGACATCGGTGACGTCTTCGGACAGTTCGTCCTTGAGCTTGCCCTGTTCGCGCGGCTTCATATAGGCGGCGATCGCCTTGCCGCTTTCCTCGATCATGCGCGCCAGGTTGCGGGCGAATACTTCGACGTCGACGCTGCCGACTTTGACCGCCGGCGTGGCCGGTTCGGCGGGCGCCGCGGCGGCAGCCGTCTGCTTGGTGCTGGACTTTTCCATACGCTCCACTGCCGACCCCCGGCTCAGACGTGACCCGGACCGCGCCGGACCGCAAGGCGCGATTTATCGCACGGTGCCCGAAAAACCGCCGGTCCTTGCTTGCGCCATAATAGCCGGTTAGCCGGCTTATGCTATAATTCGTTGAGTCTGCATCGGTTTCACGACAGCCACAGGTCGAGCGAGCGAAATGAGGCGAGCCTTTCCATCTCCGGTTCTGGCGATCTCGGGATTGGCCCTTGTCCTGTCGCTGGGGCTCGGCGGCTGCGCCTCGGGCGGCATGGTCGACCAGTTGCCGCAGGCGCTGGGCGGCTTACCGGACACCCTGCCAAAACGGCCGCAGACCGGCTACCAGTTTCCGGCGGTGCACGACATGCCGCCGGCCCGCGCAGCGGAGCCCTTGAGCGACAGCGAGCAGGCCCGGCTGGAAAAGGAACTGCAAACCGCCCGCGACAACCAGGAAGCGCTCGCCAAATCGGACGCGCCTGTCGATGTGCCGCCGGCGCCCGCTGCGGCGGCAAAAAAGAAGCCGGCGCCCGCCAAAAACGGCCGGACCTCTGGTGCAAAGACGAACCCGTGATAAAAGCCAGCCGGGGTAACTTATAGCCCGCCGGAGAGGGCGGCAAAGTCCGCTTATTGGGCTCCAGCCAAGGTCTAGATTGATGGAAGAATTTTACCGCATCCGCCGCCTGCCGCCTTATGTGTTCGAGGAAGTGAACAAGGCCAAGGCCAAGGCGCGCGCCGCCGGCGCGGACATCGTCGATCTCGGCATGGGCAATCCGGACCTGCCGGCGCCGCAGCACGTCATCGACAAGGTCAAGGAGACCTTGGGCAAGCCGCGCACCGACCGCTATTCGGCGTCGCGCGGCATCGCCGGACTGCGCCGCGCCCAGGCAGCCTATTACGAGCGCCGTTTCGGCGTGAAGCTCAATCCCGACACGCAGGTGATCGCCACACTGGGCTCGAAGGAAGGCTTCGCCAACATGGCGCAGGCCATCACCGCGCCGGGCGACGTCGTCATCGTGCCCGATCCGAGCTATCCGATCCACGCCTTCGGCTTCCTGATGGCCGGCGGCGTCATCCGCTCAGTCCCATCTGATCCGACGCCCGACTTCTTCGCCCATGTCGAGCGCGCCATCAAGCATTCGATCCCGAAGCCGATCGCCATCGTCGTCTGCTACCCATCGAACCCGACGGCTTTTGTGGCCGATCTGGATTTCTACAAGGACCTCGTGGCCTTTGCGAAAAAGCACGAAATCTTCATCCTGTCCGACCTCGCTTACGCCGAGGTGTTCTTCGACGGCGTCGCGCCGCCATCGGTGCTGCAAGTGCCGGGCGCCAACGACGTCACCGTCGAGTTCACCTCGATGTCCAAAACATTCTCGATGGCCGGCTGGCGCATCGGCTTTGCCGTCGGCAATGAACGGCTGATCGGCGCGCTCGGCCGGGTCAAGTCGTATCTCGATTACGGCGCCTTCACACCGGTGCAGGTGGCGGCTGCCGCCGCGCTCAATGGCCCGGACGACTGCGTGCGCGAGATGCGCAGCATCTACACCAAGCGCCGCGACGTGATGGTCGAAAGCTTTTCGCGCGCCGGCTGGGATGTGCCGCCCCCGTCGGCCTCGATGTTCGCATGGTCGCCCATTCCGGAGCCGTTCCGCGACATGGGCTCGGTCGAATTCGCCAAGCTCCTGGTCGAAAAGGCCGAAGTGGCGGTGTCGCCCGGCACCGGCTTCGGCGAACGCGGCGAGGGCTTCGTGCGTATCGCGCTGGTCGAGAACGAGCAGCGCATTCGCCAGGCGGCCCGCAACATCAAGCGGTTCCTGGAAACTGCGCCGCAGCAACTCCACAACGTCGTTCCACTCGCGACCCGGCGATAATTAGGCGACCCAGTCAATGACCAAGCCTCTCCGAGTTGGCGTTGCCGGCATCGGCACTGTCGGCGCCGCCTTGATCGCGCAGGTCGCGGCGCAGCGCGCGCAACTGACCGCGCGTTGCGGCCGCTCAATTGAGATCGTCGCGGTGTCCGCCCGTTCTAAAAACAAGAACCGCGGCGTCGATCTCAAGAAGATGAAATGGTTCGCCGATCCGGTCGAACTGGCCGGCGACGAAAGCATTGATGTTTTCGTCGAACTGATGGGCGGATCGGGCGAACCGGCGAAAACCGCGGTCGAGTTTGCGCTGGCGTCGGGCAAATCGGTGGTTACCGCCAACAAGGCGCTGCTCGCCAAGCACGGCGTCAAGCTCGCGCAACTGGCCGAGAAGAGCGGCGTGGCGCTGAATTACGAAGCCGCCGTCGGCGCGGCGATCCCGGTCATCAAGACATTGCGCGAAGGCCTTGCCGGCAATTCGATCAACCGCATCTACGGCATTCTCAACGGCACCTGCAATTACATCCTCACGAGGATGGAGCAGGAGAAGCTATCATTTGCCGACTGTCTCAAGCAGGCGCAGGACTTAGGCTATGCCGAAGCCGATCCGGCTTTCGACATCGAAGGCCATGACACGGCGCAGAAGCTTTCTTTGTTGGCCAGTCTCGCGTTCGGCACCAAGGTCGATCAGAGCGCGATCTATGTCGAAGGCATCACCTCGATCGCCGCGGCCGATCTCGCCGCCGCAGACGAACTCGGCTATCGCGTCAAGCTGCTCGGCGTCGCGGTGAAGACACCGCAGGGCATCGAGCAGCGCGTGCATCCGACCATGGTGCGCAAGGATTCCTCGATCGCGCAGGTCATGGGCGTGACCAACGCGGTGACCATCGACGCCGACGGCATCAACCCGATCACTTTGGTCGGCCCCGGGGCCGGTGGCGCGGCGACCGCCTCGGCGGTGCTGTCCGACATCGCCGATGTGGCGCGCGGCGTGAGGGCGCCGCCGTTCGGCCGGCCGACCGCAGGTCTTACCAGCGTGCGCAAAGCGCCGATGCAACGGCACGAGGGCGGCTATTACATCCGGCTTCAGGCCCGCGACAAGCCCGGTACCGCGGCGAGCATCGCCACCCGGCTGGCCGAGCAGGAAATCTCGCTGGAATCGATCGTGCAGCGCCACCCCAAGGACGGGCCGAGCGCCGGCACCGCGAAAGGTTCCGTGCCGGTTATCCTCATCACTTACGCCACCAGCGAGGATGGGGTACGAAAAGCCCTTGCGGCGGTGGGCCGGGATAGGGTGATCTCTGGCCGGCCGCAGGTGATACGGATAGAGAAGAACTGACGCCGCCGGGCTGGCTTTTTTCGACCAGCGCCTATCGATAGACCGGTTTTTTTGAGGGGACGTTCAAATGGCTTCGATCACTGTCCAGCAAGATCTTCTGCTGGAGCGAATTCTCACGCTCGAAATCGTCCGTGTGACGGAACGCGCCGCCGTCTCGGCCGCGCGCCTGCGCGGTCGCGGGCTCGACAAGGCCTCCGACCAGGCGGCGGTCGATGCCATGCGGCGCGAACTCAACAAGCTGCCGATCGACGGCACCGTGGTGATCGGCGAGGGTGAAATCGACGAGGCGCCGATGCTGTTCATTGGCGAGAAGGTCGGCAACAAGAACGGCCCCAAGGTCGATATCGCCGTCGATCCGCTGGAAGGCACCGTGCTGTGCGCCAAGAACATGCCAGGCTCGATCGCCACCATCGCCATGGCCGACGGCGGCACGCTCCTGCATGCGCCTGACTGCTACATGGACAAGATCGCCATCGGACCGGGCTATCCGAAGGGCACCGTCGATCTCGATGCCTCGGTTGAAGACAACATCATCAATCTAGCCAAGGCCAAGGGCGTCAAGCCGTCCGAGATTACCGCGATCCTTCTGGACCGGCCGCGTCATGCCGACATGATCGCGCGCATTCGCAAGCTCGGCGCGGCGGTCTCACTGATCAGCGATGGCGACGTTGCCGGCGTCATTCATTGCGCCGAGATCAAGACCGGCATCGATATTTATCTCGGCATTGGCGGCGCGCCGGAAGGCGTGCTGTCGGCGGCGGCGTTGCGCTGCATCGGCGGGCAGATGCAGACGCGGCTCATCATCGATACCGAGGCGTTGCAGGAGCGCATCCGCAAGATGGGCATCAAGGACGCCAAGAAGAAATACGAGATCGAGGACATGGTGAAGGGCGATTGCCTGTTTTCCGCCACCGGCGTCACCACCGGCGCGATGCTCAGGGGCGTCGTCTTCGGCAAGGACATGATCGAGACCGAGACCGTGGTGATGCGCTCGGCGACCGGCACCGTGCGCCGTGTCATCGCCGAGCACCGGCAGCTCGAGAAGTTTCATCTGGATTGAGATCTGCGGCGCTGCACTTCCTTTAATCGTCATCCTGAGGTGGCCGCCGAAGGCGGCCCTCGAAGGATGAACGCCGAGGCATCGGGGCCGTCGCCCTTCGAGGCTCACGGCTGCGCCGTTCGCATCTCAGGGTGACGGGTAATGCACAGGGGCTCCGCAGCACCCGATGCACCGGCCTTCCAAACTCCCTATATTGCCCGCATGGCGAACATCACGGCCCTGCCGGTAGACCTTTCGAGCGAACGGTTCTTTCTCGGCGTCTCAATGTCGGCGACCGGCCGTGCCTGGCGCGACCGGCTGGACGATCGCGGCGTCGCGCGCGCCACCACCATTACCCAGCGCCTTGGCACGCCTGAATTGCTCGCCCGCGTGCTGGCGGGCAGGGGCGTCGAAGCCGACGAAGCGGAAGCCTATCTCGATCCGACCATCAAAAACCTGATGCCCGATCCGTCGGTGCTGACCGACATGGGCGCCGCCAGCGCGCGGCTGGCCGATGCCGTCACACGCGGCGAAAAGGTCGCCATCTTCGGCGATTACGATGTCGATGGCGCGACCTCGGCGGCATTGCTGTGCCGTTACTTGCGGCAATGCGGCCTCGATCCGATCGTGCATATTCCCGACCGCATCTTCGAAGGTTACGGCCCCAACGTTGACGCCATCAAGAGCTTTGCCGCCAAGGACGTGACGCTGCTTGTGACGGTCGATTGCGGCACCACCAGCAATGTCGTGCTGATGGATGCGGCCCGGCTCGGGCTCGATGTGGTGATACTCGACCATCATCAGGCCGACGAGGAATTGCCGAAAGCCGTGGCGCTGGTCAATCCGAACCGCGCCGACGATCTGTCGGGCCTCGGTTATCTGTGTGCCGCCGGCATCGTCTTCATGACGCTCGTTGCGCTGACGCGCGAATTGCGGGCGCGCGACTTCTTCAATGCCGGCCGGCCCGCGCCCGATCTGCTGTCGATGCTGCATCTGGTTGCGCTCGGCACGGTGGCCGATGTCGTGCCGCTGAAAGGGCTCAACCGCGCCTTTGTCGCCAAAGGTTTGATTGCATTGCGCCGCCGCGAACAGATCGGGCTGACCGCTTTGATGGATGCGGCGCGGCTCAATGGGCCGCCGGAGGCGTTTCATCTCGGTTTTCTATTAGGGCCACGCATCAATGCCGGCGGCCGCATCGGCCGCGCCGACCTTGGCGTGCGGCTGATGCTCGAGGAAGATTCTATCGAGGCCGGGCGTATCGCCGCCGAGTTGGACCGGCTCAATGGCGAGCGCCGTCTGATCGAAGTCGCGGCGGTGGCGCAGGCCGAGGCCGAGGCGATGGCCGCGCTCGGCATCGAGGAGAAGGGCGCCGTCGTCGTCACCGCGCAAGAAGGCTGGCATCCCGGCGTGGTCGGGCTGGTGGCGGCGCGCTTGAAGGAACGGTTTAACCGGCCAGCCTTCGCTATTGCGCTGGAGCCGGGCGGTACCGGTACCGGATCGGGACGTTCGATCGCCGGCGTCGATCTTGGCCGCGCCGTGCGCCAGGCGGTGCATGAAGGTCTGCTGATCAAGGGCGGCGGCCACGCCATGGCGGCCGGCGTCACCTTGCAGAAGGGCGGGCTCGCCGCGTTTCGTGCTTTTCTGGAGGAGACTTTGGCGGCGTCGGTCGAGACCTCGCGGCGCGATAGCGCGCTGAAGATCGATGGCGCGGTCAGCGCCGGCGGCGTCACGCCGCAACTGTGCGAGATGCTGTCCAAGGCCGGGCCCTATGGCGCCGGCAATCCGGAGCCGGTGCTGGCGCTGCCGGCGCATACGCTCGCTTATGCCGATCCGGTCGGCGAGAACCACATCCGCGCCCGCTTCAAATCCGGCGACGGCAAGTTCGTCAACGCCATTGCCTTTCGGGTCGCCGGCACGCCGCTCGGCAAGGCGCTGATCGACAATCGCGGCCGGCAGATGCATGCCGCCGGTTATCTCACCGTCGATCGCTGGCAGGGCCAGGAGCGCGTGCAGATGCGGCTCATCGACGTGGCGGTAGCCTGATTGCGCTTCGCGGTCTTTTTTGCTCAGACGGCGAATTTCGAACAGCAGATTATGCTTAGGTCCAGCCCCTGACCTGGACATTTGTACCAAGCCCCGTCCAATGCACCCCCCTGCAATGGGCGGGGCGAGGTGCGCTCGATCTTGCGGTTGGCGTCAGCCCGCCGCAGTGCGCGTCGGCCGGTTCGCGGCCGGAATGATGCGGCGGGAAATCTTGCGCTCGACCACGATGGTGCGCGGCGCCGACGGCGAGCCGGTGAACACCACAGACTTGACGGAGTCCTTGCGCGGCGGCGCCAGCTTGGCCAATTCGGCACGAACCTCGGCGACGGGCAGGCCCATCAGCGAGGCGGCGATTTCGGCCTGTTCGTCGAGGTCGTCGGTGAGCCCCTGAGCGGCGGCAATGGCTTCGGCCAGGATCGGCTTTTCCTCGCGGACACGCCGCTTGCCGTACTTGGTTTGCCAAACTTCGTTGTTGTTTTTGCTCATGGTTTCGCTCTTGCCAGACTCGTTTCGAGGATCATTATGGCTGATATTGTGCAGCGCAGCAATGGAAACAAGGGGGCCGGGTAAACAGTCCCCAACCGGGGCTTTCGGGTCGTGCCGGCGCGCTGGCGCGTCCTGCGGGTGAGCCGTGCATGTTCACGTTTGGCGCGTTTGCCGCGGCCGCGGGCAAGGTATCTAATCAACAAGTTCCAATCCGGGAATGGAGACTCCAATGAAGCGAATACTTCTGGCTGTTGTGCTGTCGACCTTCGCATTCGGTTCGGCGATGGGGCAGACCTGCGATTCCAAGGCGGTGGGCAAGGATGGCAAGCCTCTCGCCGGCGCTGCCAAAACCAGCTTCGTCAAGAAGTGCAAAGCCGATGCCTGCGCCGGCAAGGCCGTCAGCAAGGACGGCAAGCCGTTGTCCGGCGCTGCCAAGGATGCCGTGATGAAGAAGTGCGAAGCCGACGCTTGATCGTCAAACAAACTCCGCTCATGCCCGCGCAGGCGGGCATCCAGTTTTCAGAACAACGTTTGAAAAGGTCACTGGACCCCCGCATCGCGGGGGTGAGCGGAGTATTTTGGCGCTCTAGCGCCGCAGCATGCCGCCGAGCGTCCCGCGGACAATAGCGCGGCCGATGGTGCTGCCGGTTCGGCCGCCGATCGACTTGCCGAAATCGGCGGCGATCTGGCCGGCGACGCGGTTGGCGATCGAGCGGGTGACTTCGCGCGTGACATATTGTGTCGTTGTGAGTCTGGTGCCGCGCCCCCGGTTGGTGCCGAACAGGCCACCGAGCAAGCCGCCAATGCTGCCAAGAAGGCCGCCGCCGGCCGGCGCTTCCTGCGGCACAGGCTGACCGGGCGCCTGGCCTGGTTCCGGTGCGGTGACGGTCGTTGTCCCGGCCTTGGCGCGTTGCGCGAGGATTTCGTAAGCCGATTCAGAATCGACCTCGACATCGTATTTGCCCTTCACCGGGCTCGCCTGAACGATCGTCTTGCGCTCTTCCGGCGTGATGACGCCGAGGCGCGCGGCAGGCGGACGGATCATGGCGCGCTCGACCAGCGAGGGAATGCCGTTGCCTTCGAGGAACGAGACCAAAGCCTCGCCCTTGCCGAGCTCCATGATGATCTTGGCGGTGTCGAGCTTAGGGTTTGCGCGGAAGGTCTCGGCCGCGGCCTTCACGGCTTTCTGGTCGCGCGGCGTGAAGGCGCGCAGCGCGTGCTGCACGCGGTTGCCCATTTGCGCCAGCACCGTATCCGGCACATCGAGCGGGTTCTGCGTGACGAAATAGACGCCGACGCCTTTCGAGCGGATCAGGCGCACGACCTGTTCGATCTTGTCGAGCAGGGCCTTCGGCGCGTCGTTGAACAGCAGATGCGCCTCGTCGAAAAAGAACACCAGTTTCGGCTTTTCCGGATCGCCCATTTCCGGCATCTGCTCGAACAATTCCGACAGCAGCCAGAGCAGGAACGTTGCATAGAGCCTGGGGTTTTCAATCAGTTTGTCGGCGGCGAGGATGTTGATGTAGCCGCGACCGTCGCGGTCGGTGCGCATGAAATCGGTCAGCACCAGTGCCGGCTCGCTGAAGAATTTGGTGCCGCCCTGATTTTCCAGCACCAGAAGCTGCCGCTGAATGGTGCCGACGGTGGCTTTCGAGACGTTACCATATTGCGTGGTGAGCTCGGCGGCGTGTTCGGCGACCAGCGAAAGCACGGCGCGCAGATCCTTGAGGTCGAGCAGGAGGAGACCCTGTTCGTCGGCGATGCGGAACGCGATGTTCAGGACGCCTTCCTGCGCGTCATTGAGATCGAGCAGGCGAGACAGCAGCAGCGGCCCCATTTCCGAAATGGTGGCGCGGATTGGGTGACCCTGAACGCCGAACAGGTCCCAGAACATCGCCGGGAAGCGGTCGGGTTCGTACTCGAAGCCCATCTCCTTGGCGCGCTTGACCAGAAAATCCTTCGGCTCGCCGGTGGCGGAAATGCCGGACAGGTCGCCCTTGACGTCGGCGGCGAAGACCGGGACGCCGGCGCGCGAGAAGCCTTCGGCCAGAATCTGGAGGGTGACGGTCTTGCCGGTGCCGGTGGCGCCCGACACCAGGCCGTGCCGGTTGGCCAGTTTGAGGGTGAGGTATTCGGCCTTGTCGCCGCTTTTGCCGACGAAAATCTTGCCGTCCTGTTCGACCGTGGTCATATGTTTTTGCCTCTCAAGCTTTGCCGCCAGCTGCGATATAACGCAGGCGGCGGCGTCGCTTGGCAAGGTGCATCATTCGCCGCCGGTCGGCAATCAGGCGCCACGTCAGTTAGCGCAAGTGTTTGGCGGGGTCCCAGCCCTGGCTGGCAAGATGGGCCTCGCCGTATTCGATCGGCTCATCCTCGAGCGTTGTCGCGAAAGTGTCATTCCAGCGGTTGAGAAATCCAAATAGCGCGATGACGCCGACGATTTCGACGACCTGCTCGTCGCTCCAGTGCTGCCGCAGCGTTGCAAACATTTCATCGGTAACGGCGTTGGGGACGCAAGCTGCGCCTACCGCGACATCGAGCGCGGCGCGCTCGGCGGCACTGAACAGGGGACTGTGCTGGTAGTCCCACACCGCATCGATCTTCTGCTGCTCGACGCCGAGTTTGGCAGCGCCTTCCGCCGTATGCGCCATGCAATATTGGCAGCCGGCCGAGCGGCTTGCGACGTGCGCAATCAGCCGCTTGAGTTTGACTTCGACTTTGCCCGCCGGATCCCAAATCGCCGCGCTGAGTTGTGCGAAGCCCTGCAACATCTTCGGCACACGCTGCATCGTGAGTTGGCTGTTCGGCACGAATCCTATGCGCTTCTTTGCGATCTCAAGCGTCGGCACGGCTTCCGGAATGGCACCGAACGCCAGGGGCGCCAAACGCGGCGTTGGCCTTGTTCTCTGGTCCATAGAATATCTCCCTTGAATATTTTTTGTCGGGTTCAGAGTTCGCCGCGCGCCGGCATCTTGCGTTCCGTTGCGACGTCGATGCCGCGCAGCATTTGGTCGAGCGGCGGGCGGCCCCATGGCGCGCTGCTGCGCGACGCATAGAACAAAGTGCCGTCGGGTTTGATCAGGAACAGGCCCGGTTCGCTGAACTGCGCCGGTTCGGCTTCGCGGATCGAGCCTGAAATATACAATTGCCAAGTCCGCGCGTCCGCGATGGCAAGGCCATAACCGAGTTTGAGATTGGTGAGGCCCCATTCGGCCTTTGCCTTTTCGGCCCGGTCCTGGCTATCGGTGCTGACCGCGACGACATTGACGCCGCGTTTGGCGAATTCAGGAAGTTTGCTTTCCAGTTCGCCAAGATAGGTCTTGCAGATCGGGCAGTGGAGACCGCGATAGACGACGATCATGTCAAAAGTGGCCGGCTGCTCCTTGCCGAGCGTCCATGTATTGCCGTCGGTCAACGTGAACGAGAGGGCCGGCGCGGCTTGTCGTGGCGTTAAGGTCATCGTTCAATTCCTTTGGGTATTGGAGTCGGGCAGGCGCAGCGAGGTGGAGTCCGGCTCAAGGCATTGCAGCATCGTTTCGGCAATTGCCTTGAGGCTGGCGCGATCGGGATTGACTTTTCCGACCAGCCGCAACCCCTGAAAGGCGGCGGTCAAAAATCGGGCAAGGGTCTTGACGTCGGCCTGTTCGCGCAGTTCGCCGCGCGCTTTGGCGCGGGCGAGGGCGGATGCGAAGGCCTGCTCGGTGCCGGCGAGGCCCTGACGCACCTGTTTCATGGCCAGACGGTCGCTGCGCGGCAGTTCTGCGGCGCAATTGCCAAGAAAGCAGCCGCGCCGGCCTGGCCCGGCGACAATCTGATCGATGAAACGATCGGCCAAAGCGGCGAAGGCAGCGCGGATCGGTAACGGCCCATCGAGGATCGCGGCGATGCTCGGCGCACGCCGTTCGGCGTAGCGGTTGATTGTTTTCAGAAGCAGATTCCGCTTGTTGCCGAACGCGGCATAAAGGCTGGATCGGCTGAGGCCGGTGGCATCACACAGATCGTCGAGCGACGTGGCCTCATAGCCCTTGCTCCAAAACAGATCGAGGCAGCTGTCGAGCGCTCCATCAGCGTCAAAACCGCGAGGGCGAGGCATTGTTGGGCTCCGTCGCGTGACCAAGCGATCCGGCGAGTTATGGACCATATAGTCCAGAATTACCCAGAGCAAGACGCAGCCAAGGCGATGGCGGCTCAGCGGCGGAAAGGCTTGCGGGAACTAGCGCTTCTTCTGCTTGCGGCAGAACACGTCATAAATCGAGCCGATGACGACGCGGGCCTCGTCGCTGGCGAGGTTGTAATAAATCGCCTTGCCATCGCGGCGCGTCGAGACCAGCCCGTCGGCGCGCAGGCGCGCCAGTTGCTGCGACACGGTCGGCTGGCGCAAGGCAAGCAGCTCTTCCAGTTCGCCGACCGACTTCTCGCCTTCGGCGAGGACGCACAGGATAATCAGCCGGCTTTCATGGGCCAGCGCCTTGAGAAAGTCGCTGGCGCGCTTGGCGTTGCCGAGCATGCGCTCAAGCTCGTTGGAGCGGTCGGTTTTATCGAGCGGCTGAAGGTTCATCGTTTGATCATTCGGCAAAACGCGGTGAATTTTTGAAGAGTTGCGAGTGTTCGTCAACCGACCCCGGCGTGTCGAGTGACTTGAGCAGTACGCCGAGCAGTCCCCAGAAATTATCGTCGCCGGGATAGCCGCGGATGCGGCCAATCTCGCGGCCTTTGTCGACCAGGACGAACAGCGGCGTCAACCGTTCGGTTTGAATGAAGGCGAGATCAGACGGCAGCGGCCGGCCGCTTTCGAGCCGGCGCAACGGCGCGCGGCGGCCTTCTTCGGTCTTGCCATAAACCGGCGCAATGTCGCGATCGAAGGCGGCGCACCAGACGCAGCCAGCCTGTTCGAACATGATGAGTTCGGCGGCGCGCGCCGGCGGGGTGGCAAAAGCGACAAACATGCTGCCGACCAGTGCCGTTCGAGAAATTAATTTCAGCAAGCTCATGCCAGTCGCCAAGTTTGTTCTCTGAAGCGAAAATGCGCAGAAAACGCGCCGATTTGTGTTGCGAACAATATATCACTAATAACGAATATGTCGAAACGATTGTGTCTATTGGAAGGGTGTTACCGATGGCTTTCGATGTGTCAGTCGGCGGCGCCTTCATAGCCGGTCTATTGTCGTTCTTTTCGCCCTGCGTGTTGCCGCTGGTGCCGCCCTATCTCGCCTATATGGGCGGCGTGTCGATTGGCGACCTGCGCGATGAATCTGCGACCAATGCGCGGATGCGCGTCTTGCTGGCGGCGGCAGCATTTGTCACCGGATTTTCCACCGTGTTCGTCGCGCTTGGCGCGACTGCATCGTGGATCGGGCAGGCGGTTGGCGCCTATCTTGGCTACTTCGGATATGCCGCCGGTGCGCTGATCATCGCGATGGGCCTGCATTTCCTTGGCGTGTTTCGCCTGCCGTTCCTCGACCGCACCGCGCGCGTCGGCGTTACACAAAAACCGGCAGGGCTTGCCGGCGCCTATGTGATCGGGCTTGCCTTCGGCTTCGGCTGGAGCCCTTGCGTCGGTCCGGCGCTGACGGCGATCCTTATGATGGCGGGCGCATCCGACAGCGCCGGCGAAGGCGCGTGGCTGCTGCTGATCTATTCGCTCGGCATCGGCGTGCCGTTCATGTTTGCCGCCGGTTTCGCCGGCGCGTTCATGCGCTGGATGAGCCGTGCGCGGGCGCGACTCGGAGCCATCGAAAAGGCGATGGGTGCCTTCCTGGTTGTCGCCGGCATATTGATTTTCACCGGACAGATGCCGGCCATCGCCTTCTGGCTGGTCGAGACGTTTCCGCTGCTCGGCAGACTCGGTTGAAGAATTTATTCAGTAGCCACGTTACCCCAGTAGTACGGGCAGCAGATAACTACTGGCGAGCATTCCCGGTAACACAAATGACGTGACCCATAAAATTGCGGGTGAAAATGCTGATGACTTTGCACTCTGTTCGATGAGGCGCGACGGCACATAGAAGAGAACGCCGAGCCAGCCGAAATAGATAATTCCCATTACCGTCATTGACACAGTTCCAATAAAACCAAACGGCGCGATCAATGAAAGCCCGAAAGTCGATATCAGCAGAATGTTTGCCGCTTGGATAATAATGCTGACGACAATAAGAAATATCATCGTGAGTATTATGAGCGTTACAGAACTCAGATAGATAAATATAGAATCGCGAAATGGCGCGCGCATTAATTTCATACCTAACGCAATGATGGCAAATGTGGGCAAAGTGAACACAATAGTGGTTAAAAGAAACAGTGTCTTGTTGTTGAGGATATTTAGGAGAAACGAAGGCGTATGGCCTGCACCCGGTTTGGATGACACCGACTTAAGCGAACCCGGCCCTTCGCTCGAACTCCATAGGGCTTAGATAACCGATCGTCGAGTGCCGCCGCTTCGCATTATAGAAGCGCTCGATGTAGTCGAACACATCAGCCTTCGCCTCAT
>CAMBQQ010000044.1 GCA_945870035.1 Rhizobium sp. Q54 | reverse complement strand
CATCGTTACGTGCTGCTTTACAACCAGCAGCTTCCGCAATCAGCCTTGGGCAGCAAGACACCCTTGCAGGCCATGAAGGACTGGCATAGCCTGAAACCGGAGTTGTTCAGAAAACAGCCATATCACCTACCGGGATGTGACAAATAGGCTCGCAGGCTTACGGGAAATGCGTCCCTCAAGAAGCCCGTCGCTCATGGCCTTGCCACTGATCAAGCCGAAATTCCTGCCGCTGGCCGATGAGCGCCGGCGGCATCAGCGCGTCAAGGTCAATCTGCTCGGCCGCTATATGCTGGCCGATTACCGCGAATTCCCTTGCCAGGTCGTCGATATGTCGCCCGGCGGCATGGCGGTCGTGGCGCCGGTGGCCGGCGCGCCCGGCGAGCGCGTGATCGCTTATGTCGATCATCTCGGCCGCCTCGAAGGCAAGATCGCCCGCATTCTCGACAATGGCTTTGCCATGAGCATCGCGGCGACCTCGCGCAAGCGCGACAAGCTCGCCGCCCAGCTCACCTGGCTGGCCAATCGCCAGATCCTCAATCTGCCGGAAGACCGCCGCCACGGCCGCTTCGTGCCGCGCAACACCTCGGCGCGCCTTATCATGCAGAACGGCACCAATGTCGCCTGCCGCGTCATCGATTTGTCGGCGTCGGGCGCCGCCGTCGCCATCGCGCCGGACCTTTTGCCGGCCGTCGGCTCGCCCATCACCATAGGCAAGACCGCCGGCCGCGTGGTGCGCCATATCGAAAATGGCTTCGCCATCGAATTCCAACGTCTCCAGCACCCCGACTTCATCGAAGAGAACGTCACCGGCGAGCAGTAGCCGCCGTGCCGTTGCCGTGCCGGCGCGATATTTTCGTCGCCCGCGCGCCATTTCCCTGACGCAAATCTTGCGACGCCAGAACGCGCAGCGTGCAGATTGCGCATCAGCGTCAGCAGACCTTCAACAGACTGTCTAAAATTGCGGGCTTTTAAGGCCGCGTTTCGCGTGCGTTTGCCGCTGCAAAGCCGCGCATACGGAGCGCCGGCGCGCCTTCCTTACAGTAAACAGCGACGCCGCCGAAGCGCCTTGAATCGCGCCATCGTTGATTGAAGTACATTAATCGATAAAATTTGAGATAAATTGTATTCATCTGCCTTTTATTCGATTTATATTCTCTTTTAGTCAGTATTAGCCTCTTAGTTTACTTTCCTTTTCGGATAAATGCCTCACTCGACTTATCCGCTCCGAAAAATCTTTTTGCCAATTTGGTCCCGACGACAGGGGAAGGGACCACAACAATGCAAAAGGATTTCAAGCGGGCGTTGCGGACCGGCGGCATGCTGGCCATCGCTTTCGGCGCACTGACGATCGCCACCGCCAGCGGCGTCGCCGCCGAACGCATGGCATCGCTCGGCACCGGACAACCGAACGAACGCATCGTCTATGCGGCGGTCGGCGACGCCACCCGCGCGCCGATCGGCTGGGTCGAGTTCTGCATCGAGTACAAGAGCGAATGCGCGACCCGGGCTTCGGCGCCGCGCGACATCGTTCTCACCGCCAAGACCTGGGACGATCTGGTCAAAGTCAACAATTGGGTCAACGACTCGATCAAACCGATGACCGACGCCGAACACTGGGGCGCGGTCGAGCGCTGGAATTTTCCCGAGGACGGCATCGGCGATTGCGAGGACTACGTCCTGCTCAAGCGCAAGATGTTGATGCAGGCCGGCTGGCCGCGCGAAGCGCTGCTGATCACCGTGGTCCGCGACAAGAAGGGCGAAGGCCACGCCGTGCTCACCGTCAAGACCAATCGCGGCGAATTCATTCTCGATAACCAGGAAAGCGACGTGCTCGCCTGGAACAAGACCGGCTACAAATTCGTCAAGCGGCAATCGCAGTCCGACCAGAATCTTTGGGTTGCGCTCGGCGATCCGCGCGGCGCACCTGCAACCGCGTCGGCTCGCTAACGACTTCGATCAGGGCCATGCGCCGGTGGCGCATGGCGGGAGGGAAATGAGCTTGCTCAACGTTTGAGCCCTGCGCCGGTGAACAGGACCCTCGGCGCAGGAATTTTCAGCACAGGAATTCGCGCCCCGGTCACGTCCCCAACCCTCCCCGTCCCCAGACCGGGCACGCGAGCGGCCGATCCTCCCCCAAGGATCGGTCGCACCTATTTTTACTGTCCAAATCGGCTGTAAGGCGATGCTTGACAATTGTAAGGCGTTGCCATACATTTGTGAGAGAGCATTTCTGTCGCACCCGGCAGGCTATGATCCGGTCGTTCAAAAGCAAGGGCCTTCGCCTTTTCGCCCAGACGAGCGATACGTCGAAGCTGAACGTACAAAATCCAGATCGTATCCGCCGTATTCTGCTGGCGCTGGACGCCGCCAAGGCCCCTGCTCAAATGAACCTGCCGGGTTTAAGGTTTCACGCGCTCAAGGGCAGCGACAAAGGCAGATTTTCGGTATGGGCCAGCGGCAACTGGCGCGTGACATTCGGCTGGTCCGGCGAGGACGCCATTGATGTCGATCTTGAGGATTATCACTGATGAGCACGAACCCCCTGCTTCGCGGCTTGAAGAACACCCACCCCGGCGAGTTATTGCGCGAAGACATCCTGCCGGCGCTGGACCGCACCAAGACCGAAATCGCCAGCCTGCTCGGTATTTCCCGGCAGACGCTGTACGATATTCTCGATGAGAAACAGCCGGTAACGCCTGGCATGGCATTGCGGTTGGGAAAGCTCTGCGGCAATGGTCCCGATCTGTGGATCAACATGCAGCGGGCCTATGACCTGCGGGTTGCCGAAAAGGCGCTGGCCAAGGAGATCGCCAAGATTCCAACGCTGGGCGGCGCGCTTTGACGGCGCGCGCGCCACGGTCTTAGCCAATCTGCTTCAGGCCCGCCTTGTACTGCTTCCACCGCGCCACATAATGATCGGCGCCGCCGCGGATCGAGGCGTGCGCCTTCTCATCGAGCATGCGGATGGCGCGCGCCGGCGAGCCGACGATCAGCGAATTGTCCGGAAACGTTTTGCCTTCGGTGACCAGTGCGCCGGCGCCGACCAGCGAATTGTTGCCGATCTTCGCGCCGTTGAGCACGATCGCGCCCATGCCGATCAATGAATTGTCGCCGATGGTGCAGCCGTGCAGCATGACCTTGTGGCCGATGACACAATTGGCGCCGATCACCAGCGGATAGCCCATATCGGTGTGCAGCGTGGCGTTGTCCTGGATCTGCGAGCGTTCGCCGAGCTCGATCCATTCATTGTCGCCGCGCAGGACCGCGCCGAACCAGACGCTGGCCTCCGATTTCAGCCGCACGCGGCCGATCAGCACCGCCGTCTCGGCGACCCAGTACTGGCCGTCGCTGGGGAATTCCGGTCTTTCGCCATCGAGTTCATAAATCGGCATTGCACGCTCCCTTGAAGGTGGCGCGAACTTGCCCGATTAGAAGCGGTGGGGAAAGAGTTGGGCGATCAAAAAGCTGACCGCGCGCACCAGCACCAGCCCGGACATCAGGCTCCAGAAGCCGGCGATGACGGTGGCGAGAAACACGAACTGGAAACGGCGGCTTTCCTGGCGGCGGCCCATCAAAGTGTTGCGCATGATGAGAAACGGCGCGGCCACCATCAACAGCGGCACGGCGGCGAAAGCGCCGGGGCTCGGCCCGGTGGTCAGCTGTCCGAAGCTCGGCAGGCGGCTGGTGAAAAGCTGATAGGCCGAACTGCACAAGCCGGCGACGGCAAAACCGAGCGCCAGGGTCAGGAACATCTGCAAAGATTGCGGCGACATCGAAGGCCTCACGCGACGACAACACGCCGTATCAATCGCAGAGGGGCACCCCCACGCGCCAGCCAAAGCTTAACAAATGGTTAACCCGTTAACGCATCGTTAACCCTGCCGTGGGACACGAGGTCCATAGCGTTTTCGAGCGAAGTGGGAACCGGTTCGCGTCAAGTAAACGCGTCAAAACAAAAAGCTAGATTTGCGGAGCCCGCGCTTTGTCTACCCTCACCCACTCGTCCCCTCACGCCGGACAACGCCGCGCGCACAAGCGCCGCCCGCGCAGGCGTCACGGTCATAATCCGCTGGCCGCGCCGGTGCTGCTGTTCGCCGCTGTCTGTGTCATCGCCGCGGTCTATGTCGCTTATGTGCTGTGGCCGCGCTGGCCGGACGCGCCGGTCGCGCTCGACGCGCCGTCGCTGCCGATCAATATCGCCGGCGTCGCCTTCAACATCGAGCCGGCCGCGATCCGCATTCCACTGCAACGCCATGCCGGCACGCAGAACCGCGTCGACCTCGCGTATTTGTGGCCGTCGCTGGTGCCGCCCGATCCGGCGATCAAGATCGTCGACGGTGCACCGGTCGATCCCAATGAGCGGCTGTTCGCCACCATCCAGGTCAGCGACGGCACCATGCCGCTGAGCGAACGGGTGCAGACCATCTATCCGCGCTACCTCGGCAGCAATACGAAAACCGGCGACGACGGCCTCACCGTCAAGCCGTTCCGCGATGACACGCCCTATCGGGGCGAAGACCTGATCCTCGACGCGTCCGGGCCGGATCGCTTCATGGCGCGCTGCTCGCGCAAAGGTGTCAGCAATGCCGGCACCTGCCTGATGGAGCGCCGCGTCGGGTCAACCGAGATCACATTGCGCTTTCCGCGCGAGTGGCTTGCCGACTGGCGCGCTGTCGGCGCTGGCATCGACAGACTGATGGCGCGCTGGCGGCCGGCGAACTAAAAATTCGTGCTGTCTTCATCGACCAGATCGATGTCGAGGATCGGCAATTCGAGAATGTAGGTCTTGCGGCCCTTCTCGTTTTCGAGAAACAGCACGCCGAGAAAATCCTCGCCGAGATAGACTTCCAGCGAATCCATTTTTTTCGGCCGCGTCACCACGCGGATCTTCTCGTTGTCGAATTTCAGCCGTAGATAGTTGGTCAAAGTCGGCACCGGCTGCATGGACTTGTCCTGGCTGACCTGGATCACCATGCGGAAATTATACGAGCGCTCGCCGTCTTCGTCGTCGACGGTCATCTCGCCGAGATCGTCCTCGCCGACGAAAACCTCGGCAATATCGCCCTGCTTCGGCACCACGCGAATATGCGGGTTGCCGAAAACCTTCTTCAAATAATTGTCGAGCTTTCTGACTTCCTGCACGTCCACCGGGCGGCTCCTTTATCTCAAAATCAAG
The DNA here is from genome assembly GCA_945870035.1 of Rhizobium sp. Q54. GTDB lineage: Bacteria > Pseudomonadota > Alphaproteobacteria > Rhizobiales > Xanthobacteraceae > Pseudolabrys. Next base: position 26,073 of record CAMBQQ010000044.1, on the reverse strand, counting down.
CGTTAGTTGCCCGATTGCGCGCTCAAGTCAACCGGCAAGGTTCCACCGCGCAAGGCTGAACTCAGCCGTCGAGCAGGATGCCGTGCAGCATCTGGTCCATGGTGTGCGACGGTTCGGCGCAACCGGCCTCGCCGACCACTTTCGCCGGCACGCCGGCAACGGTGACATTGTTCGGCACCGCCTTGATGACAACCGAACCCGCGGCGATACGGGCGCAATGGCCGACTTCGATATTGCCGAGAATTTTCGCGCCAGCGCCGATCATCACGCCGCGGCGAATTTTCGGATGGCGGTCTTCGTTGTCCTTGCCGGTACCGCCGAGCGTGACGTCGTGCAGGATCGAGACGTCGTCATCGACCTCCGCGGTTTCACCGACAACAAGGCCGGTGGCATGATCGAGGAAAATGCCGCGGCCGATTTTGGCGTGCGGATTGATGTCGCACTGAAACGCCGCCGACGACCGGCTTTGCAGGTACAAAGCGAAATCCTTGCGTCCCTTGCCGAGGAGCCAGTTCGCCAGGCGATGCGTCTGGATGGCGTGGAAGCCTTTGTAGTACAGCACCGGCTCGATGAAGCGCGTCGTCGCCGGATCGCGGTCGAAGGTGGCGACGATGTCGGCGCGGAAGGCATCGCCAAGCGACGGCTGATCCTCAAGCGCTTCGCGGAACGCCTGACGGATCAGGTCGCTCGACACATCGGGATGTTCGAGGCGCTGGCTGACGCGGTGAGCGACCGCCGTCTCCAGCGTGTCGTGATGCAGGATGTTCTCATAGATGAAGCTCGCCAGTTCCGGCTCGCGCCGCGCCGTGTCCTCGGCCTCCTGGCGGATACGGCTCCAGACCGGATCGACCTTGTCGAGGGCATTGGCCTGCCGTGTCTGAAATTGCGCCATCGTGGATCTCCTGGGTCGTCTCTCTGGTCCCCACAGATAGGGCTTTTATCACGGATTCTCAGGGGGGCAGAACCCCTGGCGTCCCGTTACGGCCGCCGGTCGAGAAAGGCCAGAACGCCGGCTTTATAGACCTTGTCGCCGACCGCCAGCATGTGGTCGCGATCCGGGATATCGAGCGCTTCGGCCCCCGGAATAAGGGCGGCCAACTCATGCGCCGAGCCGGCGACGTCGTCCTTGGTGCCCACCGCGACCAGTACCGGGATACCAATAGCCCCGACCTGCTCGCGGCTCAGCACTTGCCTTGTGCCGCGGATACAGGCGGCCAGCGCGCGGCGGTCCGACTTGGTCTGGTCGGCGAAAGCGCGAAACGCCCGCCCCTGCGCGTCGGTGACGTCGGCGAGCGACGGCGCTTCCAGCGCATCGGCAATCGACTCCGGCAGGCCGACGCCGCTGACCAGCCGCACGCCGAGGCCGCCGAGCACCGCCGAGCGCACGCGCCCCGGATGCGAGACGGTGAGCCATGCGGTGATGCGCACGCCCATCGAATAACCCATGACGTCGGCGCGCTCGATCTTGAGATGATCGAGCAGCGCGCGCACATCGCCGGCCATCTTTTCGGTGTGATAGTCGGCCGCGTCATACAGTTTGCTCGACTGGCCGTGGCCGCGATTGTCGAGCGCGATGACGCGCCGCCCGGCGCGCGTCAATGTCGTCACCCAGGCGGTCGACACCCAGTTGACGTCCTTGGTCGAGGCAAAGCCGTGCACCAGCACGATCGGATCGCCTTCACCTTCGTCGACATAGGCAATCTCGACATCGCCGTTTTTGAAGCTGGGCATGAAGTTGTCTCGCGCGAAACAGGTCGCGTCTTTTAAGCGCCCGCCTGCACCGCCGCAAGCCGCCTGAACTTTCGCCTCTTGCGATAATCAATAAAGCGTTGCGTTGAGCGTTCGGTGAAGCTCTTCATCGACGACACCAGCCCGAACAAAGTCGCAAGCGCCCACAGAATCCACATCCCGAGGTCGAACACGGCCGTCGTCAGCGCGATCGCGCCGCGCCCGGCGACTTTGAGAATCGCGCGCGTGCGGCTGCCGGCTTTCTCCGCCAGGGTGGCGACGCGCGCCATTTCGCGTGGGCTCTCGGCGATCTTCAAGCCATCGAGCGCGGCCTGCGTGCCGGCCTTGGTCTGCACGCGGCCGGTGCTGCGCGCCAGTTGCATCAGCCCGCCGGCGCGTTCGACCTTCACGGCATTGCGCGCGGCGCGGATCGCCAAAGCCGGCTGCGCGATCGAGACACCGCCGATCGCGCTCTTCAACGCGGTCCAGTCGACGACGCCACGCAACGAACGGCCGACATAGGCGGTGAGATCGGCGCTCATGCGTCCGGTCTTGCGCGCGACCTTGGCCAGCGACAGGCCGACGCGCGCTGGGCCAGCCGCGCCAAGCGTCGCATAGGTCCCGGCGGTGATCGCCAGCCCGACGCAGGCCAATCCTAAAATCAATTCGTCGGCCTCCTGCCCGCTCGCCAGCCGCGTGCCCTCGCGCACCGCGTCGCGAATGTCGCCGAACACGAACAGATCGCCGAGCGTGGTGCCGGCAAGGCCGGCAACGTCGTTCGGCTCGCCGGTAACCAGCCCCATGGCGAAACTCTGCGCGACATGCGTGGCGCTGGCGTCTTCCGCCACCACGGCATTCACTTTGTCGACGAGTGCCGGATCGAGCGTGACGTTGCGGTCGGCTGAAAGATCGACAAAGCTCTTGGCCAGTTCGCTGTCTTTCAGCGCCAGCGCCTGTTCGATTTCGCGCGTCGCTACTTCGGCGTTGAATGTCTCATCGAGCGTGCGCGCCGCGATCTCGGCCGGATCGTCCTCGATGCTGAGAAGATATTGCGCGTCGAGCCCGCGCGGCACCGTATAGGCGGCCAGCGCCGACAACAGCACGGCGATAAGAACGACTGGCGCGAGGCGCCGCCGCTTAGGCGTGACGCGCAAATCCTGCGGCGCCGAATCCTGCGGCGCCGAATCCTGCGGCGCCGAATCCTGCGGCGCTAAAACCTGCGGCGCCAAAACCTGCGGCGCGTCGCCGTAGCCCTGTGGCGCGAATCCTTGCGCGTCGCGCATGTCGGCCGCCCGCTCCTCACCCGGTTTGGGGATAACCCCGATGGCCCCCGCCTGGCACAAGAAAACGCTTTCGAATCAAGGGGGTTCCCGCACTCTCACCGATACGGCTAACGAACCGTCTCGGCTAGGCACGAGGCCCCCGCGTCGCTATGGTGCGGCTCACACATCGCAGTCAAAAAGGCTTTTCTCATGGCGGAACACGTCGTCCCCCATTTTCACAACGATCCCGGCGCGCCGATGATCGAGATCGGCGCCAAGGAATTCATGTGCGTCGGGGCAACGCCGCCTTTCGACCACCCGCACGTCTTCCTAGACATGGGCGCGGACAACGAGATCATCTGCCCCTATTGCTCGACCCTGTACCGGCTCGACGCCACGCTCGATCCGCATGCGGCGCGGCCGGCCGCCTGCGCGCTGCCGCTGGTCGAAGCCTAGACACACTCCCGAAGGAGCTTAAGCCTTGGCGTCCGAGCGTCATGTCATCGTCGCCGGCGCCGGCATTGCCGGACTGACGGCGGCGCTGAGTTTGGCGCGCGCCGGCTTTCGCGTCACCGTGCTGGAGCAATCGCCGGTTCTCGAAGAAACCGGCGCCGGCATCCAGCTCTCGCCCAATGCCAGCCGCATCCTGATCGAGCTCGGCCTGCGCGACCGGCTTGAACCTTTCATCGTGCAGCCGGACGCGATCCGCGTCATGTCGGGCGGCTCCGGCCGCGAGATCGTCCGCATCCCGCTTGGGGCCGCCGCCGAGCGCCGTTATGGCGCGCCGTTCTGGACCGTGCATCGCGGCGACTTGCAGGCGGCGCTCGCCGACACCGCGCGCAGTGCGCTCGATGTCACGGTCAAGCTCGGCATCCGTGTCGATGATTTCGCCGGGCACAGCAACGGCATCACCGTCCAGGCCTATCGCGGCCGGCAGATCGTCGACGAGCGCGGCGCGGCTCTGATCGGCGCCGACGGCATCTGGTCGGCGGTCTCGGCCCGCTTGAAGGTCCAGCGCAAACCGACGTTCGCCCACCGCACGGCGTGGCGCGCACTGGTGCCGGCGGAAAACGTGCCGCTGCATTTCCGCAGCGACATGGTCAATCTCTGGCTCGGGCACGACGCGCACCTCGTGCTCTATCCGGTCAAAGCCGGCCGCCTCATCAACATGGTCGGCATCGTCCATGACGAATGGAACGAAACCGGCTGGAGCGCCGCCGGCGACCGCGCCGAAATCCTGCGCCACTTCGCGCGCTTCTCCTGGGCCGACAGCGTGCGCGAACTGCTGTCGATTCCGGACCAGTGGCTGAAATGGGCGTTGTACGACCGCGCGGCGCCGTTCATGGGCGGCGCCGGTCCGGTGTCGCTGATCGGGGATGCCGCCCATCCGATGCTGCCATTTCTGGCACAAGGCGCCGGCATGGCGATCGAGGACGCCGCGGTGCTGGCCTCTTGCATGAAGGCTCATGCCGGCGCGCCGGAAGCGGGCAGAATCCAGGAAGGCTTGCGCGCTTACGAGAAGGCGCGGCGCGCCCGCACCGAACGCGCCCAACAGGCGTCGCGCAAGCAGGGCAAGCTCTATGGGCAAACCGGCCCCGAAGCGGCAATCCGCAATCTCGGCATGCGGCTGTTGGGCGGAGAAAAACTGCTCAGGCGCTACGACTGGCTTTATAGTTGGAAAGCTCAAGGCAACTAGAAACCGCCGAAGCGGTCCCGATCTGGGAGAGAACGCATGTTGTTTCCAACAACCGTCGCCGGCAGTCTGCCGAAACCGTCATGGCTGGCCGAGCCCAATAAATTGTGGCCGCAATGGCGGCTGCAAGGCGCCGACCTGGCGCAAGGCAAGCTCGACGCCACTCTGCTCGCCATCAAATTGCAGGAAGACGCCGGCATCGACATCGTCTGCGACGGCGAGATGTCGCGGCAGCATTTCGTGCACGGTTTTCTCGAATTCGTCGACGGCATCGACACCCAGAACAAAGTCGAGATGGGGATCCGCAACGATCGCTACAAGGCGATGGTGCCGCAGGTGCGTGGCGCGCTGGCGTTAAAGGGCCGCGTGCACCAGCGAGAGGCCAAGCATGCGCGCGCGCATACGACGCGCCAGCTCAAGATGACCTTGCCCGGCCCGATGACGATTGCCGATACGGTTGCCGATGCGCATTACGGCGACAAGGTAAAAATGGCGATGGCCTTCGCCGATCTGCTCAACAAGGAAGCGCGCGCCCTGCAAGCCGACGGCGTCGACGTCATCCAGTTCGACGAACCGGCGTTCAATGTGTTCATGGACGAAGTGCCGGGCTGGGGCATCGACGCGCTGCACCGCGCCATCGATGGACTGACCTGCACCACCGCCGTGCACATCTGTTACGGCTACGGCATCAAGGCCAATATCGACTGGAAGAATTCGCTCGGCGACGAGTGGACGCAATACGAGAAAATCTTTCCGGCGCTTGGCAAGAGCGAGATCAATCAGGTGTCGCTGGAAGCGATCAATTCGCGCGTGCCGCTCAAGCTGTTGTCGCTCCTGGGCGACAAGGATGTGCTGATCGGCGTCATCGACGTCGCCTCGGACACCATCGAGACGCCGGAGAAAGTCGTCGAGGTCATTACCGAGGTGATGCAATACGTGCCGAAGGAATGCATCGTCTGCGGCACCAATTGCGGCATGGCGCCGATGCACCGCGATATCGCCGAGGCCAAACTGGTGGCGCTCGGCGCCGGCGCCAAGCTGGCGCGCGAGAGGCTCGCCTAGCCCGCGATCACTTCCGCGCGAGGATTGATTCAGGTCAATACAGCCCGGCTTTTCCGATATATTCAATACTCTATATGTGATCGGACCTCGATTCTTTGGAGGACTTCCCATGCTCATGCAAAAAGCCTGGTCGCCTTATCTCGCCGGCATTGTCATCGGCCTTCTGCAAATCCCGGCCTTCCTCATCATCGAGACCGCGCTCGGCGCGTCGTCGTCCTATGTCACCATTGGCGGCCTGATCGCCTCCTGGTTCGATCCGGCCTTGCTGAAAGTCGGCTATGTGGCCCGCCACGTCGCCATCACCGGCAAGAACTGGTGGCAGGTGGCATTGGTTGCCGGCATCGCCGTTGGCGCTTTCATCTCGATGCAAATGTCCGGCGCACGGCGCCGCGCCGTCTCACCGATCTGGCAGCGCGCCCTCGGCACCGCATCGCCGGCCACACGCTATGCCGTCGCGTTCTTCGGCGGCTTCCTCATGCTGTTCGGCGCGCGCATTGCCGATGGCTGCACCAGCGGCCACGGCATCTCCGGCATGGCGCAACTCGCCGTCGGCTCCACCGTCGCGGTCGCCGCCATGTTCGTCGGCGGCATCGCCACCGCCACCCTCGTTCTGCGCCGCATCTGATCCGGCCACAGGAGAAACTCAAATGTCCGTCACCCTCGCCATTGCCGTCGGCCTGCTCATGGGCGTCGTGTTCGGTTTCGCGCTGGAGAAGTCGCGCGTGTTCGAGCCCGGCATCATTGTCGGCCAGATGCAGCTGCGCAACTTCATCATGCTCAAGGTGTTTCTCACCGCTGTCGCCACCGGCGCGGTGGTGCTCGCGGTGCTCAACGGCTTCGGTTACGTCAAGCTTTCGCCGAAAGCCGCGCTCTACGGCGCCGACATTGTCGGCGGCCTTATTCTCGGCGTCGGCATTGCGCTCGCCGGCGCCTGCCCCGGCACGACTTTGGCGCAGATCGGCGCCGGCTATCGCGACGCTCTGTTTACTTTGGTCGGCGGGCTGTTCGGCGCGGTCGCTTACTCTTACGCCGAACCCGCTTTGAGCAAGACCTTTCTCGGCCAGGGCGGCGGCAAGCTGATTTTCAGCAATCTCGCCGGCATTCCTTACTGGGCCGGCGCGCTCATCCTCGCCGCGGCGATCGTGCTCATCCTCATCGCGCTTGAATCCTGGAAGCCATGGCGCCCGGAACTCGGCAACGATGTCGATGGCGATATCGCGCCCGCCACTTCGCCGCAGAAACTGACCGTCGTCCCCGCCGAATAATGAAATGCATCACAAGGAGAGTTTTATGACTGTTAATATGGGAACCATCGACCGCATCTTGCGCGTCATCGTCGGTATCGCGCTGATCGCCTTCGCGCTCGGCTATATCGCCCCCGGCACGAGCTGGGCCTGGGTCGGCTGGATCGGCGTCGTGCCGCTTTTGACCGCCGCGCTCGGCACCTGCCCGGCCTACAGCATCGTCGGCTGTTCGACGAAGTAGCTTAAGTCCGCCTCATCCTGAGGAGGGCCGAAGGCCCGTCTCGAACAATGGGGCGGCCCATGCACCAATCTCGGGTTTACCCGAGATTGGATACAAACTGCGTAAGTCGGCCAAGGCCGACTTACGATGACGCGTCGCTAACGCGACGCTCCTCAGCATGAGGCCTATTTTTACCTCCCCGCCCGTCCCATTACGTCCATCAATTCGGCGACCTTGCGCCGCTGATCGGCCTTGTCGCCGCTGTTGATGGCGTGCTCGACGCAATGCGCGACGTGCTCGCGCAATATCTCTTCCTCAACCTTGCGCAACGCGGCGCGCGCGGCGGCGATCTGCGTGACGATATCGATGCAGTAGCGGTCGGCCTCGACCATGCCGGCAATGCCGCGGATCTGGCCTTCCAACCGGACGAGCCGTTTCAGCGTCGCCGCCTTGCCTTCGATTTTTTGCGTCTTGTGGTCTTTGCTCATGCGGTCTATATACCCCCCTAGGGTATTCTAGGCAAGCGACACTGACGTTAACGACCGGCGGCATTTTTTCGTCTGCTTTAGCTGGACTTGCCAAGGAACCGCACTTTCAACCGATGAGGATGCGGCCGATTTCGACGATTTAGCCGCTTTTGCGTTTGACTTGCATCAACGCTCAAAAGGAACAAGTTCGCGAGTGTAGCGTTGTTAGCAGAGGCATTCCGTCATGTTCGCCGGGTCGAGATCGGGATCGCAAAAGCTCCGCCGCGCACAAAGCACGCGCGGTTTTGTTGTGCTGGCGACGTTGCTCGGCCTGTTGATGATGGCGATGAGCGGGGCGGCTCAAGCTTGTTCCTCAGGAAAACCACTGGCCGCCAATGTGTCGCCGCCAGTCGTGACGGTATCTCTTGAGCTCAAGATAGATGCCCAGTCTGTTGGCGTGACATCGAGTTTCTTCCTGTCGAAAATCGATAGCACACGTAGCGGCATCGGCTGTTGCGGAGGCGCGCATCGCGGCAATGGCGCCGATTGCGCAAGCGGTTCTTGCTTCGCCTGTTCGGCGGTTCTTCCCGGCACGACAAAGGCCGCTAAAATTGAAGACAGGACCGGCGGTTACGTCTTATCGCGGCAGGCTCCGCTGAATTTTTTCAATCCCGATTCTCAATTTCGACCTCCCCGGCAGCTTGTCTGAGCACACCTCCGGCGAAGAGGCCTGATCTTCCTCGCCGTCCGAGATCGCGCGTCGGCTCGCCGCCGGCTCCCTCAGCCATCGCAACCTTAGCCGAGAGAGCCGTCAGCGCGGTCCATCAGCAAACGCACAACATCAATCCGAATGAGCGACGCTTTAAACGCAAAAGGAAAATGACGATGAAACAAGTTCTGAAAGACTTCCGGCTCGCTGTGACGGCCCTGACCGCCGCCATCTTTCTCGTGGGCGCTTCGCCGATCTTCGTTGCATCCGCCCAGATCGCCGCACCGTCCGCGACGACATCGGTTGCCTTGACCGAACCCACCATCAAGGCGCTCCAGGAAGCATTAAACAAGCAAGGCATCGCGGTGAAGGCCGATGGCGTCATCAATGACGAGACCCGCGCTGCCATCAAGAAATACCAATCCCAGCATCATCTTCCTGTGACTGGCGAAGCCGACACGGCGACGCTCGGCAAGCTCGGCGTCAGCGGGCGCCAAGGCGCAACGCCAGCCGCGCAGGCGCCGCAGGGACAAGGGGCAACAATGGGCCAAGCCCCCGCCGGTCCTCCCGGCATGGGACAAGCACCCATGCAGCCCGGGCAAATGCAAGGCGGCATGATGAACTGCCCGATGATGCAGACATCGATGCAGAACATGATGCAAATGATGCAGGGCATGATGCAGATGATGCAAACAATGCTGGGGCAGATGCTGCCCGGCCAGATGCCGCCAGCCGCGCGATAGTCGCCACCGCTCAAGCAAAAGCAAAATCCGCCGATGCGCCATCCTATTGGGCTGCGCATCGGCGGAAGGACAGGTCGCACAGTCCGACGGCGATCGAAAACGCCCTTCAGCGATCGCTGAGAACTGCAACATAGTAAATCTGCGTCCCCGGGACTTGCCCTCCGGCCTCATCGGCTGTATACCCCCCCGGGGTATCAAGGAATCATCTCATGAACGCGACCGCCGAACATCACCACCACACACACGAAGCGCCCGCCGCTGGCGGCGCCCTCGATCCCGTCTGCGGCATGACGGTCGATCCGCACAACGCCAAGCATCAGACGACGCATCACGGCCACCCGTATTATTTCTGCTCGGCCGGCTGCAAAACCAAATTCGTCGCCAACCCGACGAAATATCTCGGCCCCCGCGAGCCGGAACCCGTCGTCGAAGACGCGATCTACACCTGCCCGATGCACCCCGAAATCCGCCAGCTTGGTCCCGGCGCCTGCCCGATCTGCGGCATGGCGCTCGAGCCGGAAATCGCCACCGCCGAGGGAGGCCCCAATCCCGAACTCGCCGACATGACGCGCCGCTTCTGGATCGGCCTCGTCCTCACATTGCCGGTGTTCGTGCTGGAAATGGGCGCGCACATTGTCGGCGGCCATGGTTGGGTCGATCCGAAACTCTCGAACTATATCCAGTTCGCTTTCGCCACGCCGGTGGTGCTGTGGGCAGGCTGGCCGTTCTTCGTGCGCGGCTGGCAATCGCTGCTCACCCGCAACCTCAACATGTTCACCTTGATCGCGATGGGCACCGGCGTGGCTTACGTCTACAGCCTCGCCGCCACCTTCGCGCCCGGCATATTCCCCGACGCCTTCCGCGGACACGACGGCACACCGGCGGTCTATTTCGAAGCCGCCGCCGTCATCACCGTGCTCGTGCTGCTCGGCCAGGTGCTGGAACTGCGCGCGCGCGACGCCACCTCCGGCGCGATCAAGGCGCTGCTCAATCTGGCGCCGAAGACCGCGCGCCGCGTCAAAGCCGACGGCAGCGACGAGGAAGTCCCGCTCGACGACGTCAAGGTCGGCGACAGTTTGCGCGTGCGCCCCGGCGACAAGGTGCCGGTCGACGGCACCGTGCTCGAAGGCCGCTCATCGCTCGATGAATCGATGGTGACCGGAGAGTCCATGCCGGTGACCAAGGAGAAGGATGCGCGCGTCATCGGCGGCACCATCAACGCCTCCGGCTCCTTCGTCATGCGCGCCGACAAGGTCGGCCGCGACACACTGCTGTCGCAGATCGTGCAGATGGTGGCGACCGCGCAGCGTTCGCGCGCGCCGATCCAGCGCCTGGCCGATCAGGTCGCCGGCTGGTTCGTGCCGGCGGTCATCGCTGTCGCGCTGATCGCCTTCGCTGCCTGGGCGGTCTACGGCCCGGAACCGCGTTACGCCTTTGGCCTGGTCGCTGCCGTCAGCGTGCTGATTATCGCCTGCCCTTGCGCGCTGGGGCTGGCCACGCCGATGTCGATCATGGTCGGCGTCGGCCGCGGCGCGCAGGCCGGCATCCTGATCAAGAACGCCGAAGCGCTCGAACGCATGGAAAAGATCAACACCCTCGTCGTCGACAAGACCGGCACGCTGACCGAAGGCAAGCCGAAAGTCGTCGCCGTCATTCCCGCCGAAGGCTTCGAGGAAAGCGAAGTTCTCCGCATCGCCGCCAGCGTCGAGCGCGGCAGCGAACACCCTCTCGCCGCCGCCATTGCCAAAGCGGCGGCCGAGCGCAACCTTGAACTCACGCCTGTGCGCGGCTTTGACTCGCCCGTCGGCAAGGGCGTTGTCGGCATGGTCGATGGCAAGCGCATCGCGCTCGGCTCGGCCAAATTTCTCACTGAGCTGAGCATCGACACCGCGCCCCTGCATGACGCGGCCGAAGCGCAGCGCACTGAGGGCGCCACCGCCATCTTCCTCGCCGTCAACGGCAAACCAGCCGGCATTCTCGCCATCGCCGATCCGGTCAAGGCGACGACGCCCGACGCTCTGAAGGCGCTGGTCGCCTCAGGCATCCGCGTCGTCATGCTGACCGGCGACAACCGCACCACCGCGCTCGCCGTCGCCAAGCGCCTCGGCATCACCGAAGTCGAAGCCGACGTTCTACCCGATCAAAAGAGCGCGGTGATTGAGAAGCTCACCCAGGAAGGCCGCGTCGTCGCCATGGCCGGCGACGGCGTCAATGACGCACCGGCGCTCGCCGCCGCCCAAGTCGGCATCGCCATGGGCACCGGTTCGGATGTCGCGATTGAAAGCGCCGGCATCACGCTGCTGCGCGGTGACCTGATGGGCATCGTCAAGGCGCGCGCGTTGTCGGCCGCCGTGATGAGCAACATCCGGCAGAACCTGTTCTTCGCCTTCATCTACAACGCCGCCGGCGTGCCAATCGCCGCCGGCGTTCTCTACCCGGTGTTTGGCCTGTTGCTGTCGCCGATCATCGCGGCTGCGGCGATGGCGTTGTCGTCGGTCAGCGTCGTCGGCAATGCGCTGCGGCTGCGCGCGTTGAAGCTCTAGGAGACGTTTGCGATGCGCCTTGCGCTGTCCGCCAGCCTCATGGTCGTGCTCATGGCCGGCAGCGCGCACGCCGCCGAATGGCGGGCGCAACGCATCGCCACGCCGGCGCGCGTCACCGCCGTCGAAACAGTCGACGGACAGGCTCGCGTCAATGCCGGCGGCCTCTGGTATCGAATCGAGTTGAACGATAACGGCGCCGCCCTGGTCTTCGCCGATGCATTATCGAAAGCGGACATGCCGGAAGGGGCCTTGCCTGACGGCCGTGTCACCACAGGCACACGAGACGTGGCGCGTGCTTGGCTCGGCGACCCGACCGACCGTTACGGCCACGGCGTTCTCGGCGACAGGATCGAAGCCAGCAGCCTGGTGATCGAAGCGCGCGACGGCAAACGTCACATTGTCCGCCTGAAAAACGACGCCGTGTTCGAAGATCTCGAACCAAGACTCGCCGATCTTGACGGAGACGGCCACGACGAAATCGTGGTCGTGAAGTCCTATCTCAAGCAGGGCTCGGCTTTGGCGGTTATCGCCCTCCGGCAGGGCCGCTACGACATCGTTGCCGAGACGACGCCTTTGGCCAGCCCGAACCGCTGGCTCAATCCGGCCGGCATCGGTGACTTTACCGGCGGCGGCAAAATCGGCATCGCATTGGTGCGGCAACCTCATGTCATTGGCGAACTCGAGTTGTGGATTTGGTCCGACAACCGTTTACGGCGCATCGCCACCCTTCCCGGTCTCACCAACCACATCATCGGCTCGCGCGCGCTGCACATGGCCGCCGTCGCCGATTTCGACGGCAACGGCGTCATCGATATCGCATTGCCCTCGCTGGACCGCGGCCGATTGCGCATCGTCTCATTCGCACCTGCGCGCGACATTGCCGAGATCGCATTACCGTCAAAAGCGGCGACCAACACCGCCGTGATCGCCATGACATCAGGTCCGCCTGCCTTGGCGCTGGGCTTAAGCGATGGCTCGCTAGCGCTTGTCCGGCGCGACTAAAACGCCGCCGGACAAGCCTCGCTTGACGGTTTTGATACCGGCTAGAAAACGGCGATATATTTCAGCAGCGACAAAACGCCGATGATGATGACGACGATGCGCACGATCTGCTTGGCGCGGCCGTCGATCGGCAGCATGTTGACGAGATAAAGCACGAGTACGATGACGAGAAACGTGACCAGAAGACTGATCAAAATACTGGTAGTCATGGGAGCCCCCGTTCAACCGCGCCCAAATGGCGCGTTCCAGCCCGGATAACCGCCGGGAACCTGAAAAGTTCCATCGCGTGAAGCGACGGAGTCTCAGCGCTTTTTGGCGTTCGGACTGGCTGGCCGGCAATTTTTGGCCGCCTCAGCTTTGCGCACTTCGATGAGATCGCCGCGCGCCTGCAGATATTGCGGCTGGTAGGCAACCGTCGACACAAGGCTTCCACCGACGCCCGGCCCGGCTCTGGTGACGAGCGCTTCAAGCTCGCGCGCGCGCGCTTTCAAGCTGGCGGTCTGCGCCGCCAGTTGCGCGCAGTTATAAAATTCATACTTGCCCGGCGCGACCATCAAGCCGCCGAGCTTGTCTGCGCTCGAACCGCCTTGCGACACGCAGCCGGACAAGAGCGTGACGGCGAGGATGGCGGCGCCACCGCGCCGCAACCGGAAAAGCCCAATGGTGAAAAGTAGTCGGGTATACATGTGCGTCATTCTTGCGACCGACCTTGGTGATCGTGGTGCGGGCGGCCGGACTCGAACCGGCACGGACGTTTCCATCCGAAGGATTTTAAGTCCTTTGCGTCTACCATTCCGCCACGCCCGCTTAACCTTCATCGCCCGCCGTCACGGCGGATCGACTCCGGCGCGGCGGCGGTCTCTATCTATTTCGGTAATAACGCGCCCCACACCGCGTCCCAGTCCTTGCCCGACGAATCCGTCACCCGGCCGTCCTTCTCATAGAACTTGTTGGGGATCTGGAACATGGCGAGGAAGGTGCCGCCATTCGGCGACCACGCGCTGTGCCGGCTGCCGGCCGGACGCCAGACGAATTCGCCGGCGCCGATTTCGATGCCGGCATCGGGGCCTTCCTTGTCCACCAGCGAGCCTTCGAGAATGTACGTCTGCTCGATCAGAACATGCTCGTGGTCGGGCAATTCCGCGCCCGGGTCCATCTTGAACAGCAAGGTTGCCAGGCCGCTCTTTGGATCGAACATCAAGGTCTTGGTGTGACAGCCGGGAAAGCGCGCCGGCTGCCAGGGCATATCCTTGGCGCGCACGACCTTCGACAGGAGATCGTCAGCGTGAAGCTTTGCGGCGGTGGCGGCGGTCATGGCAGTCCTCCCCGGTTGGCGCTTTGGTAGTCTATAGCGTTTTCGAGCGAAGTGGATACCGGTTCGCGTGAAGAAAACGCGTCAAAAACACAAAGCACCATTTCGCGGCGTCAGTCGCCGCCTTCGCGGATCGGCGGCACGTAGGACAGGCCGGTGTCCCACGGAAAATAAATCCAGGTGTCCTGCGACACTTCGGTGATGAAGGTGTCGACCAGAGGCCGCCCCATCGGCTTGGCATAGACGGTGGCGAAATGCGCCGCCGGCAAGATCTCGCGCACCACGCGCGCCGTCTTGCCGGTGTCGACCAGATCGTCAACGATGAGCACGCCCTTGCCGGCTGCGCGCATCGCGGTCACTTCCGGGCCGATGCCCTTCATCACCTTGATCTCGCCCTGGTTCTTGTAATTCATGTAGCTGGCGATGCAGATCGTCTCGATGATGCGCACGTTCAGCTCGCGCGCCACGATCGCCGCCGGCACCAGCCCGCCGCGGGTGATGCAGACGATCGCCTCGAACGGGCCCGCCTCATGCAGCCGCCAGGTCAGCGCGCGGGTGTCGCGGTGAAACTGGTCCCACGAGACGGGGAACATCTTTTCGGGTCGGGGGGCGTCGGACATTGCTTGGGGTCTCGGGTGGGAGGCAGATTGTTCTAACTCAATTTCGCCCGGAATCGAGCGTCCGCGACGCGCCATCCCCACCCTTGCTGCTTCGCCAAAAAGCCGGCCTACGGCGCTGAGGGAGGCGCGATCCGCCCTATCAGCCTCACAGCCTTAGCTCCTGCCGGATCCGGCGCGACCACGACCACCTCGCCCTCCCCAGGGTGGAAGCCGAGCAGATTCAAAATGTTCTGACCATGGGTGGCGACCACCAATGTGCCCGGTCCCCGCCAGGCCGCGATCGTCGCCCGCGCGCCGGCGGTCAGTTCGTCGCGATCGTCGCGCAGCACAAAGGCATTGTTGAAGGCCGGCGCCGCCTCGACCGGCCCGATATTCATCAGTTCGGCGGTCTGCCGGCTGCGGCACCATTGCGAACTTGCGACCTTGCCAACCTTGACGCGCTGGGCGCGGAACACGTCGCCAAGCGCAATGGCCTGCGCGCGGCCCTTGGCACTGAGATTGCGCTGCGTCTTGCAGTCATCGAGCTTGATGCCCGCCGGATCGCCCGGGGCGCCTGGCGCAGCCGCGTGGCGGATCAAGGCGATGGCGCCGTCGCCGCGCAGCGCATCCCAGGCGCGCGTCGCTTCATTGTCGGCCTGGGCCGATCCCGCCATCAGCAGGAACGCGATCAACGAGGCAACGTGCAGAAGGCGAGACATGCCGCCATGTTAGCCGAGATTGTGGCGTCTGCGGGATCACGGAAGCGTCAGAGGTAATGGGCCGCGCCGCTCAGCTTCGCGCCAGTTTCGCTCGCACTTTCCCAATCATCGCTTCGACCGCCGCGGTTACTTCGGCAAGACGCGCGCCGTCGCGCGAGCGCACCACGACATTGGTGTTCGGAATGCCGTTTTCGTCGATGAACGGATAGCTGCCGATCATCGCATCGGGATAGGCCTTGGCGACGATCCCCAATTCGGTGCCGATGTCGCCTTCCTTGGCGTCGGCGCGGATGCTGATCGACAGCATCTTGACGCCGGTCTTCAGCTTCGGCGCCACCTCGTCGAGCATCGCCTGCATGATGTTGGGCACGCCGGCCATGGTGATGACATTGCCGATCCAGAAACCGGGCGCGCCGGACACCTTGTTGGCGATCAGCGCCGCGCCGTCGGGAATGCGGGTCATGCGCATGCGCGCTTCGTTCAGCTCGCCGCCGAAGCGCGCGACGCGCTCCTTCATGATCGCCACCGCCTCGGGGTGGAAATCGATGCCGACGCCGAACGCCTTGGCGATGCAGTCGGCGGTGATGTCGTCATGGGTCGGGCCGATGCCGCCGGTGGTGAAGACATAAGTGTAACGGCCGCGCAGCGCATTGAGCGCCGCGACCACTTCCGGCTCGTCGTCGGAGACCACCCGCACTTCCTTCACGTCGATGCCGATCGCCGTCATGTATTCGGCGATGTAGCCGATATTCTTGTCCTTGGTCCGCCCTGACAGGATCTCGTCGCCAATGACAAGAATGGCCGCGGTGACGATTTCAACTGTCATGGTCTGCTCTGGATCGCTGGCTAGGAAGGGGCGAAGGGCCAAAGACCTAGCGTGCCCCGGGAGGCGGCTCAAGCAGAGCGCGGCAGGCATCCCGCCTCTTGTTGCAGGCTAGGTCAATCGCCTATTTTTTAGGCACTTGCCTGGGGGCAACCTGCCCTCGCCAGCCCAAACAGGTGATTTACCTCAAGTTTTTTTGGCCCGGACCTTGCAGAATAGTGTTCCGTTACGAGTGTTCCGTGACGACGCGCCACTCACCCTGAGGCCCAGGATGAGGCAGACTACCGGGGACTAATTCCGGGTTGAGGCGTTAAGTACTGCTGGGGGAATAAAAAGAATGCCTGCCGCCTTCGATGAGATGAAGGGTCACGACGGTGACGAAATCCGGCCGGCCTATGCCGAACTCGGGCGCTGGCTCAAGGAAGTGCCGGCCGACGTTCTCGATTATCGCCGCCGTGAAGCCGAACTCATATTCCGCCGCATCGGCATCACCTTCGCCGTCTATGGCGAGGCCGACGCCACCGAACGCCTGATCCCTTTCGACGTCATCCCGCGCATCATGTCCGGCTCCGAATGGCGCCTGCTCGAGAAGGGCCTGACCCAGCGCGTCACCGCGCTCAACATGTTCATCAAGGATGTCTACGGCGCGCGCGAAATCCTCAAAGCCGGCGTGGTGCCGGAAGACCTCGTCTTCCGCAATCCCGCCTTCCGGCCGGAGATGAACGGCCAGCGCGTGCCGCACGATATCTATGTGCACATCGCCGGCATCGACATCATCCGCGTCGATGCCGACACCTTCTACGTGCTCGAAGACAATGCGCGCACGCCCTCCGGCGTCTCCTATATGCTGGAGAACCGCGAAATCATGATGCGGCTGTTCCCGGAATTGTTCTCGCGCCACCGCATCGCGCCGGTCGAGAACTATCCCGACGAATTGCTGCGCAGCCTGAAGTCGGTCGCGCCGTTGTCGACGCCGCGCGAGCCGACTGTCGTGCTGCTGACGCCCGGCGTGTTCAACTCGGCCTATTACGAACACTCGTTCCTCGCCGACAAGCTCGGCGTCGAACTGGTCGAAGGCCGCGATCTCTTCGTCAAGGACGAGATCGTCTATATGCGCACGACGCAGGGGCCGCAGCGCGTCGATGTCATCTACCGCCGCGTCGATGACGACTTCATCGATCCCTTGACCTTCCGGCCCGACAGCATCCTTGGCGTGCCCGGCCTGATGTCGGCCTACACCGCCGGCAATGTCACGCTCGCCAATGCCGTCGGCACCGGCATCGCCGACGACAAGGCGGTTTACAGTTTCATGCCGGCGATCGTGAAGTTCTATCTCGGCGAAGAACCGCTGTTGAAGAACGTGCCGACCTGGCGCTGCCGCGAGGAAGAGCACCTCAAATATGTGCTCGACCATTTGCCCGAACTGGTGGTCAAGGAAGTGCATGGCTCCGGCGGCTACGGCATGCTGATCGGGCCGACCGCGAGCAAGATCGCCATCGAGCAATTCCGCGCCAAACTGAAAGCCGACCCGACCAATTTCATCGCCCAGCCGACTTTGGCGCTCTCGACGTCGCCGACTTGCGTCGAGGAAGGCGTGGCGCCGCGCCACGTCGATTTGCGGCCCTTCGTGCTGACCGGCCGCAACGGGGTCAAGATCGTGCCCGGCGGCCTCACCCGTGTCGCCATGAAAAAGGGTTCGCTGGTGGTCAATTCCAGCCAGGGAGGCGGCACAAAGGATACGTGGGTGCTGGATGGTTGAGATGAGGAGCACACAGCCTTTCAACCTTTCCCGGGCGCAGCGCGTAACGAAGTTATGCGCTGCAGACCCGGGATCGTTACGCACTCATTCTTTGGCGGTCCCGGCTCAGCAGCGCAGCGTTACGCTCCGCTCCACGCTGCACTGCGTCCGGGACAAGAGGTAGTTCATGCTCTCCCGCACGGCCGATAACCTGTACTGGCTCTCGCGCTACGTCGAGCGCGCCGAATATCTGGCGCGCATTCTCGACACGACGCAGCGCCTGTCCGCGCTGCCGCTGGCTTATGTCGGCTCCAGCAATGAATGGGAATCCGCGGTACTCACCGCCGGCTGCGCCACCGGCTTCTTCAAGCTCTATGACGAAGCCAACGAGGAAAACGTTACCGACTACCTCGCTTTTTCCACGGCCAATTCGTCGTCGATCCGCTCCTGTTTTGAGGCGGCACGGCACAATGCGCGCGCCGTGCGCACCGCGCTCACCATGGAAATGTGGGACGCCATCAACGGCACCTGGCTGGAGCTGAAACGCTACGGCAACGGCCCGACCTCGCGCGAGGAAATGTCGCGCTTCCTGCGCTGGGTGCAGGAATCGTCGCTGCGCTATGACGGCTCGGCCTACCGCACCATGCTGCGCAGCGATGCCTACTGGTTCTCGCGTCTCGGCGTCTACATGGAGCGCGCCGACAACACCGCGCGCATTCTCGACATCAAATATCATCTACTGCTGCCGGACAACGAGCGCGTCGGCGGCCCGCTCGACTACTTCCAGTGGTCGGCGATCCTGCGCTCGGTGTCGGCGCTGACCGCCTATCACTGGGTCTACCGCGACAGCCTCAAGCCGTGGCTGGTCGCCGACCTCCTGATCCTCAAGGACGAACTGCCGCGCTCGCTGTCGTCCTGCTACGAGGCGATCGTGCGCAATCTCGACCAGATCAGCGGCGCCTATGGCCGGCAAGGCCCGGCGCAGCGCCAGGCGCGCGGCCTGCGCACCCGCCTGCAAAACAGCAAGATGGACGGCATTTTCCAGCGCGGCTTGCATGAATTCATCAGCGAATTCATCACGGAAAACACCCGTTTGGGTGGTGCCATCACCGAACAGTTCCTGATATAATGACGCCGCGCGCTACCTGATTGTCCGTCATGGCCGGACTTGTCCCGGCCATCCACGTCTTAGACGCGGCAATAGGAGGCGTGGATGCCCGGCACAAGGCCGGGCATGACGGTACATAATCGGACGCCCTGCGGGAAAATCAGAAATTCACTCATGCGGATTCGCATCTCCCACGCCACCAGCTACCGCTACGAGACGCCGCCGAAAAGCGTGACGCAGGTGCTGCGCCTGACGCCGCGCAATCACGACGGCCAGTTCGTCATCAACTGGCGGGTCGAGGTGTCGCAGGACTGCCAGTTGCATCAGCACGAAGGCGCCTTCGGCAATATCAGCCATGTGTTCAACGCCGAAGGTCCATTCGACGAACTGACGGTGACGGTCGCCGGCGAGGTCGATACGCAAGACACGCACGGCATCGTCGCCGGCTGCGTCGAGCGCTTTCCGCCCGCTTTGTTCCTGCGCGAGTCGAGCCTGACCCAGCCGGACCCGGCCATCATCGAGTTCGCACAAGCGACGCGCGCCGACGCCGGCAAGGACACGCTGACACTGCTGCACGCGCTGATGATGGGCCTCAACGCCGAAATGACATTCGACATCGAGCCGACCCAGGTCGAGACCACTGCGGCGGAAGCCTTCAAGCTCAAGCGCGGCGTCTGCCAGGACGGCACCCACATCTTCATCGCCGCCGCACGCCACCTTGGCGTGCCAACACGATATGTCAGCGGCCACTTTTACCGCGAAGACGACGGCGCCGCGCAGGACGCCGGACATGCCTGGGCCGAGGCATATGTCGACAAGCTCGGCTGGGTCGGCTTCGACCCGACCAACGGCATTTCGCCGACCGCGGCGCATGTCCGCGTCGCCGTCGGACTGGATTACCTCGGCGCCGCGCCGGTGCGCGGAACGCGCTATGGCGGCGGCGGCGAAACGCTTAAGGTCACCATCAACGTCGACCAGGCCAACTGGCAGTCGCAATCGCAGTCCCAGTCATAGTCGCAACACCGACAGGCCGCGCGTAAAACCCACCGCCACGTTTCAAGAAGAAGACCGACCCCATGACCTATTGCTGCGGAATTCTCGTGCGTGAAGGCCTGGTGATGATCGCGGACACGCGCACCAATGCCGGCCTCGACAACGTCTCCACCTTCCGCAAGCTGCATATCTACACCCAGCCGGGCGAACGCATCATGGCGCTCGCCTCCTCGGGCAATCTGTCGCTCAGCCAGACCGTGCGCTCGATGCTCACCGAAGGCATCGAAAATCCGGAAACCGGCGAACTCGAAACCTTGATGAACGCGCCGACCATGTTCAAGGCGGCACAGCGCATCGGCAACGCCATCCGCATCGTTCAGCAAGTCGAAGGCAAGGCGCTGGAAGAAGCCGACGTCGACCACGGCATCGGCTTTCTGTTCGGCGGCCAGATCAAGGGCGGGCGCCTGCGCCTGTTCATGATCTACTCGGCCGGCAACTTCATCGAATGCACCACCGACACGCCCTATCTGCAAATCGGCGAGCACAAATACGGCAAGCCGGTGCTCGACCGCGCCATTTCCTTCGACACCGATATTTACGACGCGCTCAAGATCGGCCTGATCTCGATGGATTCGACCATGCGCTCCAATCTCGCCGTCGGCCTGCCGATCGATCTTTTGGTGGCCCGGCGCGATGCCTGCGACCCGGAAGTGAATTACCGCATCCTGCCGGGGGAACCGTATTTCCAGGATCTGCGCGAGCGCTGGTCGGGCGCGCTGCGCGCCGCCCATATCGCCATCCCGAAGCCGCCCTATCATGGCGCGGGGTGAATTTCCGCCCCTCCATTTACCCTTCATTAACAACACCCGCCGAATTGGTCTTCGGTAGTCCTGCACCGACCGGTCCGCGGCGGCGGCGAAAGCCATTGGCAAGCTTTTGCCCCTAGCGTCCTCCTCGAAAAGCTCAATGAACAGTGCGCTTTAGGGGAAGTGTATTTTGCCGGCAGTCGCTCGCCCGCGCAGCCAGGAGCCGCAGCCCTACAACAATTGGGATCGCGCGCGCTTGAGCGTCGTCGTGCCGATCGGCGTCATCGTCGCCGTCGCCATCGTCTGCATCGTCGTCGCGGTTCTGTCATCGGCGCAACGCGCCGACGAAGTCGCGGTCGAGCACGAGAAGCAGTTTTTCTCCGGCGCGCTCAACAATTACGGCCGCCGCGTGCTGAGCGAAGTCGACAGCGTCGCCTCCTCGCAGAGCGCCACCCAGAACATCCGCCGCAAGTTCGATCCGGTGTGGACCGACCAGCGCGCCGGCGCCTGGCTCGCCGCTTATTTCAAGCACGACTACATCCTGGTGTTCGACGGCCGGGACAAGGCCGTCTACTCGATGATCGGCCAGCACGCCGCCGACCAGGCCTGGTTCGAGCGCGCCCGTCCCGAATTGATCGAACTCATCGACTTCATGCGCGGCCGCCGCACCGGCATGCCGGGCGCGATAAGGCTCAGCCAGGGCGACAGCGGCGCGCAAGCCCACGCCGTCGCGATCCGCAGCATCCTCGGCCAGCCGGCGGCCATCGCCGCGGTCGCGATCGGCTCGGACGAAGGCGTCGACATTGCCAACGACATTCATGCGCCGATCATGCTGTCGGTGAAATTCATCAACGATGCGGTGCTGTCCGGCATCGCCACCCAGCTCGGCCTGAGCAATCTGCGCGCCATCGGCCCTGAGCCGGTGCCGCTCGGCGACTTCGTCTATGAGCTGAACGCGCCGAACGGCGATCCCATCGCCCGCTTCGCCTGGTCGGCCAAGCAGCCCGGCGCCGAGATCGTGCAAAGCGTCGTGCCCTTCATCGCCGTGGCGTTGGCCGGCTTTGCTTTGCTCGCCGCTTTCGTGCTGCGCTATATGCGGCGCACCGCTGTCGCCATTGCCGCCGGCGAAACCCGGTTGCGGCATCTGGCCATGCACGATCCGCTGTGCGGCTTGCCGAACCGCATCTTCTTCGGCGAGCGGCTCGAGGCGGTCATCGGCCAGGTCCGTGCCAGCAACAGCCCGGCGGCGGTGTTCTACATCGACCTCGATCACTTCAAGGACGTCAACGACACGCTCGGTCATCCGGTTGGCGACGAACTGATCCGCAACGTCACCTTGCGCCTGTCGCACACCTTGCGCGGCGGCGACCTGGTCGCCCGCCTCGGCGGCGACGAATTCGCGGTCATCTCCTCGATCGGCGGCAACACCGGCGCGATGATGGCGCTGGGGCAACGGATCATCACCGCAATCTGCGCACCCTATAATATCGGCGGCCAGAACATCGTCATCGGCGCCTCGATCGGCATCGCCGTCATCGACCGCGATTGCGACGGCTCCGCTGACATCATGCGCTATGCCGACATGGCGCTGTACCGCGCCAAGAACGAAGGCCGCAACCGCGCCTGCATCTATGACGCGGCGATGGACGCCGACCTGTCCAAGCGCAAACTGCTCGAGGGCGATCTGCGCGAGGCGATCGACAAGGATCAGCTTCGCCTGATGTACCAGCCGATCGTCAACAAGAGCGGCGAGAAAATGATGGGCGTCGAGGCCTTGTGCCGCTGGACCCATCCGACGCGCGGCGAAATCTCGCCGGTCGAATTCATCGCCATCGCCGAGCATTCCGGCCTGATCGTCGAACTCGGCGCCTGGGTGTTGCGCCAGGCGCTGACCGACGGCAAGCAATGGCCGGGCCTCACCGTCGCGGTCAATGTCTCGCCGCTGCAATTCCGCCGCGCCGATTTTGCCGACACTGTCGAGCGGATACTGGCCGAGACCGAATTCGATCCCGCCCGCCTCGAACTCGAACTCACCGAAAGCGTGCTGCTCGGCAATATCGACACCGCCGAGGCCGGCATGATGCGGCTCAAGGCTTTGGGCATCAAGCTGGCGCTCGACGACTTCGGCACCGGCTATTCGAGCCTCGCTTATTTGCGCCGCTTCCCGTTCGACAAGCTCAAGATCGACCGCAGCTTCGTAATGTCGATCGAGAAGGCCGCCGATGCCGCGGCCATCGTCCACGCTGTTGTTTCCCTCGGCCGCGGCCTCGGCATGAAGGTCACCGCCGAAGGCGTCGAGACCGCCGACCAGCACCTGTTCCTGCGCGCCGCCGGCGTGCACTTCATGCAGGGCTATCGTTTCGGCCGCGCCACCACCGCGATGGAGATCGCCGACCGCATCACGTCGCCGGAAGCCTACCTGCCCATCGACGTCCCGTCGGCCATGGCTGGTTGAATCGGGCGGCCAACGTCCAGCCCCGCAAATGCAGCGGGCGCCTGCGCCGGAGGGCGATGGCCGCCGCGCGTTTTATTTGATATGGCCTTCCCCCATAAAGAAACGCACCGCCAACGGGCCTCAAGGGAAGGAAATCCAATGTCCGCAAAAATCGCCATTGTCACTGGCGCAGGCTCCGGCGTCGGCCGCGCCGTCTCGCATGCGCTGGCCAAGGCCGGCTACACCGTCGTTCTCGCCAGCCGCCGCAAGGAGGCGCTCGACACCGTCGCCGCCGAGATCAAGGCCGCCGGCGGACCCGAGCCGCTGGTCGTGCCGACCGACGTGTCGCAGCGCGACTCGATCCTGGCTTTGTTCGCCGCCACCAAATCGAAATACGGTCGCCTCGACCTGCTGTTCAACAATGCCGGCATGGGCGCGCCGCCGGTGCCGATCGAGGATTTGCCGTTCGAGACCTGGCAGCAGGTCGTCGCCACCAATTTGACCGGCATGTTCCTGTGCACGCAGGAAGCCATCAAGATCATGAAAGACCAGAAGCCGCAGGGCGGCCGCATCATCAACAACGGCTCGATCTCGGCGCACGCGCCGCGGCCGTTCTCGATCGCCTACACATCGACCAAGCACGCCGTCACCGGCCTGACCAAGTCGACCTCGCTCGACACCCGCAAGTACAATATCTGCTGCGGCCAGGTCGACATCGGCAATGCCGCGACGCCGATGACCGACCGCATGGTGGTCGGCGATGGCGTGCCGCAGGCACACGGCGGCAAGATGGTCGAGCCGCGCATGGGTGCGGAGAATGTCGGCGCCGCCGTGGTCTACATGGCCAGCCTGCCGCTTGAGGCCAACGTGCTGTTCATGACGGTGATGGCCAACACCATGCCGTTCGTCGGGCGAGGCTAACGCTTTACGATTTGCAGAAAGCCGCCGCGGAGAAATCCGGGGCGGCTTTTTCTATTACGACGCTGCCTTGTCCACCGCCGCCGCGGTGCGCCGCACCTTCATGAAGCGAACGACGCGCTGCGCCGCGCCGACGTCGATGCAGAAATAATCCTCGCGCGTCGGCGGCGCTTCGTATTCGAGGATGCCGGCCTTGGCGATGCGCAAATTGATGAAAGCTTCAGCGACTGGCCATGACAATTCGACCGCGCGTAACAACAGCAGCGCCGACTGAACCTTGCCGGTTGCAATGGTGTTGAAGGTGAAAAACCGGTCAAGTTCGAGAACCGAAGCGACGACAGTCGTGGCATCGAAAAGCCGGCCGGTCGCCACGACCTCGCGGACGACATCGTCGGGATTGAGATCGCCGTTTCTGATGCTTTTGATATAGGCGTCCGTGCGATGCACATTGTGCTGGCGCTCGATGACCCAGTCGCCAAGATGCTTTTCGATCGCAACGTCATCGATCCGCACGGAAACTTCACGCAGCCGGCTGGCCAGTTCGTCGGAAATCAGCGGCAACAACCGGGCGATCGCCGTCAGTGGCAGGCCTTCGCGCGCCACGATCAGGGCCTGCAAATCGGCATCGCCTTCGGACTTGTCGATCAGGCTCTGCATGCCGAAGTCGGAGAATTGCGCGCCGCGATTGGCCGCCAGGATCTTCACGGTCTTGTCGTCACCGCGCGCCACCACGACATCGGATACTGGAGGCGTCAAAGCGGGGCGTCCGGCGAGCGCACTGAGGTGCGCTTGCGAGCCGGTCTTGGCGACGTCGACCAGAATGTGCTCCGGCAGGCCTTTGTAATCGCGGATGATCGGCCGCGCGACATCGATGTCCGCGTCCTTGGCGAGCTTGCCGGCAAGTTCCGAAGAAAACACCGGCAACCGCGCCAGTTTGGCGGAAGTATTCGCCCGCACCGCAGACGAAACCTTGTCGACCAGCGCGCTGACGACTTCATTGAACAGGTAACGCTCGGCCGCCGTGCATTTGTCGGCCTGGTCGATATAGGCGTCGGTAATCCGCCGCAGCAGTTCGACGCGCTTCTCCGACGTCGGCTCCTGCGCCAGGCTGACCAGATCGGCCACCAATGTGGCGCGCGAATTTTCTTTCGCTTGGTTTGACATCGCGGCTGCTCACTTCACGCATAACAAATGCGGCGCAGGACAAGGCATCGCGCGCGCCGTCACAAGCCCGCATCCTGCGCGGAATTTGTTAAGTCGCGATAAAGCAACACCCGGCGAAACGCGCGATCGGTTTACGTCTCGCTTACCGCACGCCAGCGCGAGTTGGCCGAACAGCCTTGCCAGGCGAACTTGCCAATCTGCCTTGCCGGTAAAAGCAGGCGGTTGTTGACGATGTTCGGGCACGCACCCCCGCTGTGCGCCTGAGGCGTCTCTTACTTCACCTCTCCCATAGGGAGAGGTCGGCGAGCCCATAAGCGCGTTTGCGCGCGTCTTCGACGCGCTTTGGGCGAGCCGGGTGAGGGGTTATGGCCTTCGATAGACCGTAACCCCTCACCCGCCCGCCTTCGCTAAAGCTCCGGCGGTCGACCTCTCTTTATGGGAGAGGTGAAAGAAAGCCCTTCCGGATTTAGTCAAAAATCCTCTTGACTCTCTATTTAGCGCATTTATATACTTGACAATTTTGCCCCTTGAGAGTAGGGTTTCGGTCATAGGAGCTACCCATGGCCAAAGCAGTCTTTCAGAACCCTATCTTTCAGGACGAAACCAAGGCCCGCGAAGCCCTAGAGGCCGTACTGTGGGAGCTATCGCCTAAAGTTGGTGACGGCCTGATCTTTTAGGCGGCGTTTTCGTCCTGAAGGTCGCGCGCCTTGGCGATGACCTCCAACCCGTTAGTGAACTTTACCCCCAGGATAAGTTTTGGCAAGAGTGCGTGGCCATCAAGGCGAC
>CAMBQQ010000043.1 GCA_945870035.1 Rhizobium sp. Q54 | reverse complement strand
CGCCCGCACCTTCGGCGTCGTCGTTGCTTGGCTGTGAAGTTGGATCAACATGCCCGAACCCCGCTTCGAATGTCCCTCAGGATCGATCTTGCCATGAAAAAAGCAGAGCGACGAGGGTCTATGTGATCATCCGGGATGGAACACCTAGGCTATGCTCGCGAGCCGCTGCGGCGGCGAACAAAGCAGGTTTTCCAGCGCGCGTCCGACCATCACCAGCACCGGGCCTGGCAATTTGGCCTGCGCTAATTTCGCCGGCAATTCGCCAATGGCGCATGCGATGACCTGCTGATCGGGCCGCGTGGCGCGGGCGATGGCCGCAGCGGGTGTTAGCGGGTCAAGACCTTCGCTTAAAGCGCGGGTCACCAACGCCTCTAGTGTCCGCACCGGCATATAGATCGCCGTCGTCGTCGCCGCATCGGCCAAAGCACGCCAGTCAATGTCGTCGGGCAATTGGCCGCTTTGCGCATGCCCGGTGATGTATTGCAGCCGGCGCGAATGCTTGCGGTCGGTCAGCGACAGACCAAGCCGCGCCGCCGCGCCTTGCGCCGCGGTGATGCCGGGCACGATCTCGACAGCGATATTGGCCGCGTTGCAGGCTTCGATCTCTTCGCCGGCGCGGCCGAAGATCAGCGGGTCGCCGCCTTTCAGCCGCACGACGCGCTTGCCTTGCTTGGCCAGCGACACCATCAGGTCGTTGATGACGCTCTGCTTGCAGGACGGGCCGAAGCCGGTCTTGCCGACCAGCATCTTGCGCGCTTCGCGGCGGGCGAAGTCGAGAACGTCGCGCGACACCAGATCGTCGAACAAAATGACGTCGGCGGATTGCAGCGCGCGCACCGCGCGCAAGGTCAACAGTTCGGGATCGCCGGGACCGGCGCCGACCAATGTGACGGACCCTGTATCAACCGCCACGCCGAGGCCTTTGACCTCGGCAACGAAACGATCGAAGTCGGATTCCAGTGGCGCGGCTTCCGGGTTCTTCACCGCATGCGCGGTGAACACCTGCCAGAACTTGCGTCGCCCGGAAAACGATAGGCCCGATGCCTTGACCGCACTGCGCCACTTTCCGGCGGCGGCCGCCCAATGGGCAAAACCATTCGGCAGCAAGGCTTCCAGCTTGGCGCGGATGGCCTGCGCGAAGACCGGCGCCGCGCCATCGGTCGAAATGCCAATCACCAGAGGCGAACGGTTGACGATGGCGCCGAAGGAGAAATCGCAGAATGCCGGTTTGTCGATGACATTCACTGGCACGCCGGCGGCGCGCGCCGCAGCGGCGAAGGTTTCGGAATTCTCATCGTCTTCAAACGCGCCGATGGCAATGGCGGCGCCTTTCAGATCGTCCGCCGTCCAGGCGCGTTCGGAGATTTTAATGATGCCGCCCGGCGCATCGGCGGCCATCTGCCACATCCCGTCGGAAATCTCGTCCGCATAAACCTCGACGCGCGCGCCAGCCGCCGACATCAACTCCGCCTTCCAGGCCGCCGCCGCGCTGCCGCCGGCCAGCACGACGCGCTTGCCCTCAAGCGCGAAGAACACCGGCAGCCGCGCCAGTCTCGCCATCCTGTCGGGCCGCGCTTCAGACGGTTTGCGCGATACGGCCATCAGCCACGATCCTTTTCAATTCAGGCAGACACGAACCGCAATTGGTGCCGGCACGGAGAGCCTTTCCGATATCTTCAACATTGGCGGCAACGCCGTCAGCCAATGCGGTGCGAATGACATTGAGGCCAACGCCGAAGCAGGTGCAGATCACCGGGCCGGGATCGGCCAGGCCGTCGGTCGCTTTTCCGGACAGCACGGCGCGGCGCTGCGCGTCACCCATGCTCTCGGATTCGAACAGCAGCTTGACGGCGTCCCATTGCGGCGCGGCGTCGGCCGGGCCAATGAACAGGCAGCCGGCGAGCCGGCCTTCGACGAAAGCCGCCACGCGATAGCTGCCGCGCGGCTCGTCGACATATTCGGCGATCTCGGCGTCGCCGCCGAACAACGCGGCGGCGCGTGAGCGCCACAGCGACGGCGCATCGTTGGTGGCGAGCAGCAAGCCCTCGCCGCCCTTGATCGCGGCGCGAGCCCACCAGGTCTCTGGCGGCAAAGCGAGCCGCGTGCGCGACAGCGCGAAGCCGCGATACTGATAGTCAACCGGCGCTATCGAAGCCGGCGTCGCTTTCGCCTCGGGCTGGCCGGAAAACGGATCGGTCGCAGGCCCCACCAGTTCGCCGATGCGGCCCGACGATGCGGTCTCGCCGCTCCAGTGAATCGGCGCAAACAGCGAACCGCGCAACTGGCCCTCGCTGACGATGACCTTCAGCACGCAGGCGCCGTGGAAAGTCGTGACGCGGGCGAAGCCGCCATAATGCAGGCCCGCGCTTTGCGCATCGTCAGGATGCACTTCGACAAAGGGCTCCGGCAGATGCGCGCCGAGACGCGGGCTGAGGCCCGTCCGCGTCATGGTGCGCCACTGGTCGCGGATACGGCCAGTGTTGAGCCGCAACGGGAATGCGTCCGATACCTCGGCCTGCGGCCGTGGGCTTTCCGGCGCGATCATCTTCGCCTTGCCATCCGGCGTATAGAATTTTCCCTCGGCGAAGAATCTTGTGTCGGCCTTCGGCGCGCCCGAACGCGCCGGCCACTGCACCGGATCGAGCGCGTTGAACTCGCTATCGTCGAGCGCGGCCAGCGCGCCGATGTCGAAATCGCGCGCGCCATTATTTTCGAAAGCCGAGAGTTCGGCATGCTCACGAAACACATCGGCCGGCGAGTTGAAATCGAACGCCTCGGCATAGCCCATGTGCCGCGCCACCTGCGTGACGATCCACCAGTCCGGCTTGGCCTCGCCCGGCATCGCCAGAAACGGCCGCTGCCGCGAAATGCGCCGTTCCGAATTGGTAACCGTGCCGTCCTTCTCGCCCCAGGCCGCCGCCGGCAGCAGGACATGGGCCTTCGCCGTGATCGTGTCATTGCTGGCGACGTTGTCCGAAATCACCAGGAAGTCGAGCTTGCTCAACGCCTCGCGCACAAAACCGGCGCGCGGCAGCGACACCGCCGGGTTGGTCGCCATCACCCACAGCGCCTTGATCTCGCCGCGATGAACCGCGTCGAACATCTGCACCGCTTTGAGGCCTTCGCGCTGCGCCATGTTCGATGCGCGCCAGAAGCGGCCGACCTTGTCGATGTCGCCCGGCGTAAAGTTCATGTGCGCGGCAAGCTGATTGGCGAGGCCGCCGACTTCGCGTCCGCCCATCGCATTGGGCTGGCCGGTCAGAGAGAACGGCCCCATGCCGGGCTTGCCGATGCGCCCGGTGGCCAGATGGCAATTGATGATGCTCGTCACCTTGTCGGTGCCCTGCGCCGACTGGTTCACGCCTTGCGAAAAACAGGTGACGGTCTTTTCCGTCGCCGTGAACAGTGCGAAAAAGCGCGCGACGTCGGCGGGCGCCAGGCCCGTCGCGGCCGCGGTCGCCATCACGTCGGGCGCGATTTCGCGCGCCCGCGCCAGCGCATCAGGCAGCCCGGTCGTGTGCGCATCGGCGTATGCATAGTTCATCGCCAACGTTTCGGCGAGATGCACCAGCAGGCCGCAGAACAAAGCCGTATCCATGCCGGGCGCGACCGGCAGGAACAGGTCGGCTTCCTCGGCGGTCGCGGTGCGGCGCGGATCGATAACGATCAACTTGGCGCCGCGCTCGCGCTTGTTGGCGATCATGCGCTGATACAAAACCGGATGGCACCAGGCCGCATTGGAGCCGACGAGAATAATGAGATCGGCGCTGTCGAGATCGGCGTAAGTGCCGGGCACCGTGTCGGCGCCGAAGGCGCGGCGATGACCGGCGACCGACGAGGCCATGCACAGCCGCGAATTGGTGTCGACATTCGCGGTGCCAATGAAGCCCTTCATCAGCTTGTTGGCGACGTAGTAATCCTCGGTCAGCAACTGGCCCGACAGATAGAACGCCACCGAGTCAGGGCCGTACTGCGCAATGGTGCGGGCAAATCCTTTGGCGACGGCATCGAGCGCCTTGTCCCATGAGGCGCGAACCATCACGCCGTTGTCGCGCAGCATGGGGTGCAGCAAACGCGTGCCGAGGCCCAGCGTTTCACCGAGCGCCGAACCTTTCGAGCACAGCCGGCCGAAATTCGCCGGATGCTCCGGGTCGCCGGCGATCATCGCGCCGCCGCGCCCGTCCGGCTTGGCCAGCACGCCGCAGCCGACGCCGCAATAAGGGCATGTCGTGCGCACCGCCGGCGGATGCTGCGCGGGCGCGTTCATGGCTGCTCCATCCCTCCCCCGCAGGGGGAGGGTGACCGCGAGCAGCGCGAGCGGTCGGGTGGGGGAAAAGCCAGCGGCAAGGTTTGACCCCACCCGACTCTTCGCTGCGCGAAGAGCCACCCTCCCCTTTCGGGGGAGGGGTAAAGTGCGTGCTGCGCGGGCGCGTTCATCAATACACGTCCTGCTGATAGCGGCCTTTTTTCTTCAGGTTGCTGACGAAGGCGCTGGCTTCTTCCGGCGTGCGCGCACCGTGCTGCGCGACGATATCGACCAGAGCGAGCTCGACATCTTTCGCCATGCGCTTGGCGTCGCCGCATACGTAAATGTGCGCACCGTCGGCCAGCCAGGCCCACAAATCCCGGCCGGTTTCGCGCATGCGGTCCTGCACATAGATCTTGGTATCGGAATCACGCGACCAGGCCAGCGACAATCGGGTGAGCAGACCGGATGCTTTCATCGCCTTGAGTTCGTCTTCGTAGAAGAAATCGCAATTCGAGCGCTGGTGGCCGAAGAACAGCCAGTTGCGGCCCGGCGCCTTTGTCGCCATGCGCTCGTGCAAGAAGGCGCGGAACGGCGCGACGCCGGTGCCGGGACCGATCATGACGATCGGCACATTCGGATCGGCCGGCAGGGCGAAGGCATGCGCCTTCTGTACATAGGCGCGCAGCGTCGCGCCCGGCGCGATGCGGTCGGCCAGCAACGTCGAGCAGACGCCGAGCCGCTCGCGTTGGCCAATCGTATAGCGCACGGTGTCGACAGTCAGCGTGACGCGATTGGGGTTGGGCTTCGGCGACGACGAGATCGAATAGAGCCGCGGCTGCAACGGATCGAGCGCCTCGATGAAGGCTTCCGGATCGGGATGAATGCCGGGAAACTTCTCGATCGCCGCCAGCACGTCGAGCGTCGCGGCATCACCATCCGGATCCTCGCCAGTCGAGAGAGCGCGCGCCTTCTGCCGCCGTTCGCCGCCTGTGATGTAAGAGAACAGTTGGAACAGCATGTCGGGTGCCGGCGACAGCGAGACGCCGTCGATCAGCACGTCACGAAACGTGCGGTCGCCAATCGGGAAATCCGGCGGCGCGCCGAGCGCCTTGATCACCGCATCGGCCAGCGCCGGATCGTTGGCCGGGAACAGGCCGAAGGCGTCGCCGACTTCATACGAAATGCCGGAGCCGGTGAGATCGAATTCGACGTGCCAGCTCTGCTTTTCCGACCCAGGCTTGTTGAGCAAGGTGCGCGACAGAATTTTCACCGTCGATGGATTGTCGCGCGACGAACCGGGTGCGCCAAGCGGGCCCGCAACAACGGCGACTGGCGCCACCGCTTTCGGCGCGTTCTTCAATTCCTCCGCCAGCGCCTTGACCATGCGCGCGGTTTCCTTGCCGCCCGGCACGCACAGGTTCAGCCGCTCTTCCGCGCCGGAGACGATGGCGCCGGAATAATTCTTGCAGTCATAGCCGCACTGGCCGCAGTCCTGCTGCGCCATCGCCGCCATCATCTTCCAGCGCAGCGGCTTGCCGTCGGCCAGCTTCATGCGCTCGGCGAGCGGCAAAGTCTGGTCGTGCCACGGCGCGCCGCCGTCATCGTCATCAGCGTTCGCAGCACCCGGCGCGCCACCAAGCAAAGCCGCCGCCTGATCGCCGGTCAGCGCGGTGACGCCGGTGTTGTCGAGCGAAATCAGCCCGGCGAAGAATCCATTGAGCCAGGTGCGCTGTTCCTCGGAGAACGGTGCGCTCTCGGGCACCAGCGACGGAATCGGCAATGGCACGTTTTTCGTCATGGCGAGATCTCGCCGTTCGGCACTTTATCCCTCCCCCGCAGGGGGAGGGTGGCCCGCCGAAGCGAAGCGAAGGCGGGTCGGGTGGGGTTTAGCCTGAGTGACTCCCGAACGTCGCCCCACCCGGCTCGCGCAAGAGCGCTCGCCACCCTCCCCGTAGCCGGGGAGGGATAAGAAGCAAGGCGAAGTTCGGCGGTGCTCATTCCGCCGCCTCCGCATCGAACAGCGCTTTCAACGCATCGGTGTCGTGGCGGCGCGAGAACGTCAGGAACGTTTCGTCGCGTGACGCGCGGTTGGCCAGATAGCCCTTCAGCATGCGCTCGATGGTGCGCGGCACATCCGGCACCTTGATGTCGCGATAGAGATCGCGGGCGATGCCGGCCTCGGTGCCGAAGCCGCCGCCAACCAGAATGTGGAAACCCTCGACCGCATCGGCGTCCTCGCCGGCATCGACCTTGCAGGCGATCAGGCCGATGTCGCCGATGTAATGCTGCGCGCAGGAATGATGGCAGCCGGTGAGATGAATGTTGACCGGTGAGTCGAGCGCGACGCGCGGCTCGCACCACTGGGCGATTTTTTCAGCGGTCTCCTTGGTCTGCGCCGCGCCAAAGCGGCAGCCGGTGGCGCCGGTGCAGGCGATCAACCCGGCGCGCAACGGCGAGGCCTGCGTGGTGAGGCCGAGCGCCTCGACGGCGGCAACCGCGAGCGTGACGTTGTCGTCGGCGACGCCGGAGATTAAAAGGTTCTGCCAAACCGTCAGGCGAATATCGCCATCGCCGAGATCGTTGGAAATCTTCGCCAGGCCGCGCATCTGCTCGGTGCTGATGCGCGCGGTCGGAAACACCACGCCGATCCAGTTCAAGCCGGCCTGCTTTTGCGGGTGCACGCCGATATGCGCCGAACGGTCGTAGACCGGGCGCGGCGCGACGGCGTCGGCCGGCACGGTGACGAACTTGCGGCCGAGCTTCTCTTCGACATGGGCAAGAAACTTCTCGAAGCCCCAGGCGTCGAGCACATATTTCAGCCGCGACCTGTTGCGGTCGGTGCGGTCGCCGTGCTCGATGTAGACGCGGACGATAGCGTCGGCGACCTGTGTCGCTTCTTCCGGCTTGACGATGACGCCGGTATCGCGGGCAAAGTCGCGGTGCCCGGTGATGCCGCCGAGCGCAAGCCTGAACCAGATGCCGGGCTCGGCGCCGAAACCGTCCTTCACCTCGACCGCCTGAAAGCCGATGTCGTTGGTGTCTTCCAGCACCGGAATGCGGCCGGCGCCGTCGAACCCGACATTGAACTTGCGCGGCAAGCCGTACAGCGCGCGCTCGTTGAGAATGTGGTGATGCCATTCGCGCGCGTAAGGCCGCGTGTCGATGAGTTCCTGCGGGTCGATGCCGGCCGTCGGCGTGCCGGTGACGTTGCGAATGTTGTCGGCGCCTGAGCCGCGCGACGCCAGGCCAAGGTCCATGATGCCCTCGACCACCGCGACCGCATTCTTCGGCTCGATCTCGCGGATCTGCAAATTGGCGCGCGTGGTGACGTGCGAATAATTGCCGGCATATTTGTCGGCGAGATCGGCCAGGCCGGCGAGCTGCCAATGCGTCAGGATGCCGTTGGCGATGCGCAGCCGGCACATATAGGAGGTCTGCGTCGGCGCGACATAGAACAGGCCGTAATAGCGCCAGCGGAAATTGTCGGCCGCCTTCGGCGCGACATTGTCGCGCGCCTGTTGCTTGAGCCGGTCATAGGCATCGAACGGATGCTGCTCGCGCTTGATCTTTTCGGCGTCCGACAATTTTCCGCCGGCAGCAATGGTGCGATCCTGCGCCTTGATGTGGATGGCGTCCGGCCCTGTCGGCTCGCCACCCTGCCCACCCGACGGCAACTGGCCGCGCGCGGCGCGCGCCGCGATCAGGCCCGAGGCAAAGCCTTCGAGATAACGCTTCTGGTCGGGGGTGAAGTCGCTGGACATTACGCCGCCAGCTCTTTGGGCAACGCGCGTTCGGCCAGCGCACGGCCGAACATCAGATCGTCGCGCATCGCATCGATCGATGCGCCGCTGCGGATCAAGTCGAGATACCAGAGCCCATCGGCGGTATCGCCGAACAGCACCGCACCAACCAACTTGCCGTCGGCAATCACCAGTTTCTTGTAAGAACCGAGGCCGGGGTCGCTCAGGACGATCTGCTCGGTGCCGGCTGCGCCGATAAAATCGCCGGCGGAAAACACACTGACGCCAGATACCTTGAGATTGGTCGCCAGCACGCTGCCGTCATAGCGCGCATCGCCGCCGCAAAGATGTGATGCCAGCACGCGCGCCTGCTCATAGGCCGGCTCGACCAGCCCGTAGCTAATACCGCGATGCTCGGCGCATTCGCCGATGGCGTAGATGCCCGCCTTGCCGGTCTGCATATGATCGCCGACGACAATGCCGCGCCCAACCTCAAGCCCGGCGCTTTGCGCCAGTTCAGCATTGGCGCGGATGCCGGCGGCGACGATGACGAGATCGGCGGCGATCTCACGGCCATCTTTCAGCAACACGGCTTGCGCGCGCTGCGCGCCTTTGATCGCGGCAGTTTCGCCATTGAGATGAACGGCAATGCCCTTGGCCTCGACCGCGGCTTTCAGCAGCGCCGAAGCGCGCGCATCCAACTGACGCTCCATCAGGCGGTCCATCAGATGAATAACCGAAACCTGCACGCCGGCTTTCGCCAGGCCGTAGGCGGCTTCGAGGCCGAGCAGCCCGCCGCCGATGACCACCGCCTTGCGGTTTCGCAATGCCGCGTTTTCGATGGAATCGACATCGCCGAGATCGCGGAAAGTCAGCACCCCCGGCAGATCCATGCCCGGCACGTTGAGGCGGATCGGCTTCGAGCCAGTCGCCAGCACCAGTTTGTTGAACGGCAGCGTGCCGCCATTGGCGAGCTTTACGCGGTGAGCATCGGCGTCGATGGCGGTGACGCGCTGGCCGTAGATCAGCGACACGCCATGCGCGCGGTACCAGTCCCGCGACTTCAGTTCGACGTCGCCGCGCGACACTTCCCTGGCCAGCACCGACGACAATAGCACGCGGTTGTAGGCCAGCCGCGGCTCCTCGCCGATCACGGCAATGGCGTAACGGCCGAGCGAGCGCTGGCTGAGTTCCTCAACCAGACGCATCGTGGCCATGCCATTGCCGATGATGACGAGCGGTTCGCTCATAAAAGTCCTTTCTGCCTTGCTTCCCTCTCCCCGTTCTTTACGGGGAGAGGGTGGCGCGCACTTGCGCGCCGGGTGAGGGGCAAATGAGAGGCTGTGCACTGCCCCTCACCCGGCTTCCTCGCTGTCGCTCGGAAGCCGACCTCTCCCCGCACTGCGGGGAGAGGTGAAGAAAGATCACGCTGCTTCGACGAAGCGGTGCCGCTCATAGAGGAATTCGAGCACGCGCTGGCGGCACTTCAGGAAGGTGGCGTCGGTGACGAGTTCGAGGCGCTTGCGCGGCCGCGCGATCGGCACGGTGAGGATTTCGCCGATCTGCGCCGACGGCCCGTTGGTCATCATGATGATGCGGTCGGACAACAGCACCGCCTCGTCGACATCGTGGGTGATCATCATCACCGTGTTGCCGAGCTTCTGGTGCAGGCCCATCACCGTGTCCTGCAAATGCGCGCGGGTCAGCGCGTCGAGCGCACCGAACGGTTCGTCGAGCAGCAGGATCTTCGGCTCCATCGCCAGCGCACGCGCAAGGCCGACGCGCTGCTTCATGCCGCCGGAAATTTCCGACGGCCGCTTGTCCTTGGCATGCGTCATCTGCACCAGATTAAGATTGTGCAAGGTCCATTCATCACGCTCGGCCCGCGACTTGGAGCTGCCGAACACTTTGTCGACCGCGAGCTTGACGTTGTCGTAAACCGTCAGCCACGGCAGCAGGCTGTGGTTCTGGAACACGACGGCGCGGTCCGGGCCCGGCTCGTCGACATGCTTGCCTTCGAGAATGACGCCGCCTGAAGTCGCTTCGGTCAGTCCGGCGACGATGTTGAGCAAGGTCGATTTGCCGCAACCGGAGTGGCCGATAATCGAGACGTACTCGCCCTCGTCGATGTCGAGCGTGATCTCCTTCAGCACGCAGGTCTCGGTGTTGCCGCGGCTGTAGACTTTATCGACGTGATCGATTCTGCAATACGGGGTCATGATGTCGATCCTTAATTGGCTGCGGTGCCGCGGGTGACAATGGAGGCGATGCCGGCGACGATGCGGTCGAGAATGAAACCGACAATGCCGACATAGATCAGCGCCAGAATGATTTCGGAGATGTGCGACGAGTTCCAGGCGTCCCATATGAAGAAACCGATGCCGACGCCGCCGATCAACATTTCGGCGGCAACGATGGCGAGCCACGACAGGCCGATGCCGATGCGCAGTCCGGTGAAGATGTAAGGCGCCGCCGACGGCACCATCACCTTGATGAAGAACTCCAGCGGGTTGAGGCGCAGCACCGCGGCGACGTTGCGGTAATCCTGCGGCATGTTGCGAATGCCGACCGCGGTGTTGATGATGATCGGCCAGATCGCAGTGATGAAGATGACGAAGATCGCCGACGGCTGGCTGTCGCGGAACGCGGCCAATGACAGCGGCAGCCAGGCCAGCGGCGGCACGGTGCGCAGCACCTGGAAGATCGGATCGAGGCCGCGCATCGCCCAGACCGACTGACCGACCAAGGTGCCAAGCGCGACGCCGGCAACAGCAGCCAGCGCGTAGCCCAAGGCGACACGCTGCAAGCTTGCCGACAGATGCCAGAACAGGCCCTTGTCGATGCCGCCGCGATCGTAGAACGGATCGACGATCAGTTCCCAGGTATCGGCCAGCACGCGCGACGGCGGCGGCAGCGTCGCCCCGGTCTTGCTGCACAGCATTTCCCAGATGATCAGCAAAAGGCTGATCATTACGATCGGCGGCACCAGGTTTGCGGCGACGTCACGCAGTTTGCCGACGAATTTGCTTTGCAGCGCCGGGCGCTTGAAGGTCAGGGGCAAGACCTTCGCCGCGGCAGGAGCGCCGGTCACCGCTGCGATGGTTTGCGAATTGTCGGTCTTGACGAGGGGCATGTTCATTGCGTGACTTCTCCATTGATCCAAAAAGCGGGCCGCCCCACGCGGGGCGGCCCTTTTTTCGTTCACACTTCAGCGCGCTTGATGGTGAGGCTCTTGAGATAGGCGCTCGGATTTTCCGGATCGAAGACCTTGCCGTCGAAGAAGGTTTCCTTGCCGCGCGACTTGGATGTCGGGATTTCCGTGGCCGGAACGTTGAGTTCCTTGGCCGCCTCTTTCCAGAGATCCTCGCGGTTGACCTTGCCGATCAGCGCCTTGGCGTCGTAGCCGGGCTCGAACTTGCCCCAGCGAATATCCTCGGTCATGAACCACAGATCGTGGCTCTGGTACGGATAGGACGCATGGTCCTTCCAGTAGCGCATCTGCTGCGGATGGTTGTCGACGACCTTGCCGGGAACGCCGTAGTCGAACTTGCCTTTCATGCGGTCGGTGATGTCGTCGACCGGGCAATTGATCCATTGCCGCTTGGCGCAAATGGCGGCCGCTTCGGCGCGGTTCTCCGCCTTTTCGCACCACTGCTGCGCTTCCATCACCGCCATCAGCAGCGCCTTGGCGGCCTTCGGATATTTGTCGACATAGGCGGCGCGCATGCCGAAAGATTTTTCCGGATGCAGATTCCACAATTCGCCGGTGGTCAGCGCGGTGTAACCGATCTTCTGATGGATGAGTTGCAGGTTCCACGGCTCGCAGACGCAGAAGCAGTCCATCGTGCCGACTTTCATGTTGGCCACCATTTGCGCCGGCGGCACCACGATGGTTTCGATGTCCTTGTCCGGATCGATGCCGCCGGCGGCGAGCCAGTAGCGGATCCAGAGATCGTGCGTGCCGCCCGGGAACGTCATTGCCGCCTTGATCGACTTGCCGGAGGCCTTCTTTGCGTCGAGCGCGGTCTTGAAAGGCTTGGTGTCGACGCCGATTTTCAGATCGGTGTATTCCTTGCCGACCGAGATGCACTGGCCGTTCAGGTTGAGGCGGGCGAGGATGTACATCGGCGTCGGCACGTTGTTCTGCGTCACCTTGCCGGCCGAGATCAGATAGGGCATCGGCGTCAGGATATGCGCACCGTCGATGCCGTTGGATTCGCCGCCGAGCACGAGGTTGTCGCGCGTCGCGCCCCATGACGCCTGCTTCTGCACCTCGACGTCCGGCATGCCGAATTTGGCGAAGATGCCTTTCTCCTTGGCGACGAAGAGCGGCGCGGCGTCGGTCAGCGCAATGAAGCCGAGATTGGCCTTGGTCACTTCCGGGCCGGCGGCTTGCGCGACATGAACGCCGAACGGGAATTGCGTGCCGATCGCGCTCATCAGCGCGGCTGTCCCGGCGCCCGCCTTGAGCAGCGACCGGCGGCTGATGCCCTTGGAAGTTTTGTCGTTCGTCATTGGAAGCGTCATCCTTTGCATGCGAGTGACCCGGTCTGGTCGTCGTTCTCATGAGCCAATAAAAAAGCCGCAGTCCCGAGACGCACGAAATGCGTTCTCTCTCAGGACAGCGGCGTTGCTGGTGGCCCGTCATTGGACCCGATGCGCCAGCCGAACGGCGGCGCGTCTTGGACTTCTTCTATACAAGCGCCGTGCCAACTCAGGCGGCGATGCCAAAAGCCAATGAAAGCAACCTGTTACTGGAAAATATCGAGGCGATGGTTAGCGCGCGAAGTGCCGAAGCATGCTTACATCAGCCGCAGCATGCGCAATTATTGTGCATCGCAACAGATCAGCGCACCACCGATAGCTGCGGCCGGTTCGGTCCCCGCAGACGCCAGGATTCAAGATGGCCGGCGATGTCCGATGCCACGAATTCCGGGCCGTAGAACGCGCCGATGCGGTCCGCTGGATCGCTCACCGCCTGCGCCGGCGCACGCCCCATGGCGAGATCATAGAGATCGGGCCGGAACACATTTTCGGCGATGCGCAGCGATTCCAGGCTCAATGGCGACTGGCCCCAGCGCACCATGTCCGCATAAACCCAGGCGGCATGAACCTTGTCGGGACGGTTGGCCTGATGCCGGTCCAGCAGGATGTAGTCGTCGCTCGACCGGGTCAGCCCGTCCGTCGTGACCTTCAACACGCCCTTGAGGGTGCGCGAGACGACTTCCGGCGAGGCGCCGATGCGCATGCCGATCGTGTCGCAGACCGCGTCGAGATTGGCCGGATTTTCGGCGAAGGCCGCGGCCTTGGCCAAAGCGCGAATGAGCGCCGACAAGGTCTCCGGATTATCGCTCGCCCAGTTCTCGCGGACCGCCAGCACCTTCTCCGACATGCGCCGCTGGATGTCGCAACCAAAATGCAGGATGTGGCCGACGCCATTATCGACCGCAACCGAGTTCCACGGCGCACCGACGCAGAAGCAGTCGACGTGACCGCTGGTCAGGCTCTCCACCATGTAAGGCGGCGGCAGCACCACCAGTCTCACATCTTCGTCCGGATCGACGCCGCCCGCCGCCATCCAGAACCGCAGTTGATAATTGTGGTTCGAGAACGGGAACGTCATGCCGAAATTGAGCATCGGCGCGCCGCGGGCGCGGCGATCCGCGACGGCGCGATGCAACGCACGCGCCGACACAAGCGGATCGGTCACGTCGCCATCGGCGACGGCAATTAACTCGTTGTAAAGCGCCGGCGACACGGTGATGGAATTGCCGTTGAGCGCCAACGTAAACGGCGCAATCAGCGGCACTTTCACATGACCGATGCCAAGGCTCGATGCGATCGGCAGTGGCGCCAGCATGTGCGAGGCGTCGAACAGGCCGAGATTGAGTTTGTCACGCACATTCGACCAGGAGACTTCGCGGACCAGTTCGATGCTCAGCCCTTCGGCTTCGGCAAAACCGTGATCGACGGCGGCCAGGACAGGCGTCGCGTCAATCAGCGGAATGTAACCGATACGCAGATTTCGCTTCATTTGAACAACTCCGCGGCGGTCATGACCGATTGGGCGATTTCGGCGATCTTTTTATTTTCATTCATCGCAGTCTTGCGCAGCAGCGTATAAGCCTGCTCCTCGTTAAGCCCTTTGGCCTTCATCAGCACGCCCTTCGCGCGATCGATGATCTTGCGCTCCTGCAATGCGTCCTTGGCCTCCTCGAGTTCGCTTTGCAGGCGCGAGAAGGCGTTGAAGCGCGAGATGCAGAGATCGAGGATAGTCTTGATGCGATCTTTCTGCAGGTTCCCGACAATATAGGCCGAAACGCCGGCATCGACCGAGGCCTGGATCGAGGCCGTATCGCTCTGATCGACGAACATCGCAATCGGCCGCTTGACGATGCGACTCATCTGAAACATCTGCTCAAGCTCGTCGCGGCTGGGGTTTTCCAGATCGATGAGGATGACGTCGGGATCGAGCGCATAAATGCGCGTGAGAAGATTGCGGGTCTCGGCTATGCGCTCGACCTGGGTGAAACCGGCCTCGCGCAATCCGTCCTCGAGGATAGCGGCGCGGATCGGGCTTTCGTCGACGATCGCGATCTTGAGCGAGGAATCGCGGCTGCCGCCCTGCGGCTGCGCGCCGGGGCCTGATGAATCCGAACCCTTGCGCATCTCGCTCAATGAAAAAAACCCCCGGCTGCGCCCCCTTTATGCGGGCGGCGCGGCCAAATGCAAACCGTTCTCGCGCGCTATTCATGCAAGACCCGTTCCATGGCCAAAGCTCACTCTATTCGGAGAAAAGCGGCGGCAAATGCAGACGGCGGTAACGTAATACGAGCACGGCAGCCCGTTATTTTCCAAACCGGCCCCGCCGCGTTAAGAAGGTAAGCGGCAGCAGATGCTGCCATTGTGCGGTGCCGGTGTGATTGTCTCGCTGTCGGAAATCCCCGATCGTAAGAATTACGGCGTCGTGGTCGCCGGGGCCGGCGCGGCCGGTATGGCCGCGGCGCTTTATGCCGCCATCGCCGGCAAGAAGGTTCTGCTGATCGAGCACACCGAATATCTCGGCGGCACGACGGCGCTGTCGGCCGGCACGATATGGGCGCCGAACACAAGGCATGCCGCAGGATCAGGCGACAGTCCGGACAAGGCCGCGCTGTTTCTCGACAACGTCGTCGGCAATTATGCGCGCCCGGCGCTGCGGCGCGCTTTTCTCGACGCCGCGCCGGATGCCATCGCAACTCTGGAAGACAAGTCCGACGTCCAATTCCGCCCCTATCCGCTGCATCCCGACTATGTCCAGGAGGTTGAAGGGGCGACCTTGCGCGGCCGCGCCCTGGAGACATTGCCCTTCGATGGCCGCAAGCTCGGCAAGGCTTTCGATTTGTTGCGGCCACCGATTCCGGAATTCACCGTTCTCGGCGGCATGATGGTCAGCCGCGGCGATATCGATCATCTCCTGAAGATGACCAAATCGGCGGCGTCCTTCGTCCATGCGATCAAACTACTGTCGCGCCACGCCCGCGACCGGCTGCGCCATCCACGCGGCACGCGGCTGGTCATGGGCAATGCTTTAGTCGGGCGCTTTGTCCGATCGCTGCTCGATCGGGACGTCGATATCGTCATGCGGACGTCGGTAACGGAGCTTCATCGGAACAATGGCGCGGTTGATGGCGTGACGCTGAGATGTGGCGACGTCGTGCGTCGCGTCGGCGCGGCCAAAGCCGTCGTCCTCGCCGGCGGCGGATTTGTTCACCACGCCACACGGCGCGCCGAGATGCTGACGAAACCGGTGCCGGAATTCTCCCCGGTCGCGCCCGGCAGCACCGGCGAACTGCAAGACCTGGCGCTAGCGCTCGGCGCGCGCTTCAGCGAAGGCAATCTCGACAATGCCTTCTGGGCGCCGGTGTCGCTGCGCAAGCGCGCCGACGACACGATGGCCATCTTTCCGCATTTCGTGCTCGACCGATCGAAACCGGGCACCGTCTGCGTCAACAAGAGCGGCAAGCGCTTCGTCAACGAATCGACCAGTTATCATTTGTTCGCGCGGGCAATGTTTGACGCCAACAAACGCAGCCCCAACATTCCGGCGTACTTTATCGCCGACGCGGTGGCGTTGAAGCGCTACGGCCTCGGCATGGTGCGGCCGGGCGGCCACAACCTGAAACCCTATCTCGCCGACGGCTATCTGACGAAAGCAGCAAGCTTGCGCGACCTCGCGCAGAAGCTCGCCATCGATGCCGGCAATCTGGAGCGCACCGTCGCCGCCATGAATACTTACGCCAAATCCGGCGTCGATCCGGAATTTGCCCGCGGCAGCACGGCCTATCACCACGCCGCAGGCGATCCGGCGGTAACGCCCAATCCCAATCTCGGCCCGATCGCGACGCCGCCGTTTTATGCGATCCGGCTGGTGCCGGCCGATATCGGCGCCGCCAATGGCCTGGTCACCAATGACGACGCGCAGGTGCTCGGCTTTAACGAAGTCCCGATCGCCGGGCTTTACGCCTGCGGCGCCGACATGCAATCGATCATGGGCGGCACCTATCCGGGGCCCGGCGTCACGCTCGGCCCCGCCATTACCTTTGCCTATCGGGCAATGCGCCACGCGCTGGGCGAAAAGGACGAAACCGGAAGACGATGACGATTTTTCAAGAACCAAAAATCGACAGTCACACGCATGTGTTCGATCCGGCGCGCTTTCCCTACGATCCGGCGATTGCCTACAGGCCGTCCGGCCAGGAGATCGGCACCGCGGCGCAATTGCGTCAGGTGATGAAGACATACGGCGTCAGCCATTCGCTGCTGGTGCAGCCGAACTCCGGTTACGGCAGCGACAACCGCTGCATGCTCGACGCCATCGCGCAGGACAAAGACCGGCTCAAGGGCATCGCCATCATCGATTTCAACGCCAGCCTCGACGAGCTGCGCGCGCTCAAAGAGCAGGGCATTGTTGGCGCCGCGTTCAATCCGACCTTTCACGGCAATGAGTATTACAAGGTCGCCGAGCCGCTGATCCGCAAGCTCGCCGAGCTGGACATGTTCATGCAGATCCAGAGCGAACACGAACAGCTCCTGATGTACGTGCCGTGGATCGAGAACATCCCGGTCAAAGTACTGATCGACCATCTCGGCCGCCCGACACCATCGGCCGGCCTTAGCCAACCGGGCTTCGCCGCTTTGCTCAAGCTCGCCAGAACCGGCCGCGTCAGCGTCAAGCTGTCCGGCTATTCGAAATACTCGCACGGCAGCTATCCGTTCGAGGACTGCTGGCCCTTCGTGCGTGCCGTGGTTGACGCCTTTGGCCTCGAAAACTGTCTTTGGGCTTCGGATTGGCCCTATTTGCGCGCCCCGGAGCGGCAGGACTACGGGCCGCTGGTGGAATTGGCCGGACATCTAATTTCGAACGTTTCCGACCGCCGGGCGTTGTTTCAGACGACCCCGCGCCGGCTGTTCGGGTTCTCCTGACAGCAAAGTCTGCCGCGAATTTCTCCATTGTGAGGGTTTTGTGAATTCTTGTTGCAACGCGGCATATTCCATGCTGCAATGCAAACAGGCGCAATAGTCGAAAGGTTGACGACTATGACGACACCAAAATGTTTAAGGCGGCAAGCGGCCACTTGCGCGGCGCTTGCGGACGCAACCTACGACGACGAAAGCCGTGAGCGCTATCTCAGGCTCGAACAGCTCTACCTGGCTTTGGCCGAATCGGAAGACCCGACCGGCCTCGACACCGCGCCGTATCCCAGCGACAGCGCCACCGAGCCGGCCACCCGGCATATCAACTAGATTTATCGCTACGCCGTTTTCGCCGCGGCAATCGCACTCCAGATGCGCGATGGCGTCGCCGGCATGTCGAAGTGCTTGACGCCGACCGTGCGGAGCGCATTCAGCACCGCATTCATGCAGGCCGGCAGCGAGCCGGTCGACCCGGTTTCGCCGACGCCCTTGACGCCGAGCGGATTGTTCGGCGACGGCACCA
Organism: Rhizobium sp. Q54; assembly: GCA_945870035.1. GTDB lineage: Bacteria > Pseudomonadota > Alphaproteobacteria > Rhizobiales > Xanthobacteraceae > Pseudolabrys. The sequence continues at coordinate 13,899 of CAMBQQ010000043.1, read as the reverse complement.
CGATATTGAAAAGGTCCGGCGTCGGGATCAGGTGCGCCCGCGGCATGCAGTAGTCCATATAGCTGCCGGTGAGCAGTTGCCCATCGGTCTCGTCATACTGGCAGTATTCGCCGAACACCTGGCCGGCGCCCTGGGCGATGCCGCCGGAAATCTGACCATCGGCCAGAACCTGATTGACGACGTTGCCGATATCGTCGACCGCGGTGTAGCGGACGACATCGACCTTGCCGGTGTCGGCATCGATCTCGACCTCGACGACATGCGCGCCGCTGGGAAACGCCAGCGAAATGCCGTATTCGGCCACGGTATCGAGCGGTGACGGCACGATGGCGCAGCTTTTCTCGATGACCTTTGTCATCGTGATGTTTCGATCGGTACCGGCGATCGTGAACACGCCGTTGGCAAACTCGATATCGTTGACTCCGGCTTCCAGTTCATCGGCGGCGATCTTCTTCGCCTTGTCGATGATGATGTCGGCCGCGACCCGATAGGCACTGCCATACGAGAAGGTCGAGCGCGAACCGATCGACGGATGACCGACAAGATGCGGCCCGTCAGGGTCGCCCTGCTTCAGCGTGACTTTCTCGGCGTCGATGCCGAGCATGCGCGCCACCAGTTCCGGAAACACGGTTTCATGACCCTGCCCGCTGGGACCGGCGATGTTGTGAATGATGGCGCGGCCATCCTTGTCGAACAGCACGGCGACTTCGTCCTTCTTCATGCCGCCGCCGCCCGACGGTTCGACGAACACGGCCGAGCCGATGCCGCGCAACTTGCCGGCCTTACGCGACGCGCGACGCCGCGCGGCAAAGCCCTTCCAGTCGGCCTCTTCCTTGGCCTTGGCGGCGAGCGCATGAAAATCGCCGCTGTCGAAAATGGCGCCGGTTAAAGTCTTGTACGGGAACTGCGTCTTCTTGATCATGTTGCGGCGGCGCAATTCGAACGGGTCCATGTCCAGCTTCGCCGCCGCTTCATCGACCAGACGCTCGACGATGTAGTTCGCCTCCGGCCGGCCGGCGCCGCGGTAGGCGTTGGTCGGCGCCGTGTTGGTCATGACCTGGACGTGGCGTCCATACATCGCCTCGACCTGATAGACTCCGGCGCCGATGACCTTGCCGTTGATCGAATTGGTGAAGGCGCCGGCATGGGCCAGATAAGCGCCGGAATCGCACAGCCACTCGGTACGGATGGCGAGGAATTTGCCGTTGGCGTCATAAGCCAGTTCACCCCGCATCGACACGGCGCGGCCGTGATTGTCGGTGAGGAAATCCTCGGACCGGGTCGAAAGCCATTTCACCGGGCGCTTGAGCTGCTTCGACAGCAGCATCAGCGGCGGATATTCCGGAAACGGCGCCGTGCGCGCGCCAAAAGCGCCGCCGACATCGGCCATCTTCACGCGGATTTTCTCGTGCGGAATGCCGGAGATGATCGACAGTTCGTGGCCGAAGGACGGCCCACCCTGATTCGGGCTGTAGAAATCGTAGGTGTCATTGGCGGCGTCATAGGAAACAAGCGCGCCGCGCACTTCCATTGGATTGGGGGCGACGCGCGGGCTTTCCGCGGTCAGCGTCACGGTGCCGGCAGCGCGGGCAAAAGCGTCGGCGGTGGTTTTCTCGTCGCCATACTCAAAATCCAGGCAGATATTGCCCGGAATTTTATCGTGCAGCAGCGCGGCGTCTTTGGCGGTGGCGCGCGCGTGGCCGATGATGACCGGCAAGTCCTCGAACTCGACCTCGATCAAGTCGGCGGCATCGCGCGCCTGGCCTTGCGTCTCGGCGACGACGACGGCGATTTCCTCGCCGGCAAAGCGCACCCGGTCGCGCGCCAGGATCGGCCGTTGCGGCCACAGCAGACCTTGCCCGCCGCGCGACCCCGGCGGCGGCTGGATCGGCGGCAGCGTGGCAAAGCCGGCGTCGGCGACATCTTTGCCGGTCAACACCGCGAGTACGCCGGGGCTGCTCTTGGCGGCCTCGACGTCGATCGACTTGATGATGGCGTGGGCGCGGTCGGAACGGCGGAAGCAGGCATAGACCTGGCCGGGCAAATTGTGGTCGTTGGTGTATTGCCCCTGGCCGGTAATGAAGCGCTGATCCTCGCGGCGGCCTTTATATTTGAACCCGATATCCGACATGCTCTTCCCTGCGTTTTCTTTTCTTCTTAGCATATTATTTTGACGCGTTTTCTTAACGCGAACCGGTACCCACTTCGCTCGAAAACGCTATCGCAACCGGGCCGGACGCGCTATCCCGGCGGCAACACCGCCGTCGCCTCGATCTCGACCTTGGCGCCGTCTTCGATCAGCCCCGCCACCACAATCGCGGACATGGCCGGAAAATGCCGGCCGATGACGCGGCGATAGGCTTCGCCGATTTCCTTCTGACGGGACATATACTCGGCCTTGTCGGTCAAGTACCACGTCAATCGCACGATGTGGGCAGGCTCCCCACCAGCCGCGGCCAGAACCTGCACGATATTGGCGAGCGCCTGCTCAACCTGCGCGACAAAATCGGCGCTGACCAGCTTCGCGTCGGCGCTCCAGCCGATCTGTCCCGCGATGTAGACCTGCCGGCCCTCGGCGACGACACCGTTGGCATAACCTTTCGGCGCGGCCCAGGCTTCCGGCTGAACAACATGGATGTGATTTTTCATCTTAGGCCTGTGGCTGGCGCAAACGGAAGCGCTGGATCTTGCCGGTCTGCGTCTTCGGCAGAGCCTCGACGAAATGCACGGCGCGGGGATATTTGTACGGCGCGATCACGGCCTTGACGTGATCCTGCAATTTCTTGGCGCAAAGTTCGTCGCCGACGACATTGGCCCGCAGCACGATAAAAGCGGCGACGATTTCGCCGCGCTCCGGGTCGGTGGCGCCGACCACTGCGCATTCGGCAACGTCGGCATGCGCCAGCAGCGCCGCTTCGACCTCGGGACCGGCGATGTTGTAACCGGCCGAGACGATCATGTCGTCGGCGCGGGCGACGAAATGGAAATAGCCGTCGGCATCCTGCATGAACGTGTCGCCGGTCAGGTTCCAGCCGTCACGGACATATTCTTTCTGGCGCTTGTCGGCGAGATAGCGGCAGCCGGTCGGCCCGCGCACCGCGAGCCGGCCGATCTCGCCGCGCGGCGCTTCGTTCATGTCCTTGTCGACGATGCGCGCGACATAGCCGGCGACCGGCTTGCCGGTAGCGCCGGGGCGCGCGTCGCCGATGCGGTTGGTGATGAAGATGTGCAGCAGTTCGGTCGAGCCGATGCCGTCGAGGATCGGCGTGCCGGTCTTGCGGGTCCATTCTTCATAGACCGGCGCCGGCAGAGTTTCACCGGCCGACACCGCGATGCGCAGCGACGACAGATCGGCGCCCTTGTCCATCGCCGCCATCATGGCGCGGTAGGCGGTCGGCGCGGTGAAGCAGATCGTCGCTTTATAGGTTTCGATGATCTGGATCATGTTCGGCGGCGATGCGCTTTCCAGCAGCGTCGCGGTGGCGCCGAAGCGCAGCGGGAAGATCGCCAGACCGCCAAGACCGAAAGTGAAGGCGAGCGGCGGTGAGCCGACGAAGACGTCATTTTCGGTGACGTTGAGCACTTCGCGGGCATAGCCATCGGCGATCATCAACAGGTCGCGATGGAAATGCATGGTCGCCTTCGGCTCGCCGGTTGTGCCCGAGGTGAAGCCGAGCAGCGCGACATCGTCGCGGCCGGTCTTGACCGCGTCGAACTTGACCGGCTTGTCGAGCGCGATGCGATCCAGTTCGGCATCGTGGTTCGACGTGCCATCGAAATTGACCACCTGCTTGAGAAACTTGCTGGTCTTGGCGCAGGCAATCAGCTCGTCGGCGATGCGGCTGTCGCACAAAGCCAAAGCGATCTCGGCCTTGTCGACGATCTTGCCGAGTTCGCCGGCGCGCAGCATCGGCATGGTGTTCACGACAACCGCGCCGGCCTTGGTGGCGGCAAGCCAGGCGGCCACCAGAGCCGGATTGTTGCCGGAACGGATCAGGACGCGGTTGCCCGGTCTGACGCCGTAATTCTCGACCAGCGCATGGGCCAGCCGGCTCGTCCAGTCGGACAATTCCTTGTAGGTGCGGCGGCGTCCGTTGCCGATCAGCGCCGTCCGATCGCCGAAGCCGCGCTCGACCAGGCGGTCGGCCAGTTCGACGGCGGCGTTGAGATACTCCGGGTACTGGAATTCCGGCCGGTCGAGCAGAAGCTCCGGCCACTGCTCGAACGGTGGCAGGTTGTCGCGCGCGAAAGTATCGACATGCGCGGTGGGGCCAAGTTTTGCGTTTGCCATGTTTAGCGCTCCGCCGATGATAATAGCGACCGGGCGATGATGACCTTCTGGACGTCGGACGCGCCTTCATAAATGCGCAACGCCCGGATCTCTCGATAGAGCGTCTCAACCGGATGTCCGGAGCGGACGCCATCGCCGCCGTGGATCTGCACCGCCTGATCGATGACGCGCTGCGCGGCTTCCGTGGCATGAAGCTTGGCCATCGCCGCTTCGCGGGTGACGCGCGCCGCACCCATATCCTTGGTCCAGGCGGCGCGATAGACGAGGAGCGCCGCGGCGTCGATGTCGAGCGCCATGTCGGCGATGTGCCCCTGCACCATTTGCAGGTCGCCAAGCGGCGCACCGAACAGGTTGCGCGTCGCCGCGCGCTTTAAGGTTTCATCGAGCGCCCGGCGGGCAAAGCCGAGCGCGGCGGCGCCGACCGTGGTGCGGAACACGTCGAGCGTCGCCATCGCAATCTTGAAACCGTCGCCGGGCTTGCCGATCAGCGCATCGGCGGAAACGCGAAGATTCTTGAACGTGAGCCGCGCCAAAGGATGCGGCGCGATGACCTCGATGCGCTCGGTGATGGTGAGGCCGGGGTTCGTGCCTTCGACAATGAATGCCGACAGGCCGCGCGCACCGGGCGCCTCGCCGGTGCGGGCAAAGACGACATAAAGATCGGCGATGCCGCCGTTCGAGATCCAGTATTTCTCGCCGTCGATAACATAGCCGTCACCATCCTTGCGGGCGGATGTCGTGATGTTGGCAACATCGGAGCCGGAAGCCGCCTCACTCAGCGCGAAGGCGGCGATGGCCTTGCCGGCGCGGGTCTTCGGCAGCCAGGCGGCGCGCTGCGCCGGTGTCCCGAACAGCGAGATCGGTCCGGCGCCGAGGCCCTGCATGGCAAAAGAGAAATCCGCGAGGCCGGAGTGGCGGCCCAAGATTTCGCGCGTCAGCGCCAAAGTGCGAACATCAATTTTCTCAGCATCGCCCTCGCCCGGCGCGGAGGGCATCAAGAAACCGGCGTCGCCGAGCTGCGCCACCAGCGACCGGCAGGCGGCGTCGACATCGTGATGATCGACCGCTTGCAGATGATCGGCCGCCCATGCGTCGAGCTTTTCGGCATAGGCGCGATGGCGCGGCTCGAAGAACGGCCAGGTGAGGAAACTCTTGTCCGGCATCCATCAATCTCCCGCGAACGCCGGTTTGCCCTTGGCGACGAAGGCCTCGTAGGCGCGGCGGAAATCCTGCGTCTGCATGCAGATCGCCTGCGCCTGCGCTTCGGCCTCGACCGCCATGTCGACCGACATCGACCATTCCTGCTTCAGCATGGTCTTTGTCATCATGTGTGCAAAGGTCGGGCCATCGGCGAGCTGGTGCGCCAGTCTGAGCGCTTCGGACTCTAGCGCAGCGGCATCGACAAGCTTGTTATAGAAACCCCAGCGCTCGCCTTCGTCCGCCGACATGGTGCGTCCGGTGTAGAGCAACTCGGCGGCACGGCCCTGGCCGATGACGCGCGGCAGCATGGCGCAAGCGCCCATGTCGCAACCGGCAAGGCCGACGCGGGTGAACAGAAACGCGGTCTTGGCCTGCGGCGTGCCGAGGCGCATGTCGCTGAACAATGCGATCATCGCGCCTGCGCCGACGCAGACGCCGTCGACCGCGGCGATCACCAGCTGCGGACAGGAATGCATCGCCTTGACCAGATCGCCGGTCATCCGCGTGAAGGCCAAGAGACCCTTCATGTCCTTGTCGAGCAGCGGACCGATGATATCGTGCACGTCGCCGCCGGAACAGAAATTGCCACCGTTCGAGCCGATCACCACCGCCTTGATGTCGTCGGCATAGCTAAGCGCGCGGAAGGTGTCGCGCAATTCGGCGTAGGACTCGAACGTCATCGGATTCTTGCGCTCGGGCCGCTGCAACGTGATGTGCGCGACCTTGCCGTCGACACGCCAGTTGAAATGCTTCGGTTTATAATCGGCCATGCCAGTCATTGTTTTTCTCCGCGCCGGTCCACCGCCAGGGCACCCAGAATGTCGATGAGATCTTCGGTCTTCGCGGTGTCGAAATCGGCAAGCAATTCATCGACCCAGCCTTCGTGCGCCTTGGCGACGACAGCGAATAGCGATGCGCCTTTCGGCGTCAGCCGCACGATATAGGAGCGGCGGTCGCTGGCCGGCGCCTGACGCAGCACGATCTTGTCGGCGGCGAGCCGGTCGATGATGCCGGTGACATTGCCGTTCGACACCATCAGCAGGCGCGACAGTTCGGTCATGGTGATGCCGTTCTCGTTGCGGGCGAGCGCCGCCATGACATCGAACTGCGGCAGCGTGATCACGAATTCCTTGCGCAGGCGTTCGCGCAATTCGACCTCAATGCCGCGCGCGGCGCGCAGCAGCCGGAGCCAGAGGCGCAGCCGCTGCTTGCTCAGCGGGCGCGCGGCGCTGCGTTCGCGCGGCTTGCTATCGATGGTCATAGCGGGCCTCCGGTCACGGCGATGGCCTGGCCGTTGATCGAAGACGCGGCGGGCGAGCACAACCACAATACGGTGGCCGCCACCTCTTCCGGCTGGATGAGACGGCCATGCGCGTTGTCCTTGGCCAAGGCAGCGCGCGAGTCATCGGCGCTGCGGCCGGTCTTGGCGGAGATTTTATCGGCGGCGGCGTCGAGCAACGGCGTATCGGTGTAGCCGGGACACACCGCATTGACGGTGACGCCCTTCGGCGCGAGTTCGATACTCAAAGCTTTCATCAGGCCGACGACGCCATGCTTGGCGGCAACGTAAGCGGCGACATAAGGATAGCCTTTAAGGCCTGCCGTCGAAGCGATGAAGATAATGCGGCCGCCGGGCGCGCGCGTCACGTCCGGCAAGGCCGCGCCGACAGTGAGAAACGCGCCGGTGAGATTGACATCGATCGCCGCCTGCCAGGCTTTGAGATCGATCTTCGCCGCAGGCGCGCTCGACGCCGCGCCGGCATTGGCGATGACGATATCGACCGGGCCATGCGCCTTGTTGGCGGCAACGACCATCGCGGCGCAATCGGCATCTTTGGTGATGTCGGCGACGATCGCGGCAGTGCGCGGAAGCTCTTTGGCCATAGCGTCGAGCGGCTCTTTGCGCCGGCCGGCGAGCGACAACTTGGCGCCTTCCTTACTGAGCGCACGGGCGATCGCCGCGCCGATGCCGGTGCCGCCGCCGGTAATGAGAACATGCTTGCCGTCGAGTGAGCCCATTACACCTTCCCCGTCAGCACGTCCGGGCGCGACTTCAGACGATGCAGCTGGTCGCGGCCGGGCCAATAGGGCTTCGGCCAGGTCGTGCCCTGATAATGCGCGTCGGCGCCGGCGTGCAACGTCCAGTACGGATTGGCGAGATGCGGCCGCGCCAGGCAGACGAGATCGGCGCGGCCGGCCATCAGGATCGAATTGACGTGGTCGGGCTCATAGATATTGCCGACGGCGAGCGTGGCGACATTGGCCTCGTTGCGGATGCGATCCGAGAACGGCGTCTGGAACATGCGGCCGTAAACCGGCTTGGCATCCAGCGAGGTCTGGCCGGCGGAGACGTCGATGAGATCGACACCCGCTTCATGCAGCATCTGCGACATGGCGACGGCCTCCTGCGGCGTGACACCGCCATCGCCCACCCAGTCATTGGCGGAAATGCGCACCGAGATCGGCTTGTCATCGGGCCAGACCTTGCGCACGGCGCGGAACACTTCGAGCGGAAAGCGCATGCGGTTGTCGAGAGAGCCGCCGTATTCATCGATGCGCTTGTTGGTCAAAGGCGTGATGAAGGCCGACATCAGGTAGCCGTGCGCGTAGTGTAATTCGAGCCAGTCGAAGCCGGCGCGGTTTCCCATCTCGGCGGCGCGGACGAACTGGTCGCGCACCTCGTCCATATCCGTGCGCGTCAGCGCGCGCGGCGTCTGGTTGTTCGGGCTCCACGGCACGCTCGATGCCGAGACGATCGGCCAGTTGCCGGATGTCAGCGGCGCGTCGGATTCTTCCCAGCCCAATTGGGTCGAGGCTTTCGGACCGGCATGGCCAAGTTGCAAGGCAATTTTCGCATCGGTCTCGGCGTGGATGAAATCGACAATGCGCTTCCACGCCCTCTCCTGCGTCTCATTATAGAGGCCGGTGCAGCCCGGCGTGATGCGGCCTTCCGGCGAAACGCAGGTCATCTCGGTGAACACAAGTCCGGCGCCGCCCTTGGCTCGCTCGGCGTAGTGCACGAAATGCCAGTCGGTCGGCACGCCATCGACGGCGCGGTACTGCGCCATTGGCGAGACGACGACGCGATTTTTCAACTCGACGCCGCGCACCTTCAGCGGCACAAACATCGGCGGTTTGGCCTGCTTCGGTACGTTGCCGGTGGCCTGCTGCTCGAACCACATTTCGGCGGCGGCGAGCCAGTCGCGGTCGCGGGCGCGCAGATTCTCGTGGCTGATGCGCTGCGAGCGGGTCAGCAGCGAATAATTGAACTGCACCGGATCGAGATGCAGATAGCGCTCGACATCCTCGAACCATTCGGTCGAGTTGCGCGCCGAATTCTGCAAACGCAGCACTTCCAGCCGGCGCTCTTCCTCGTAGCGCTTGAAGGCGTCCGCCAATGTCGGTTCGGTGTCGACATAGTTGGCCAGCGCGATGGCGCTTTCCAGAGCGAGCTTCGAGCCGGAGCCGACCGAGAAATGGGCGGTGGCCGCGGCATCGCCGAGCAGCACGACATTGCCGGTCGACCAGCGCTCGCACAGCACACGGTTGAAATTGAGCCAGGCCGAACCGCGCAGATGCTTGGCGTTCGACATCAAAGCGTTGCCGTTGAGATAAGCGGCGAAGATCTTCTCGCAAGCCTTGAGCGCCTCGTCGCCCGGCATCGTGTCGAAGCCGGACTTGCGCCAGGTCTCTTCCGCGCATTCGACAATGAAGGTCGCGGTGTCGGCATCGAACTGGTAGGCGTGCGCCCAGATCCAGCCGTGCTCGGTTTCCTCAAAGATAAACGTGAAGGCCTTGTCGAATTTCTGTCTGGTGCCGAGCCAGATATATTTACAGGCGCGCACGTCGATGTCCGGCTTGAACACATCCGCATGCGCGGCGCGGACGCGCGAATTGACCCCGTCGGCGCCGACGATCAGGTCGTAGTCCTTGTAAGCGTCGAGCGGCTGCGCCTCGGTCTCGAAGCGGAGGTCGACGCCGAGCGAGCGCGCGCGCTCCTGAAGGATGGTGAGGAGACGCTGCCGGCCGATGCCGGAAAAACCGTGGCCGCCGGAGCGCATCACCGCGCCGCGATAATGCACGGCGACGTCGTCCCAATAGACAAAGCCGTCGCGAATGGCCTTGGCGCTGACCGGGTCGTTGGCGTCGAGATTGCCAAGCGTATCCTCGGAGAGCACCACGCCCCAGCCGAACGTGTCGTCCGGCCGGTTGCGCTCGATGACGACGACCTCGTGCGCCGGGTTGCGCAGCTTGAGCGAGATCGCGAGATAAAGCCCGCCCGGGCCGCCGCCCAGAATTACGGTTCGCATACCCGCACGCATATCCCGGCTCCATCGTCGGAGGGTCAGAAGGCCAGTCTGCGCCGGGTCCGGGATGCCTGCAACATAAATATTTTAGGTTTAAAGTAATTTCGCGGGGTCCGGTTACCCTATTCCCAAGTCCGGGTTGCCGGGAAATTCCCGCAATGCGATGACGTTAACCAGCAACAACGTGCGGTCAGGGTTTGCGTATGAAGGCGATCATCATCGGCGGCGGCGCGGGCGGCCTGACAACGGCGCTGATGCTGCACGCCCGCGGCATCGACTGCGAGGTTTTCGAACAGTCCGACGCCATCCGCGAACTCGGCGTCGGCATCAACACACTGCCGCACGCGATCCGCGAACTGAAAGAGCTCGGCCTGCTGGAACGGCTCGATGCGGTCGCCATCCGCACCCATGAACTGTTTTACGCCAACCGTTTCGGCCAGACCGTGTGGCACGAACTGCGCGGCACGGACGCGGGCTTCGACGTGCCGCAATTCTCGATCCACCGCGGCCGCTTGCAGGGTGTCATCTACCAGGCGGCGCGCGCCCGGCTCGGCGAGGGCAAGATCCACACCGGGCATCGGCTCGGCAGCTTCACGCAGGATGAAGGCGGCGTCTCGGCCTATTTCTTCGACCGCGCCGGCAGCCATTTGAAAACCGTGCGCGGCGACGTGCTGATCGGCGCCGACGGCATTCATTCTTTCGTCCGCGAAAAACTGTTTCCGAACGAAGGCCCGGCTTTGTGGAACGGCACCATGCTGTGGCGCGGCGCGGTCGACTGGCCGCAATTCATGACCGGGCGCTCGATGATCATCGCCGGCGGCATGGAAGCGAAGTTCGTGCTCTATCCGATCGCCAATGGCACCGCGCCGGACCGCAAGCTGACCAACTGGGCGGTGATGGCGAAAGTGTCCGAGGGCGGCACGCCGCCGAATAAGGAGAGCTGGTCGCGGCCCGGCCGCTGGGACGACATGCGGCCTTATGTCGAGAAATTCAAGCTGCCTTATGTCGATGTCTCGCATCTGATCGAGGCGACGGGCGAATTCTGGGAATATCCGTTGTGCGACCGCGAGCCTTTGCCGCGCTGGTCGCATGGCCGCGTGAGCTTGCTGGGCGATGCCGCGCATCCGATGTATCCGGTCGGCTCGAACGGCGCGTCGCAGGCGATCCTCGATGCGCGCTGTCTCGCCGACAGGCTGGCCGGCGCCGACAACCCGTATCACGCGCTGTGGCTGTACGAGCAGGAACGGCTGCCGATGACGGCGCAGATCGTGCGCATGAACCGCAAGGGCGGGCCGGAAGGCGTCATCGACGCCATCGAAAATCTCGCGCCGGACGGCTTCAGCAATATCGACGATGTGCTGAGCCACGACCAGCGCATGGCGATCGTGCGCGGCTATGCCTCGACGGCGGGCTTCGTGCAGGCCCAGGTCAACAAGGGCAAGGCGGCGTAGGCTTCCGCTCTCTCCGATTCAGTTTTCAAACAGCAGAGTTTCTTTCTTACCCTCTCCCCTTGTGGGAGAGGGTGGATCGCGCTGAGCGCTAAGCGAAGCGCGAGCCGGGTGAGGGGTCGGAGCAAATTGCCGGCACTGACCCCTCACCCGCCTCGCTTACGCTCGGCACCCTCTCCCACAAGGGGAGAGGGTAAGAAGAAGCGCAGACATGCGAAATCGCCCCTGTTATTTGCGGCGCGGGGACGCCGTCGCTTGATAGGGCCTTCCAACTCCGCCCCCAAACGAGGGCGCGCGGAACGCCACAGGTCCCGGAGGACCCGCGGGCCCAGGCACCTCGCGATGCCGGGGCGTATCAACTGGCCCGCTTGAGCGCATTTCGGCGCCGTCGCCAGGCCGCCGCAAGTCCGCCTTCTCCATGGCGTCCCGCGCGCGGTGTTTGTAAGGTTTGCTCCGCATCGCCCCCGGTGGACGGTCCCGTTTCAGGCGGCCCTTCTTACGAAGGGCGCGCTTATCCACCGCTCTTAGGCCCAAACGGTGCCCAGCACTTCTGACCGTGCCGGCTGCCATCGCCAGTGGGGCCCTAGCGACGCACGGATCGGTGCGCCGGGACGATGCGGCTTGGACCGCCGGTCGGGTGTTTGCGTCGCATCTCCAACGCCCCGACCAGCCACCGCTCCCCGCCCCAGCATCTGACGACGCTGATCAAACGCCCCTCGTAGATGGGACGGGATGTGGGGTATATAGACCTATTTTTAGATAGGGTCAAGAGCCTACTCTGATTTAAGTCCAAAACTTCTTGCCGACCGTTGCTCACCTATCTTGTGGATCACATTCCCGCTAAACGTGTAGGTACTTACAAATGCGCCATTTTTTGCGGTGCAACATTCAGAGGCCAATTAAAGACCGGGAGACAGTCCGTGGATAACGCCGAAGTGTTGAAAGTCTTAAGTTCAAAAGGCGCAACCAAGTTTTTTCATTCGAACAGCGCCCTCACTTCCATTACCTTTCTGGAAGCAGGGGCATTGTTGTCCCGACAGTACGTAGAGAAAAACGGGCTAAAGCAAACCTCCCAGCCATCAGATGCAATCGATAAGAGATATGGGATTTGGAATGATGTTTTCTTCGATACCGTTGACATTCACGACTGGGCTAGACGCAAAAACCACTACGGGCCGGTTCTGTTCGTTCTAAACACAACAAGCGTTCTCACCGACAATAGCCTCAAAAGCACCCTGCGAATCGCCCGCGAAAATCCTACCGGATGGAAAGATGGGCAAAAGGATAATGAGCGGTACTTTCAAACGGTTGATGAATTTGCCAAGGCATTTAGCTTCGGCGACTTTGGCAAACATTTTATGTTTAAAACAAACAACGGGACAATTGCACTCGCAGCACATATTGATCACATACTGCTTGACGATCCAAAGGATGCACTAGGCGACAAAAGTGTATTCGATACCGCTTCGAAGGCACTAATGGCGGCCGCGAAACGCGGTAAAGTTAACGTTGAGATTCGCCGCCGCGAGTGCCGACAAGGTTGCAGATGTCTCGAAAATTACAAAGCGGCTCAGGCAGCTCAAAAAGCGATGTTCGCCGCATAAGTTTTCATTGGGTTTTATGTTTTTAAAAGCAAGAAAAGCATCAAAAAATCCGCAATTCCGCTCGCTGCTGCAAAAAGCAGTACGCAGAGGGAATACCAAGGTGGTAACTCAAGTTCTCAGATCACTTGAAAAGCTTGGCGACCAAAGATGGATACGTTCAAGGTGCGCGGTAATAGGCGCAGAGGAATGTTGGCCTTACCTTCATGATCTTGACCCGAATTTAAGCGAATCAGGCCGGTCTCGTTGGCTATTGAAAATTGCGGAGTCGATAAAATTCAAGGATGCCGCTGGGCTTGGAACGCTTGCCTATGTGGCATCCAAAGGTGACCTTTCGGTGCTCGATGGATCAAATGACGACCGGGCGATAAAGATAATCGCAGCAGCAATTAAAAGACCGGATGACTACTGGAATTGGCTTATTGAAATCGGCCGCACTAAAGGAATTTCTTGGCAAGTGACAAAGGTTCGCTCCTTTGTTCCTTGGGCAACGTGGCCTTGGGACAAAGCATTCATTTTTGCGGCCGCCTATCTAAGCACAGTTTCAGACCCCAGCGATATCCAGCCCACACCGATAGAAATCGATCAAAGCGACTTTCCTTTTTGGGTCGCGATCGACAAGCACACCGACGAGGGCAAAATTGCATTGCGAACTGTGGCCAAGAAAATTGGATGTCCATATCGCCAGCTGAATTGGGTCAGCTATTATTGCGAGAGTGCTACAGTGAATGGTCTTCGTTATTCACCTTGGTGGGAGAGAGAAAAACAGTGGCGTCTCCATAGTGTCGGCTTAAACTCAGCCGAAGCGGAGCAACTTTGGAGTTCCGCAAGAATTGAGTTCAAGCAGGCTGTCGAGGAGTATGCTGAGATATTGAGAGACCAGATTTCTGGCCTCGACGCACCTAAATGTTCCATCCCGGATGATCACATAGACCCTCGTCGCTCTGCTTTTTTCATGGCAAGATCGATCCTGAGGGACATTCGAAGCGGGGTTCGGGCATGTTGATCCAACTTCACAGCCAAGCAACGACGACGCCGAAGGTGCGGGCGGC